>CAMKJU010000164.1 GCA_946413265.1 uncultured Lentisphaerota bacterium
CAGCGCCTGGGGAGACCTCTCCGAGCCGATGCGGCAGGCGTTCGTGCTCTATCTTCGCAGAAAATATGGCAACGACGTCGGTCGTCTCCGCGAGGCGTTCAAGGACCCGAAGGCTGATTTCGCGTCCGTTGCGCTGCCCGGCAAAGAGGAACGGTGCAAAAACCAAGACGGGTGGCGCGATCCGGCGAAGGGACGCCGCGTGCTGGACTACCTCGAATGCTGCAACGAGGTGACGGTGGAGATGATCGACCACTACTGCGGCATCGTGAAAGACGAGGCGAAGGGCGCTCTTCCCACGCTTGCGTTCTACGGCTATGTGGCTGAGGATACGTGGGCTAACGAGAACGACCACCGCGGCACGGCCAAGATGTACCTCTCCAAGAACCTCGACATGCTCTCCGCGCCACACTCGTACAGGCGCCGCAGGCTAGGCGAGGACGGCATGCAGCGCCAGTACCTCGCGAGCGCGGCGCTGCACGGCAAGTTCTTCATCGACGAGGGCGACGACATGACGCACCTCGAAAAACGGAAAAAGCGTCCCGACCGCCGCTGCACCGTGAACACGATGGAGGAGTCGCTTGCGCTCCTCTACCGCGAGTTCGGCATGACCGTCACGCACGGTACGGGGCTCTGGTACATGGATCTCACGCGCGGGACCTTTCGCGATCCGCAGCTGGTCGATGCCGTGGGGCGCATGAGGAAGTGGGCGGAGGTCGCGCTCCGGCACGACCGCTCGCATCATTCGGAGGTCGCAGTCGTCTCGCAGCCGCAAAGCGGATTCTATACCGGACATGGCGGCAAGTTCGCCGACACCGTGACTGAGAAGTTGTATGTCAAGCAGATGGGCGAGTTCTACCGTGCCGGCGCACCGTTCGACTGGTATCTGGCCGAAGACCTCGACGCCGTCGTGAAGGGCAAGGCGAAGGTCGTCGCGTTCCTTGACTGCCAGTACCTCTCCGACGAACAGTACGCGCTTGCGCTCAAGCTGAAGGAGCAGGGACGCACGCTCGTCTTCTTCCATGCGCCCGCCTACGCGAGCCAGACCGCGCTTTCGTGGGAGCGCGTGAAGCGCCTCACCGGCGGGGAGACGTATGAGACGTTGAAGATGAAGAGCGCGGACGAGCTGCGCGCCATCTACAAGGCGGCGGGCGTCCACGTCTATACGGATTCCGACGTCGTCCTTTCGGCAAACTCCGCGTGGCTCATGCTCCACACGCGCGAGCCGGGCGACTACGAAATCGCGCTGCCGCGCAGGGCGCGGAAAATCACCGAAATCACCACGGAGAAGCCGGTTGCCGAAAACGCCGACCGCTTCACGTGGAAGCTGCCGAAGTATTCCACGGCAGTATTCCTCCTTGAACATTGACAAACCCGTCCACGGCAACGGGCAAATGCCCGTAGGGCGGGCGGCTCGCCTCACCGTTTCGTTCCCCGGGGGATTGACGAATCACGGATGGATGTGCTAACATACCAACCATCTTTCATTGGGAGCCCAGCGACAGTGAACGGTAAATCGCAAATGACGCCAGGACGAAGGTATGAAACGGCTTCGGAAACGACGCTGCGCACATCTTGTTGTCGTACGCTTGCTGTCATTTCGCGCACGACAGCAAGCGTACAACAGCAAGAGGTCCACACCCAATCTTAAACAAAGGCCAGAAAGGAATCGAGCATGGAAACAAAGATGATTCGTGCTGTGATTGTGGCAATATGCGTGGCGGCGGCCTTGCCGTCGTGGGCGGGTGCGGCTCGGTACGCGCAGCCCGTTTGGTCGATGGGCAACTACAATCCGGTGAACCCCACAAACGTGACCGCCACGACTTCATCAACGAAGCTGGCGTTCAAGGGACTTACGCTCGCGCAGCTGAAGGCGAAGCTCGATGACGGATACGACATGTTTGCGTTCATGTTTGGCGGACACGTTGCAAACAAGCATCTTGTCCCTCTGTACAACATCAGGTACTACCCGTCGGCCGACTCGGTACAGAAGATATTCGGCGATTTCTGTATCGTCGACAACGAGACGAAGGCCGTGTGCGTGGAGTTCACGGACGGCGAGGACGGCGTTTACGTGAAGGCGCTGAAGGCGCTTTACGCGAACAAAGGCACTGCCGATACCACGGATTTCATGGACGTTGCGGCGGATGGGACTGTCACGTACAAGAACTACAAGGCGCTTATGACCTTAGCCACCACTTGGTCGTCAACCTCGTACGGCGCTGGAACCCTGCAGCTCGCGAAGTTCGTTCCGTCGGATTCTCCGATGCTCGTGTGGCCGGGCGTGACAATCGACGAGATCAAGGACTATGCGATCTCGGACTCGATGGGCGGCAGATCTATTACCCTTGGGTATGTTTGGTCAAATAACCCAATGCGTCAACGCGCTGGCAGCGCGTTGTACCAGTGGGGCGGGCGGCTCGCCGAGGACGGCAAGCACGGCGATTCATATTTCTTTGGGTTTTATCCGACGGAGCACGTTGTGTTTAAAAGCCTTGATGCCGCCAAAGAACCTGAATTCGCTTGGAGAGAGCCGCCCCTCGGTCTCGAGTTTCGCCGCCAGCAAACGTAATGTGCAGATCAAATCGGCCACTTGGAATAACTTGTAGTGACGTGGTTTAACGGACTGCGCAAACTCGACGATGGGGATTTTGAGTTCGTCAAACCCCTTGTGCAGAAGATGCGTTATGTATGTCTGCCCGCAATCGTAATAGACTTTTACACGTGAAAAGCCGTCAATGACAGAACTTGCGCCCAAGATGAATTCGTGCATCTGCCGTTCGAGTTTTTCCTTCATCCGTTCCTCGGTATCGCATTCTTATAAGCATAAGTGACGGGATTACTCCCGTCACTTAAGGCGAAGAACATCCCTCGCATCGAAACGACCCCAACCCATCTAGGGTTGACATCGGCAGACATTGTATCAGACTTAAGAACGTGGTGCAAGAGGGAAAATAAAAAATCCAACAGTCCTAAATTTTCCGCCTAGAAAACGCCGCGCGTGGGGATTGACGAATCATAGCAGGATGTGCTATCATACCACCCATCTTCTTTGGGAGACCAACGACGTTGAACGGTAAATCGCAAATGACGCCATTGAAGAGGCATGGAACGGCATCGGTAACGATGCCGCGTCGTGCTATCTTGCACGTTCTGGGCGCAGCCTTTTAATCCTTAAACAAAAGGAGAAACAGCAATGAGCATGAGAAACAGGATGGCTTTCGTGGCGGTGATCTGCGTTGCGGCGATAGCCTCTACGGTGCAGGCGGCGACGACCAAATACTCGGCCGAGAGCGGCGAGCTCGTGTACGGCACGTACAACGAGGCCAATCCGGGCTCCAGCACGATGGTGACGGCCACCGCCACGCTCGCCTTCCCAGGCATCACGCTTGACGACATCACGAACTACGTGTTCACCGGATACGTCAAAAGCGGCGCGGTCTCGCATCCGGCCTCGACGATGGATGCGCGAAAGGCCATCCACCGCGATGCCAATGGCCATGCGGACAAGATCGTCACGCAGTTCGCGATTTGGGATAATACCGGCGTGAATGCCCACACGAAGGCCGTCATCGTCGAGTTCACGAACGGAACGGGCGGCGTGTTCGTCAGGAAAAACGCCAGCCGGTACAGGAACAGCAACAGTGACCGCTTCACCCAGTTCTTCGCAATGGACGCAAACGGAGGCATATCGCTCAAGCAATCAAGCGGCAACTACGACCTCTACGGACTGCGCGGTTATTCGGGCTTTTTGCGAACGTCAGCGGTGCCGCTCTGGACGAGCGGAGACCCGGAGCATCCCCTCACGCTGAACGACCTTGCCGGCGCAACGTTCGCCGCCCATACTGCGGGTTCTGCGATGATGCCATCCATCGACGAAATCTATGGCTACAACAGAAACATCACGAGGAACGCGCAAGGGGACGTGACGTCGATCATCGTCGAGTTCCAGGCGTATGACGACGGATATATCAAGTGCGTTGTCGCCGAGTTCACGGAGAATGACGGCGTCATCTACGGAAAGGCAATCAAGGGTACCTACGAGCTCACGACACCTGACTTGTTTCTTGGTCACCGCATGCGCCGCACGGACGGAACCTATACTTCCAACAACAACATCGGCATTGCAACGAGTACATCAGGCGGCTCATACGGCATCTACGGCTTGACGGCGACAGTGGAGACGCCGGAACGGGAGTTTACGCTGGACGCAAACCGCAGCTGGAGCGAGTTCACGGGCGGCGTTCCGCTGAACGACGCCGCGATGACGGTGCGCGTGAAGGTGACGGGCAACAACCCCGTCCTGACGTTCGACGAGAACGTGAACATCGGGAAGCTGATCATCGAAAACGGACGCGGCGACGGCGCTTCGACCAACTCGCTTGCGGTCGCGGGCGGTGTGTCTGTCGCGGTCGGCGAACTTGCGCTGGGCGAGACTGTCCGGACGGAATTGCCGTCGGCGCTGGCGTCCGTGGCGACGGTTTCGCTTGGCGCGGGCGCACGGGCGGTTTACGCGGGCGACGCGACGGTGTCGAGCCTGATACGCGGCGCGGGCGGCGTGGAAGTCGCCTCGGGGCGCGTGACGTTCACGTCGTCGGCAAGCTCGTTCGGCGGCGGAACCGTGGTGAAGTCTGGTGCGGTCGCCGTTCCGGGCGGGACGTATGCGAACAGGGCGGGGCACCAGCGCCAAGCCACCGGGCCGTTCGGGCTGTTTGAGAGCTACAACAAGGCCCGCATCGGCTATGTGCGCGTGGAGGATGGCGGCATGGTCGATCTCAACGGGCAGAACTACATGGGGTACGTCTATGTAATTGCCGGGAATGGCGTTGCTACGGGTGGTTCAAATGCGCCGGGGCCTTTCGTCAACCTCGGCTCCGCGCTCAACATCGGTACGTCGGCGACGCAGGTGGGGCGCGGCATTCCGTGGCAGGCGACGGGGCTTGTCCTCGCGGGGAATGCGACGATCGGCGCGTCGGGCGAGGACCTCGGCATCGTCTCGGACAGCGACAACGACAATTTCCTGTGGGCTGGCCAGCTCGACCTCGGCACGCACGTCCTTACCAAGAAGGGCGCGGGAACGTTGTGGCTTTGGACGCACAATCTTCTAGTTTCCGGCAGTGGCGCGCTCATCATCGAGGATGGCGCGGTCGATCTCCGCCATGCCGCATGGAACGACAATTCATCCAAGATCACCGTCGGCGCGGGAACGACGCTCCGTACAGACCACAGCGTGACCGCGAACTCCATCACCAACAACGGCACGATCGACATCCTCGGAACGGTTGACGCCACGATTGCCGCAAACTACTACGGAAACGGCGACGTGGTGAAGCGTGGTGCGAAGACCGTTGCCGTACCGTTCAATGATGCCTCGAAGAGCGTCTATACGGTGAATGCAGGCACGCTCAAGGTGCAGAGCAGGTTGCTTGTGCCGGGCGGCAACGTTTACTCCTTGATCACGGAAGATAATCCACGGGCGAACCAACTCGTCGATGTCAAGAGCGGCGCGACGTTCGACTTCAACGGCCAGCCTGACGTGAGCACGAGCGTCCGCCTCGCCGGCAACGCCATGGTTGCCAACACGGGTGCGGACATCGGCAGCGGCAAAATGCAGATGGTGCAGCTGATTTTGACGGGCAGTGCATCGGCGAAAGCGGTTGGGACGTTCGGCCTGCTTGCGCCGAATTATGCCGAATCGCGCTTGGAGTTGAACGGCAACACGCTCACGCTCGTCGGCACGAACAAGTTCTGGATGTGCAATACCACAGTCCTCGGCGCTGGCACGGTCGCCATCGGAAATGGCGGATACCTCGTCGTGTACAACGGTTCGCACGGCACGGACTGGGGAATCAGCGTCGGAGAGGGCGGCAAGTGCGATGTCGGCAATACAGTCGTGGTGAGCAACTTCGTGAACAACGGCACGATTCTCGGCGGCGGAACGCTCAAGGTAACGGGCACGCTCACGGCAGGCAACGAGATTCCGCGCCTGACGCTCGCCGACGGCGCGACCATCAAGATGACCGGCACGAACGCGGTGCAAAACGTGACGACGGCGTTCTCCGCCTCCGGCACGATTACCATCGACGCCTCGGCGATATCGAAAGCGGATGGAAAAGCGGCGAGGAAGATGCCGATTCTCTCCGTGCCGTCGCTTCCCGCAAATGTGACGTGGAACCTCTACGATCCGTTGGTCGGCAATCGCTGTCTCGTATCCAATACCGAGGACGGCCGCGGAGTCCTGTACCTAAAGACACCTATGGGCCTCATGGTCATCGTCAGGTAGTCGCGGCAACGAGTGGCAAAACCGATTTTGCCCCACCGTTCCGCCGTCAAGATGGCGGCAAAGCGTTCTACTCGGCCATGCCGAGCTGGGCTTTCGTGTCCTTTGCGTAGTCTGCAATGATCAGATCGTAGTCTTCCGGCACGCCCTTCTCGGCTTGGTCGGGCACCTCCTTCGTTTCGCCGAGAATCATTCCAAGAATGTTGTGGAGCGTGCCGAATCCGGTGGAGGAAGGCAGAAAAAGCGCGGGCGAGTTAGCCCGCGCACCTCTCTCAAAGTTGTTTTTACCAGTTGTTCTGGTTGTTTCCAATCTCAAAACGCATGGGTGAAAAACGCAGATGCGCCCCAGTCAATCATCCCCCGAATTGGGGAATTGTGGCAGGAGCGGGGAAAGTGATATACTTCTCCGCGAAGTCTGAAAGGACAGGACGAACGAAAAGAGACAGAATTATGAGAAAGCAAATCGTACTGCTAGTTGCAACCATCTCGCTCGCGGCGTCCGCCGCGACGTTTCGCGTGGCTGCGCCTGACGGATCCGCCGTCTGCACCGTCACACCGCCGGACTATGGCGCGGGAGCGGTTCTCGAGACGACCAACTTGACCGGCGGCGTCGCGTGGCGCGTGCGTTTCACCGGCACGGGCGAGCGGACCATCGAGAGGGAGGAATGGACGTTCGACTTTGGCGCGGACTTCCGCTGCTGGCCGGTGAGCCATGCGCAGGGCGAGTACATCCCCAAGACGCTCTCGACCATCGCCACGACGAAACCGATGCCCGGCGCGGCGGCCATCGCCGCCGGCAAGGGACACACCCAGAACTACTGGCGCACCTATCCCGGAACGGCGGAGAGTCCGCTTGTCGTCGAGGGGAACGGCTGGGTGGCCGCACTCGGCGACGCGGGGGTGATCGACTACGCGCGGATTCGCTTCGCCTCGGGCGGAAAGCCCGGCGAGGTCAAGACCGTCCTTGAAGGCCCCGCCACGGTTGCGCTGCCATACGTCACCCCTTGGCGGTACGTCCACTGCGCAAAGGACTGCGTGGCGCTCGCGAACGAGCAGCCACGCTTCATGGACGCGCTCAACGCGCCGTCGCGCATCGCAGATACGTCCTGGATCAAGCCGGGGAAGGTCCTTCGCGTCGCGAAGCTGAACGAGGCGTGCGGAAAGGACTGCGTGGACTTCGCGGTCCGCAACGCCATCCCGTACATCGAGCTGGACGCCGGATGGTACGGCCCAGAACGCTCGGGCGATCCCATGAAGCCAAACGCGTACGTGAAGCCAATCATCGACTACGCGACGCGCAAGGGCGTGGGAGTGATCCTCTACGTGAACCGCGACCCGCTCAAGAAGAACCGCGACGCGATTCTCGACCTGCTCGCTTCGTGGGGCGTCAAGGGAATCAAGTACGGATTCCTGCACGTGGGCGACCAGTCGTGGCGCAAATGGGCGACCGAGGCGATTGAGGCCGCCGCGAAGCGGAAACTCATGGTCGACATCCACGACGAGTACCGTCTCACGGGCATCCAGAAGACGTATCCGAACGTGATGACGGTGGAGGGCATCTGCGGCAACGAGGAAATGCCGAACGCCGCGCACGACTGCGCGCTCCCGTTCACGCGCTTTTTGGACGGCCCGGGTGACTACACGCCGTGCTGGAATCAGGCGCGGGTGAAGAACACGCTCGCCCATCAGCTCGCCCTGCCCTGCGTGTACACGAGCGGCTGGCAGTTCCTGTTCTGGTATTCGCGTCCGGAACAGATAAACGAGAAAGACCCCGCGCTTGATTTCTGGCGCGAGATTCCGTGCGCGTTTGACGAGACGCGCTTCCTCCAGGGGAAGATCGGCGAATACGCCGTTGTCGCGCGGCGGGTCGGCGAGAAGTGGTTCGTCGGCGGACTGAACGGGCTTGTGCGGCGCAATTTCTCTATCCTGCTCGATTTCGTCGGAGAAGGCGACCTCGACGTGCGCATCTTCATGGACGCCGATCCCGCCCTTACGGAGGGACTGGGCAAAGTCGCCGTTTCGGCACGGCGCATGAAATCGGGCGACGTGCTTTCCGTCGATGCCGCCGCCCGCGGCGGCTTTGCGCTGATCGTGGAGAAGGTAGAACGAGAATGATGTAGGATTCCGACAGCGGCCCCCTTTCGCATTTTGCGATTTAAGGCGATTGACTTACAACCGTAAAATATGATAGAATGACGTCACTTTCTTTTAGGTGAACTATGCACTTGAACAGGAAGGAGGCAAAGAACGATGATGAAAAGCATGACAGATTGCATCAATTGCGACGACGCAAAGGCGGCATCCGCAGCCTTTTTGTGTGTGCTTTCCTGTCGTTTTGCCAACAACGGGTGGTATCCCCCGGCCGTAGGCCGTCCGCGAAGCGGATGCCCTAGCAGGGGTGCGAGCGTCCACGCGAGCCGCAACGAAGGGAGTGTTTATGAACGAGCGTAAGTATG
>CAMKJU010000165.1 GCA_946413265.1 uncultured Lentisphaerota bacterium
GACGTGTACGAGAACTTCACCGACGTGGACAGCGTCTACCCCGTCGACCCCCGCCTCGTGCCCGAGGTGAAGACGGGCATCGACACGATGACCTACCGCGAAATGCGCGAGCTCTCCTACGCCGGTTTCGGCGTGTTCAACGACGAGGCGATCTTCCCCGCCGTGCAGGCGCGCATCCCGATCAACGTGCGCAACACGAACCATCCCAACGAGCCTGGCACGATGATCGTGCAGACGCGTCGCGTGATGCCGGGTACCGTGACGGGCATCGCCGCCGCGAACGGCTTCACCAACATCATCATTGACAAGTACCTGATGAACCGCCAGATCGGCTTCACGCGCAAGTTGCTCGCCATCCTCGAGGAGGAGGGCGTGAGCTACGAGCACACGCCGAGCGGCATCGACTCGATCTCCGTGATCATCCGCTGCGAGAAGTTCGACCCCGCGCTGGAGAAGAGGACCATCGCGCGCATCAAGCGCGAGCTCAACCCCGACAGCGTGATCGTGTCGCACGACTACGCGATCCTGATGGTCGTCGGCGAGGGCATGTGCTACTCGGCCGGCATGCTCGCGCGCGCCACCACGGCGCTCGCCCGCGCCGGCATCAACATCTCCATGGTCAACCAGGGCGCGAGCGAAGTGTCGTTCATGATCGGCATCAGGTCCGCCGACCACGACCGCGCCGTGCGCGCCCTCTACGAGGCGTTCTTCGGCGAGTGACGAACGAAGTGAAAAGGGAGGACGAAATGGCGAAGAAGACACAGCAAAACGTGACGGCGGTGATCGAGCTGAAGATCACCCCGGCGAAGGACACGGGTTTCGCGAAGATCGCGCAGAAGATCGCGAAGTTCCCGCAGGTGGAAGCCTGCTTCCTCATGAGCGGCGCGTACGACCTGCTCGTGTTCGTGAACGGCGCGTCGCTGCAGGAGGTGGCCCTGTTCGTGAGCGGACAGCTCTCGACCATCGAGGGCGTGCTCTCCACGGCCACGCACTTCATGCTCAAGACGTACAAGGCCAAGGGCCTGCTCGCGGACTTCGCGCCGGACCGCCGCCTCCCCGTCGTCTGATTCAGGAAACGGTCCGGAATGCGCAGAACGTTCATCGCACCCCACGTTGCGGAGCTGCCCAAAAGCGGCATCCGCGCGTTCTTCGACATCGTCGCCCAGCGGAAGGACGTGATTTCGCTGGGCGTCGGCGAGCCGGACTTCGACACGCCTTGGCACGTTTCCCGCGCGGCCGTGACCGCCCTCGAGAACGGCCAGACGCACTACACCTCCAACCTCGGCACGCCCGAGCTGCGGCAGGCCATCGCCGCCTACCTGAAACGCCGCTTCAACGCCCCGTTCGACTGGCGCCGCCAGATTCTCGTGACGGTCGGCGTCTCGGAGGCGATCGACCTCGCCATTCGCGCCATCACCACGCCCGGCGACGAGATCCTCTACCACGAACCCTGCTTCGTGAGCTACGCCGCCACGATCCGCCTCGCGCATGGTACGCCCGTCGCGGTGGAGACGCGCATGGAGGATGCCTTCCGTCTCACCGTGGCCGACCTGGAGCGGAAGGTCACGCCGCGCACGAAGGCGCTTCTCCTCAACTTCCCCTGCAACCCCACGGGTGCCACGCTCTCCCGCGCGGACATGAAGGCAATCGCGAAGTTCGTGTTGAAGCACGATCTGCTGCTCCTTGCGGACGAGGTCTATTCCGAACTGATCTACCCCCCGAAGGGCGCATCCGCCAAGCCTACGAGTTTTGCCTCTCTCCCGGAGCTGAAAGACAACCTCGTGCTCCTGAACGGATTCTCGAAGTCGTGGGCGATGACGGGTTACCGTCTCGGCTATGCCTGCGGTCCGCACGACGTGGTGGACGCGATGATGAAGATCCACCAGTACGGGATCATGAGCGCGCCTACGCTTTCGCAGGCCGCAGGCGTGGAGGCGATGGAGCATGGCGACGAGGACGTGGCGCGCATGCGCGCCGAGTACCGCCGCCGCCGCGACTTCCTCGTCGGCGTGCTCAACGCGGCGGGGTTGAAGACGCTCCTTCCCGCCGGCGCGTTCTACCTTTTCACCGACATCCGTTCCACGGGGCTCACCTCGCAGGAATTTGCCGTCCGCCTTTTGGAGGAGAAGTCCGTCGCCTGCGTGCCGGGCTCGGCGTTCGGCGCCTGCGGCGAGGGCTTCGTGCGTTTCAGCTACGCGACTTCGTACGAAAAAATCCAGGAGGCCGCCGCGCGCATCGCCGCATTCGCGGGGGGGCTCAAGAAAAAGAGGGAAGCATGAAGGGAACGTTTATCAGCCGAATGTCCGAGCGCGGACAGGTCTCGGTTCCAATCTCCATCCGCAACGCCTTGGGGTTGACCCCCAGCAGCCGGATTGCGTGGACGCTCGACGCTGAGAACGGCACTGCGACCCTGTCGCCCGTTCGCGCGCCCCGAAAGGGTGGCGCGCAGGCGGCGCTCGGGTTCGCCGCCCGCTTCCGCAAGACGCGCCGGACGGCAGACTGGCTGCGCGGCGTGGATGATACGGGCCTCGAGGTTCCGCAGGAGGGGGCGAAATGACGAGGGCTGCTTACGTTGTCGATACGCCGATTCTCCTGGACATCCTGGAGAACGATCCCGAATACGGGGCGTCGTCCGCCGCATTGCTGGACCGCTATTCGGATGCGTCGCTCCACATTTCCTTGATCTCCTATTTCGAGCTTGCGCCGGCGTTTGACGGCAAGCGGTCGTTGCAGGACGAATTCCTGGGACAGATCGGTGTCGTCCTCTCCCACCAGAACGTGCGGGAGACGGGGCCGCTCGTCTACCGCGCATGGTCGCGCTATTATCGACGCGTGAAGGCCTTAGGTGGACAGGAGTTCCAGTTCGTTCCCTGTCTCCTCGGCACGCTTGCCTGTTGCTATGACGGCATCATCACGCGGCGCGGCGCGGTCTACCGGGCGATTTTCCCCGATCTCAACGTGATTACGGAGTAAGGAATAATATATGGCGCAGGAATGGAACATCAGGAGCCGTGGACACGTCTGCTCCATCTGCACAAAGCCGCTGGTCGACAAGGCACCGGTGATTTCAGTCCTGAAAGAGCTGACGGATGGCTACGAACGTCTGGACTGCCATCCCGAGTGTTGGAAGGCCGCCCCACGCGACTGGGAGCCGTTCAGCTCGTGGGAAGGCGTGTACCTCGCCCCGCCGCCGCCCGACGCGAAGAAGGAACCGCTCAAGAAGGAGACAGCGGACGACCTCTTGCGCCACCTGATCGCGCTCGAGGATCCGGCGATGAAGAACGTCGTGTACGTGCTCGCCGTCATGCTCGAGCGATCGAAGATCCTCATCGAGCGCGACGCGCGCGAGCAGGAGGACCACACGATTCTCCGCGTGTACGAACACCGCCGCACGGGCGAGTCGTTCGTCGTGCTCGACCCGCGTTTGCGCCTCGAGAACCTCGCGGAGGTCCAGCAGCAGGTCGTGGCGCTCCTCTCTGGCACGAAGACGCTCGGCGAGGTTTCCGCCGCCGAGGAACAGGCAAAGACCTAGTAAAATTAGTGGAGTCATTTTTCAAATTGCCCTTACAGGGACGCCATAAACAAGGAACCACCATGGAAAACAAAAATTCGTTTCTCA
Organism: uncultured Lentisphaerota bacterium; assembly: GCA_946413265.1. Taxonomy (GTDB): domain Bacteria; phylum Verrucomicrobiota; class Kiritimatiellia; order RFP12; family UBA1067; genus RUG572. The sequence goes on from CAMKJU010000165.1 coordinate 3,620, forward strand.
CGCTGTTTCTTATGCCGGTCAAGGATTTCCTTGAGGACGACTCCGTATCGGAGATTCTCATTAACGGGCCGGAACAGGTCTACATAGAACGTGCGGGGCGTCTGGTAGAGGTCCCCGTCCGGTTCGTCAGCGAACCGGCACTGCGTGCGGCTGCGGCGAACATCGCAAAATCGGTGGGGCGTATCCTTGACGAGATGCATCCGCGGCTTGACGCACGCTTGCCGGACGGTAGCCGCGTTCATGCCGTAATCCCGCCGTTGAGCCGCATTGGCACGGTTATAGCCATACGCAAGTTCAAGAAGGACACGCTGACGATTGCAAAAATGCAGGAGTTCGGCAGCGTGGACGCAGATACGGTGAATCTGCTGCGCGCGCTGGTGCTGCTGCACAAGAACGTCATCGTATCGGGGTCGACCTCTAGCGGCAAGACGAGCGTGCTGAATGCGCTAAGCGCGTTCATCCCAGACGGGGAGCGCGTGCTTGTGATCGAGGACGCGACGGAGCTCCAGCTCCAGCAGCGGCATGTGGTGCCGTTTGAGACGCGCAAGGCCGACAAAAACGGCCAGGGCGAAGTGACGATCCGCGACCTCATCCGCTCGGCTTTGCGTCTTCGTCCTGACCGCATCGTGATCGGCGAAATCCGCGGTGGCGAGGCGCTGGACCTCCTGCAGGCGCTCAACACCGGCCATGCGGGGTCGATGAGCACCATCCACGCCAACTCGCCGATCGACTGTCTGCGGCGCATTGAGACGTGCGCCTTGCTGAGCGGCATCGACGTGCCTCTTCAGGCGCTTCGCGCGCAGGTGGCGAGCGCCATTGGCGCCGTCGTCCACACGGCGCGTCTTTCGGATGGTTCGCGCAAGGTCGTGTCGATAGCCGAGGTCCTGCCTTTGGAGAACAATGAATACCGTGTTCGCGAGCTTCGGCGCTGGACTACGGAATCGATTGCGCCCGACGGCAAGGTCTCTGGGCGATTTGAGGAGCTTGCAAGGCCGTCGTTTGTTGAACAGGCGCGCATGGTTGGCATTGACCTTTGAGTTTTCAGGATTCTAAAAATTCTGAAAACTCAAAAAACCAAAACCAGAAAAATGCGATTTCCATCTTGCCATCTGCAAGATGTTATTGTAAACTATCACCGTTAGCCGTAAAAGTCAAAAGAGAGAACCTATGCATAAAATGCTTGGAAGTATGGGCTTGTATGCAGTGAGCATGGCGGGAGTTTTGCTCTCCTCATGCCTTGCCGTTGCCCAAGAAGGTCTGGAACCGATGGCCGGTACCGGCGGCGTGATGCGCGATGCCGAGCGGAGGGCTTTGATGCCCGCGCCAGCCAACAGGGAGCGAAAGGTGCCGCAGCTGTCGGCATCACCGCAGAAGGAGGCTGTGGTGAGCAAGGAAGACGGCAAGGTGCTTGGGCCGATTACGGACATTCGCTTCTATGGCGCGACGAACTTTGCCAGCACCGTGAAGCTGCCGAAGGGCACGAAATTGTCGACAGGGGAGGAACTGGCTCAAGACGCTGGTCTGGCAGAGGCCTTCCTAATGTTGCTGAACGACGGCAAACCGAAGACGCGGGGTCAGGTGAAGGAGGCGATGTCGGAGGTGCGCCAGATACTACTCAAGTCCGGCTATTACCTTGTTCGGTTCTGGCCGGCCCGGAATAACGCCTTTTACTCCAAGGGGACGCAGACGGTGGGCGTGCTGGTCGATGAGGGCCGCTTGGGGGCGGTGAAAGTCAAATTCGGCGAAGGCGATGAAGATGGCACATGGTTTTCCAAAGAACAAATACAGTACCGTTTCCGGAACTTGAAGGTTGGCGACCCCTTCAACTACCTCTCTCTCCGCAACACTCTTTTCGACGTGAACTCGCATCCGGATTTGGTCATTGACACCTCGATCGACGTGCGCAAGCCAATCGAAGGCGAAGGCAACGACAAACGCATCGCCCGGTATGCCGACCTCGACCTAACCGTATACGAGAGCATCCCCCTGCACATGGTGTGGGAGGTGAACAACTTCGGCATGGAGGAGGTGGAGGAATGGCAGACGTCGTTGACCTTGCAGTACCTAAACCTTACGAAGCACGATGACGTGCTCACGATCTCCCCGGCAATGAGCTTCGGCGCGGAGTTGATGAGCCTGGCCGGATCCTACATGATCCCGCACAAGTGGTGGCTTGGAGGCAACACGACGCTTTACGGCGGCTGGTCTAACCTCGACGTGGACGACATCGTTCCGCGCCTCGACCTCGAAGGTACTGGCTGGTTCACGGGCCTGCAGCATTCCGAGTACCTGTACGACACGGACCGCCACCTGTGGGCGGTGTCGGTAGGCCTGTTGTGGCGGTACATCGAGGACCAGTATACGGCCCTTGGCCATAAGCTGGACAAACGCGACGTATCCATCATGCCCGTTTCCGCCGCGTTGAGCTACACGGGCAAGAAACCGGATGCAATGGGTGGACGCAACTTCGCGACGCTGCAGGGAGTCTTTAACGTGGCTACCGCCGGAGACGACCTTGAGGAGCTGTGGACCGGCGCCGAGGAGCATTATTGGATCCTCCGCTGGCAGCTGGCCCGCCTTCAGCCGCTCTTCGGCTGGTACGACGAGAACACCAGGAAGAGCGACCTCCACCAGTGGATGCTATTTTCAAAGCTGGAGGGGCAATACACTTCGGACAACCTGATCCCGACGGAGAAGCTCTCGCTGGGCGGGTACAACACCATGCGCGGCTACCACACCCGCGGGTATATAGGCGACTACGGCGTGTACGGCACGACCGAGCTGCGGACGCCGATTCTGGTGGATGGTTTCGCCTCGCTGTTCGGCGACCGTTCCGACAAGACCCCGATTGACCGTTTGCAGATGCTCTGCTTCGCCGACTATGGTTGGACGGCGTTCAACGACCTGCCCCCCGGCTACGACGACAACGAGTTCCTTTTCTCGGCCGGCCTCGGAGCGCGCGCGGCCCTGACGAAGTACAGCCAGCTGCGGTGCGACGTGGCTTTCCCGATTGCTAACGCATACGGAGACGATGACGACGTGGAGGTCTACTTCTCCGTCCAGGTCCAGTTCTAACGGCACGATTTGACAAGGATTACGAACATGAAAAAGAACATCTTCACCAACTCCAGTTTCAGCGTGATGAACTTCTGCCGCAACAAGGCGCGGCGGCGTGCGGTGGCGCTACTGATGACGTTCGCTCTCGTCGCGTCATCCGCGATTCCGCTTTCGGCGGGCACTGCATTGAGCAATGCGGAGATCTTCCGGCAGTCGGCGGGAGTCTCCGGCGACGTGTCCTCCGGAACGTTCAGCGCAGGCGGCGGCGTAGGCGCGATCGAATGGAACAGATTCAACGTCATGGGCGGGGAGACGGCCACGTTCAACAACGGAACCTTCTTCAACCTCGTCAAATCTGATGGCGGGATGTCGCAAATCCTCGGCACGATCGACGGTTCGGCGAACGTCTGGCTGTTCAATCCGTCGGGCGTGTTTTTCGGACAGGGCGCGGTGGTGAATGTCGGCGGCACGTTTGCCGCGTCGACGGCCAACATCCAGAACATGGACGCGCTCATCAACGGGACTGCCACGACGCCGAATCTGTCGGTGAATGGTTCTGGCCTCATCCAGGTGCAGGGTGGTGCGACCATACAGGCCAGCGACATCATCCTTGCCGCGAACAGGGTGCAGATAGAGAAGGGCTCCACGTTCGTTGGCCCGACGAAGGTGCTTGCCGACTCCAAGTTCGTCTTGGATGAAGTCGGCGGCGGCAAGGTGACGCTCAACCTGGCCGATTTCTCCGACAGTGACGACATTGACGTGGAGTTCGCGGACGCATCCACGCCCCTTGCCGATGAAAATGCCGCAGCGGACTTCTCCGGCAATCTCGACGTGCTGACGCGCGGCGATGTGGCGGTGAACGAGGCCGTGAAGGCTGACGGCGAGATCACTTTCCACGGCGGAAAGCCCGTTTCCGAGGTCGTCGTTGGCGCAAAGCAGATTTCCGTCGCCTCCGGCAAGCTACTTCAGGGCAAGGGCGTGAGCGCCACGGCCGCAGGGCGCATCTCTGTGAACGGCAGCGTAGAGGCAACGGACGGCGACGTGGCCCTCGCCTCGGCCGATGAGGTTCTTGTGAACGGAACGGTCAGCGCGTCGGGCGTCACCGGCGGCAACGTGGCGATTTCCGGCAATAACGTCGGCAACTTCGGCACGATTTCCGCAAACGGAACTGTCGGCGACGCCGGAACTGTCCGCATCGACGCCGCGAACGCGGTAGCCCTTGGCAAGGATTCCGTCATCACCGCGAACGCCGGCGCCAACGGCAACGGCGGCACCGTCGAGGTGATCGCGCAGAACTACGCAAACCTGATGGAGGGTTCCCGCATTGAGGCGAAGGGCGGCGCGCAGTCCGGCGACGGCGGTTTCGTCGAGACCTCCGGCTACAGATCCATGAACGTCAAGGGGACGGTGGACACCACCGCTGCAAACGGTACGACGGGCACTTGGCTCATAGACCCGTACAACGTGGAGATCGTGGCCGGTACGGGAAATACCAATGTGGACACGACCTCTGATCCGTACACGCCTACCGACACCGGGGCGCAAATCGGCGCGGACGACATCGTGACGGCTCTTGGCTCGTCGGACGTTAAGATCACGACGACGCCTTCGCCTGATTCGGGTGCCGAAGACGGCAATCTCACCGTAAGCGCGGCCATAGACTATTCCACCTTAAGTGGAAAGACGCTGACGCTTGAGGCCGCAAACGACATCGCGATCAATGCAGCGATAAACGGAGGCACTGAAAATAATTTCAAGGCTACCGCTGGCAACGCCATTGAGGCAACTGCAGCGGTTACCGCAAAAGACGTGACGCTTGAAGCTACTACTGGTGGGGTCACACTCAATGCGGTTACCTCTGAAACCTTGTCAATTAATGCGGGCGGCGACGTGACGCAGAACGCGGCGGCGACGGTGACTGGCGCGGCGAAGGTGGACGCGGGCACGAACGCCGTGACGCTCGACTACGCGGGTAACGACTTCCAGGGCGCGGTGACGGCGAGCGGGTCCGAGGTGTCGCTGAAGGACGCGAACGGGATC
>CAMKJU010000166.1 GCA_946413265.1 uncultured Lentisphaerota bacterium
TCCAGCAGACCACCGCGCGCTACGCGAAGGTGGACATCGTGGTCTCCGCCGCCTGCGGCGAGCGCGCCGGCGAGGTGGTGGAGATGCTTAAGGAGTTCCCAGAGCTCGACGACCCGCGCACGGGCAAGAAGCTCATGGACCGCACCGTGATCATCTGCAACACGTCATCAATGCCGGTCGCTTCCCGCGAAGCATCCGTGTATACCGCCGTGACGCTCGCCGAGTACTACCGCCAGATGGGGCTCAACGTGCTCGTGCTCGCAGACTCCACGAGCCGCTGGGCACAGGCCATGCGCGAACTTTCCGGACGTCTGGAGGAAATCCCGGGCGAAGAGGCGTTCCCCGCCTACCTTGAATCGCGTATCGCGGCGTTCTACGAGCGCGCGGGACGCGTCACGCTGAAGGACGGCTCCATCGGCTCCGTCACGATCGGCGGCACCGTGTCGCCCGCCGGCGGCAACTTCGACGAGCCCGTCACGCAGGCCACGCTCAAGGTGGTCGGCGGCTTCCACGGCCTCAGCCGCGCGCGTTCCGACGCCCGCCGCTACCCGGCCATCGACCCGCTTGACAGCTGGAGTCACTACCCGTCCGTCATCGACCACGACCGCGTCGAAAAGGCGCGCGCCCTTCTCCGCAAGGGCAACGAGGTGGGACAGATGATGAAGGTCGTGGGCGAAGAAGGCACGAGTCTTGCGGACTTCACGATCTACCTGAAGAGCGAGTTCCTCGACACGGTCTACCTCCAGCAGAACGCCTTCTCGGACGTAGACGCCTCCACGCCGGAGGAGCGCCAGAAAATCATGTTCGACGTCGTCGAAAAAGCGCTCTTCACGGAGTACAAGTTCGAGACGAAGGACGAAACACGAGCTTTCCTGATGTCACTCCAGCAGGCATTCATCGACTGGAATAACATCAAGTCCGACGCGCCGGAGTTCACCTCCACGCGCGACGACCTCCTGGCGAAAATCGCCTCCGCCGCAAAATCACAATCACCTCATTTATCCTAAACGCCACAGTCCGATTTTTTCACGCAGAGGCACAGAGAGCGCAGAGTTTTTAAACATTCTCTGCGCTCTCAGTTTCTCTGCGCCTCTGCGTGAGATATTATATTACTCCGTAAGAGGAAAGTGAAATAGGCATTTAGTTTTCATTCGCCTCGAAATCGAAGCCGCGTACCTTCCCGATTGTCACGTCAACGAACGCGCCCACCTCCGCCGCGCTACGCAGATGCACGACGCCGTCCACGTCAGGTGCCTGCGACGCAAGCCGAGCAATGCCTGGAGCAATTACGAGCGCGCGGAAGGTCTGGCCTACAAACTTGCGCGCCTTTGCAGACCAGATGCGCTTCTGAAGCGCCATCACCTCGCGCGCGCGGCGTTCTGCCACGACGAGCGACGGACGCCGCGGCAGCGTCGCGGCAGGCGTCCCCTCCTCGGGCGAGAACGCAAACACGCCGAGATGGTCGAACGACATGCGCTTCACATCCGCGAGCATTCGCTTGAAGGTTGCTGGCGTCTCGCCGGGGAAGCCCGTCATCACGGTCGTGCGGAGCGTCACGCCCGGCACCGCCGCGCGCAGGCGCTCCGCCGCCGCCAACGTGGCCTTCACGGCCGAACCGCGCGCCATCGCCTGGAGAATCTTCGGATCCGTGTGCTGGAGCGGCACGTCGATGTACTTCACGGCGTGCGGAGACGTGTTCATCCAGTCGAGGAATGCGTCCGTGATCTCGCTCGGATAGGAATAGAGCACGCGCACCCAGAAGTCGCCCTTGATGCGGTCGAGCGCGCGAAGAAGCGTCACGAGGTTCGTGCCGTCGCGGAAATCGACGCCGTAGAGCATCGGGTCCTGCGCGATCACGTTCAGTTCCTTCACGCCCGTCTTCACGAGCGCGCGCGCCTCGGCGAGGATGCTCTTGAGCGGACGCGACCGGAACTTCCCGCGGATTGCGGGAATTGCGCAGTACGCGCAGCGGTGCGCGCACCCTTCCGCGACCTTGAGGTACGCGAACGCCGCGCCCGTGAGACGCAGCGCGGGAATGGGCGGATCGAACACCTTCTTCGGCATCCCCGGCGGCACGGCAGTGCTTTTTGAAGCGGCGAGAGCGCCGCTTCCCCGAGGTGTGCCTGAAGCGGCAAGAGTGCCGCTTCCCCGATAGGAGCGTGATGTTCGGGGAAGCGACGCTCTCGTCGCTTCCTTTACGATCTGCGTGATGCGGTCGAGGGCGTCGACGCCAAGGACGGCGTCCAAGTCAGGAAACGCCTTCAGCACCTCGGCGCGGTAGCGCTGCACGAAACACCCCGCCGCGACGACGGCCTTGCAACGACCCGCGCGCTTCAGCTCGCACGCGCGCGCGATTTCGGCTACGGCCTCCTCGCGCGCCGACTCGATGAACGCGCACGTGTTCACGAGAATCACGTCCGCACAGTCTGGATCGGGCGCGAGGGTATGGCCCGCCTTCAGGAGATGTCCGGCCATCACCTGCAGGTCCACCGCATTCTTCGCGCAGCCGAGCGAGACGAGGCCGATGGTCATGGCGCCTCTTTCAGCGCGAAGCTGCGGCACTTCACGCCCGCCTGGCGGAACATCTCCTTCACTGTGTCGAGGAACGCCGTGTAGTCGCCGCCGTACACCACTTCCGAGATGCCGGAGTTGATGATGAGCTTCGCGCACGTGAGGCACGGCGAGAGGGTGATGTAGATCGTGCCGCCGCTTACGTTCACGCCGTAGCGCGCCGCCTGGCAGATCGCGTTCTGTTCGGCGTGTACGCAGAGGCACTCGTCGAGGCCCTTCCCGCTCGGCGTCTTGCCCGCGCAGCGCGGACACCCCCCGTCGAAGCAGTTCTTCACGCCGCGCGGCGTGCCGTTGTAGCCGGTGGAGAGGAGGTGGTTCTCCTTCGTGATCACCGCCGCCACCTTCCGGCGCGAGCAGTTCGACCGCTTGGCGACCACCTGGGCGATCTCCATGAAGTACTCGTCCCAGCCGGGGCGCGTGTCGTTCTTCGACTTCCGCTTCATGTCAGCATCCCTGGAGCAGCAGTCCGGTCGAGGCGAGGTCGCGCGCGTCGAGCGCGTAGACGGGGTCGATCTCGACGGGCACGCCCTCGGCCACGGTCACGCCCGCTTCGGCGAGCTGGCGACGCCACTTCGCCTGGAGGTCGGCCTGACACGTCGCGGGGGAGTCCTTGCCCTCCGCGTTCTTGACGGGCGAGAACTCCTCGCGACGGTCGAACGCGAGGCACGAAACGCCCTTCGCATCCGCCAGCGCGTCGAAGATGAACTTCTCGAACTTGTAGCCGTTCGGCTCAGTCGGCTTCACGACCTTGCCGGAGGCGTCCACGCACGGAATCTTCTTGTGCGCGAGGTGGAGGGGCATCGCCTTCGCGGCCTCCTTCTCGAGGAAGGCACGGTCGAACACGTGGATCGCGGGGGAGCCGTACTTGAAGTAGAGCTCGCCGTCCGCACGACGGCGGTTGTTCATCTCGTCCGTCATCTCCGTGTACTCGATCATGTCGAAGTGCCCGTCGCGCTTCACGACCATGCCGAGGCCCTCGGTGGGCTCGCGCTTGGCGGTGAGCTTGAGGGAGTACTGGCTCTTCTCGAGCGTGTGGAGGCCGATGAACGCGGGGTCGGCGATCTCCACGAGCGGGTTGTCCACCTGGAAGTAGAAGAGCGTCTTCACGCCGCGCGCGCGCATGTTGTCGAAGCAGCCGTTCGCCTTGAGGGCGGCGATCATGCCGCCGTGTCCGTCGGGGCTCATGAAGATGCGGCCGGGGGCGTCGAGGATGATCTTGCCGTCGGGCGTCATGCCGGGCCACATGCCCTGCTTGAAGAAGATCACGTCCGCCGGGTCGAGGCCGAAGTAGTCGTTCTCCTCGAAGTGCGACACCGTGGCGGCGTAGTTCGCGGCGCTCGTCATCACGTAGAACGGGATGGGCGTCTTGTAGCGGAGGGTGAGCGCGAGGATCTTGCGCGCGTGGAAGTAGAAGAGCGACGCGCCCGTAACGGGACCGATCAAGTACGCGCCCTTCGGACCGTCGAAGCCGAGACGCGAGCCCTGTCCGCCCGCAACGAGCAGCACGCCGACATGTCCGGCGGCGAGTTCCTTCTCGCCGGCCTCGATGGCGCGCTTCAGGGCAGCGCCCTTCAGTTCGTGCACCTTCGGGGCGGTGGGCTTGCCCTTCTTCGCGGACGCCGCGCCTTCGCCGGACAGCATCGCCTTGCAGCGCGCCAGTTCCTTGAAGTCGATCGTCTCGACCTGCGCGAGGAGCGCCTTGCGTTCCGCCGCAGAGAGTTTCTTCCAGAACTGCAGGACATGGCCCTGCCCGTTCTTCTCCAATGCCGCCTTGGCTTGTTCGTATGTCATTTTGACCTTCCGTGGTTCGTGGTTCGTTGGAAATCGATGGATATTATACCAAAACCGTGCGTCAGCGCACAGAGCTGCTGGGCTTCTTAAGCGTCTTCAATGTGAGCCCTGCAAGGTCGTTCCCCTTCTCGCGAAGGAGGAACGACGCGATGTATGCAACCGCCACGCACACGACGAGTCCGATGCCGCCGAGGAGGAACGGGTGGAACTTGAGCCCGAACACGTCGCAGTGCAGAATCTCGCAGCTGAAGCACACGAAGTAGTTCGCCGCAAGCCCGAGCACCGCCGCGACGCCCTTGATGCGCGGGATGAACACGCCCATGAAGAAGAGTCCCGTCAGACCCGCCGTGAGCATTGCGATGTACTTGTTGAAGTTGTCGAAGAGAGCGCTCGACTCCATGCGCGCGAGCGTGAGGGCCGCCATAATGCCAGCCACGCCCACCACGTAGGTGCAGATCTGTCCGCACCGTATCTGCGCCTTGCCGGGGATGTTGGGCTTGAAGCGCTTGATGAAGTCGGTCACGACCGCCGTCGAGGCGGAACTGAGGTTCGCCGAGAGCGTGGAGATCGTCGCCGCGAACACAGCCGCGATCACGAGGCCCGCGAGCCACGGCGGCATTTCCGTCGCCATGAAGATCGGCAGCACCGAGTCTCCCTTCGGCATCGTGACGTCCATCGCCGCCGGGTTCGTGTGGTAGAACGCGAAGAGTGCCGTGCCGATTCCGTAGAACACGACCTGCGCGAACACGCTCATGCAGCCGTTGAACCACAGGGAGCGCTTCGTCGCGTTTTCGTCAGGCGTCGCGATGTAGCGCTGGATCACGCACTGGTCGCTCGTGTAGCTGGAGAGGTTGGAGATGAGACCCTGCACCGCGACGACCCAGAAGACGGGCTGAGTGAAGAGGAGACGGAAGTCCCACATCCGCGTCTTCTCGCACGAGGTGGCGACGTTCCAGAAGGTCGAGAAATGCGCGCCGTCGGGTCCGGTCTTGAGGATGAGCAGCACGAGCACCGAGATCGCCCCGCCCATGAGGACGATTCCCTGCACGAAGTCGCTCCAGATGACGGCCTCAAGTCCGCCAAGCGAGCAGTAGATCATCGTGAGCACGCCGCAGATGAGGATGCAGGCGTCGATGGAAATGCCCGTCACCGCGTTGAGCGCAATCGCGGGGAGGAGCGTCACGACCGCGACGCGACACACCATGAACACGACGAACGCCGCCGAGCCGAAGAGACGCACGCCGAGGTTGAAGCGCTTTTCAAGGTATTCGTAGGCAGATGTGATTCCAAGGCGGCAGAAGAAGGGGAGGTAGTAGTAGATCGCGACAGGCGCCATGCCGATGATGAAGAACGCCATCACGAAGTAGCGCCAGTCTTGCAAGTACGCCTGCGTGGGAATCGCGATGAAGGTGATGGATGAGAGCATCGTCGCGAAGATGGACATCCCCGCCACGTACCACGGAATGCGGTTTCCGCCGCGGAAGTAGTCGTTTTCGTCCTTTTTCTTGCGGATGAAGTAAACTGCCATCGCGACCATCAGGAGCGCATACACGCCGACGACCGCCCACGCCGTCGCACCGAACTTGCCGGTCTTCTTGAAGCTTGCAACGGAAACGGCGTCGGTGCGCTTCGTCGGCGCGACTTCTCCCCCGGCGATGATGATGCTGTATTGCTCCGACGTCTTGCCGGGGCGGATGCCCGCCGCCGCGCCGCAACGGGGGCTGTCCCCCGGCGCAATCTCGCCGTATTCGCACCAGGTATCGGTCACGCAGTTGTAGGCGAGGATCTTGCGTTGCCAGCCGAGCTTGACCGGGTCGGTTTCCTTCGAGCCGTTGATTGCGCGGTCGATCCAGCCCTTCTCGCCAAAACCGCCCACGAGAAGAATGTGCTGGTGCCCGCTCGGCAGAAACGCCGCACCGATGGTGGTCACGCCCTCTGGTAGGTCGGCGAGCTTCTTCCATTTCATCTGGGCGGGATGGGAAATAAAGTCGGGATCGTCGTATACATCGTCAAGTCTGACTTTGGGGTTGTCTCCCTTGCTCTCGCTCCACGGCATGCGTACGCTTGAAAGAACAAGTCCATAGACATCCCTAAGCGGCTTCTTCGTCTCCTTGTCGAAGCCTCCTACGACAATTAACATCTTCTCTTTCTGATCGCCATTCTGGACGGCCGCCACAATCTGCTCGCGGGCAGGTCCTGGCATTTCGCCTATTTTCACAAACCTGCTTGCACCCCTCTTGAGGTCTATACCATAAACGTCCTTCGACGCAATTACGAAAAACAGACCGTCATGATATGCAGCCGCCCCCATCTTGACGGGTTTGGGCAACCGCAGTCCCCTGTCGACATCAAGGCCATCCTCGGCGAGCTTATTGACGCTAATCTCAAATGTGTTGGTGAACACCGTCTCGCCGTCAGTTCCGCCCGCGCAAAAAAGACCAAATGGCGTCTCGCAACAGACGCCTTCGGCGATGGGATGCGGCAGTTCGCCGACCTTCGTCCACTTGCCGTCCAACTCTCGGGCATAGATGCCAGAGCGGTAAACCTTCTTCCCGTCAACGAAATCGCTGCCGCCAGCAACCACAAACCGCCCATCCGGCAGAAAACCCGCGAAAGGCCGAGCGACCTTCGCGGGCGCGGTCTCGCCCGCCTTCCAATCCACCGCCACGGGCGACGCCACCGCCGTCACTACAGCGCAGAGGCTTCCTGTAATCGTAGCGATTACCTTACTTATTGCTTTCATTTGCATTCCTTTCATTTCCTTTTTCGTCTGGGAATGAGACAACAAGCGTACTACAACAAGTTTTGCAATCGCGCTGCATCAATGGCCACCCGCCTTGTTGTTGTACGCTTGTTGTCTCACCCCCACCTTGCTGTCGTACGCTTGTTGTCTCACCCCCACCTTGTTGTTGTACGCTTGTTGTCTCACCCCCACCTTGTTGTTGTACGCTTGTTGTCTCACCATGCCCCGTTGGTTGTACCCTTGCACCCCCGATGGTCAAATCGCCCATCGCGCGCACCACAAAATTCAGCCACTCGAAACGCAGCTTGTCGCATTTCTCGAGCGTCCTGCCAGCCTCTCGTGGCGCGAATGGCGAAAGCACGAGCATCCGCCCCTCTGCGCACCGATCGAAATCACGACCGCTCGGCTTGTAGTATCGTCCCATCCCCTCGGGGAGCAGCTGTACAAGGCTTCCGCCACATTCCAACACTCTCTTCTTGACAGTCTGCTCGCCGGGGGACATCCATGTGCCAACGACAACAGCCCCTCGCTCCGCTTTCGTGACGATCTTGGCGGCAAGGTCATCGATGAAATCAGACGACGCCTCCGCAGGGATTTGCAAGGCGATCAGGAGAGGTGCGTCAAGAAGAAAAGGGTTGCCGAGGGCCGTCCATTCGATGTGGGGAGGGGTGACAGCAAGCGTACTACAGCAAGATGGGTTGCCGTCGGGAGAGGTGACAGCAAGCGTACGACAGCAAGATTCCTTGTTGTCGTACGCTTGCTGTCTCCCCCCCACCTTGTTGTTGTACGCTTGCTGTCTCCCCCCCACCTTGTTGTTGTACGCTTGCTGTCTTCCCCCGTCAAATGCCCGCTGGACTCTATTCGCCTTTCTGGGTTTCACGATCTCTTCCCCTGTTTCGAGATCCCAGAATTCGCGATCCTCGCGCCCGAACGAGTCCCCCCGGAAATACCGTTCGTCAAACTCTGGCACGCCCGCCAACGTCTCGTTCGCGAGATCAAGTCGCCAGTGGCGAAAGCCCATGACCTTCCTGAAAAGCTCGGGGTTGTTCTCCTTGATCCACCGGCGTTTCGCATTGCTCAGCACGTAGTTTATCTGCCTGTGCAACTGTCCCTTTGCAAGACAAATCGAATCGCGCCATAGGTCGCACCACACACGGCGTCCGATTCGTCGCTCAACTTCCGCCGCGAAAAACGCCACTACATCGTCTAGGCCCACCTCGCCATCAGTGGTAATGAATATGATGCCGTGGAAATGGTCAGGCATGATTGCGTTGTAGGTGGCGCGTACCATGGGGAACCGCTTCTCAATCATTTGCCATACGTCATAGACAACGCGGCCCTCGTCGGTGCGTTCGACACCCCATTCGCGTAACTCGCCGAAAACCGAAGTGCGCGGCTCCGTGACAAGGGTGATCATGTAGTTGCAGCGAGAGTTGTAGCGCCAGCCGAGCAGGCCTTTGTGGTGCATGGGGGTGACAGCAAGCGTACGACAACAAGAAGTGGAGCCGGCGTCAGGAGGAGTGACAGCAAGCGTACTACAACAAGATGGGGTGGCGGCGTCAGGAGG
>CAMKJU010000167.1 GCA_946413265.1 uncultured Lentisphaerota bacterium
CACCGCGAGACGCTGGAATTCCCGGAACTGAAGGAGCCCGGCCTCTACGTGGTCGAGTGTTCCGGGCAGGGCGTCGCGAGCCGTGCGCTCGTGCGCAAGGGACGTCTTCGCGCCACGGAGCGCCGCGACGCGGCCGGACACGTGTTCGCCGTGCTCGACGAGGAAGGCCGAATCGTCAAGGGCGCGAAGCTGTGGATCGGCGAGACCGTGTTCAAGGCGGAAGAGAGCGGCGAGATTCCCGTTCCCTTTGCGACAACCGACCGGGAGGCGCACAAGAAGACCGCCCTCATCGAGGCGGGACGTCTTGCCACGACCATCGCGTTCAACCACGCGACGGAGTCGTATTCGCTCGAGCTGGGCGTCGTGCTGCCGCCGGAGTCGCTTGTCGCCGGACGCGAGGCGACCGCACTTGTCCGTTCCGTCCTCAAGACGAGCGACGTGCCGTCGACGCTGAAGATCATTGAAAACCCCGTCCTGTCCGTGACGTTCCGTGACGTCAGGGGGCGCGAGACCGTGAAGAAGTTCCCCGGCTTCGAGCTCCGCGACGACGCGGAGAGCGTCTGCCGGTTCAAGGTGCCGGCCAACCTGTCCCGCGTCGATTTCCGGCTGGAGGGCACGGTGAAGCGCGCGTCCGGCGGCGACGACGCGCGCGTGTCGGCGACGTATGCCTGCCCGGCCAACGGCATCGCGGGGACGACCGTCGTCGAGCAGCTTTTCCTGCGCCGCACGTCCGAGGGATACTTCCTCGAATGCCGCGGCAGGACCGGCGAGCCGCTTCCGCACCGCGCCCTGTGCATCGGATTCCGCCACCGCGCGGTGCATGAGCCCGAGTCGCATCTCTGGCTCTGGCTCACGCTCCAGGGCGACGGGAACGGCGTGGTCAAGCTGGGGCCGCTCGTTGACATCGACCGAATCAAGCTCGGCAGGGTCTCGATCGGCGAGCGGACCACCGGCCACTTCGAGGGATACGAGTGGAAGCTGGACTGCGGCGTCAAGTGGCCGTACGGGGCGAAGACGATCGCGTCCGCCGAGGGCGAGACGATCGAGTTGCCGGTGCGCGGGCTCTTCGACGGCGCGTGGCCGGGCGCGGACAAGATGGAGAACCGCGTCTCGCTGCTCGCCGTCAGCAAGGACGGCAGTTACACGGCCGACTGCATCGGCGCCTGCTCGTACTCGAACGGCGTGCTGCGGATCGCGGGGCTTCTCGCGGGCGACTACCGCCTCACGTTCAGGACGGAGGACATCCCGACGGTGAAGATAGCCGTCGTACGGACAGGGGAAGGCGTCGGCGAGGGCGGAGTCGTCGCGGGCGCGGCGCGCGCCGTGACGGACACCGGCGCGCCGAACTCGCTCCGAATCGAGTCGGCGGACGTCTCGCAGAAGGGCATCCTGCGCGTGCGCGTGGCGAACGCGGGCGCGGATGCGCGCGTCCACGTGTTCGCCGCGCGCACGATGCGCGACGTGCGCGAGGGGCCGTCCCCGTTCACGGCGCTGGCGCTCCAGCTGGACAATCCGGCGATGCGCGTCTGGAAGTGGGGCGACGCGAGAAGCCGTTATGTGTCGGGACGCGATCTCGGCGACAAGCTCCGCTACATCTTCGACCGCCGCCAGGAGCCGGGCCGCACGGGCAACATGCTTCAGCGCCCGTCGCTCATACTCAATCCGTGGACCACGACTGAAACAAGCACGGACGAGGTCCGCCAGAAGGACGGCGAGGCTTGGGCGGACGCCTCTGCGGCGGAGCCGGCGGCGGCGGAGATGGCCGGGATCCCGCCTGACGGCCCGGTCGCGCAGGGGGCGTTCGCCTGCCGCGATTTCCTGCCGAATCCGATGGCGGTGTTCGCGAACCTGAAACCCGGCGCGGACGGCCTTGTCGAGGTCGACCTCTCCAAGGCGGCGGGGATGCAGGACGTGTCGGTGGTCGTCACCGACGGGCGCACGATCGACGAGGTCGCGCTTGCGGGGGCGCTCGTGCCGTTCGCGCCGCTCGACCTGCGCGTGAAGAAGGGATTCGACGC
Organism: uncultured Lentisphaerota bacterium; assembly: GCA_946413265.1. Lineage (GTDB taxonomy): Bacteria > Verrucomicrobiota > Kiritimatiellia > RFP12 > UBA1067 > RUG572. Next base: position 2,019 of record CAMKJU010000167.1, read on the forward strand.
GCTTGCCGACTCCGGGTACGCGAAGGGCTATGCGACCGTGGGCGAACTTTACCAGCTCCTTCTCTCGCTCGACACGAGCGGACGCGGCGCGTTCGCCGAATTCGGCTTCCTTGCGGATTGGGGACGGAAGGGCGACGAGGAGAAACGCGAACTGTACGGCAAGTACGCCTCGCACGAGCTCGACCTCTTCATCCACGAGAAGGACCGCGCGTTCTTCGACGCGGTTGTCGCGCCGAACCTCAGGAACAAGCGTCTCAAGGATTTCATGGACAAGTGGCTCCTCGGCGAGGACGTGTCCGACTACGCGGCGCCGGGGCGCATGCAGGACCTCAACGCGCTGGAGCAGTGTCTGCTGGCTCGGCGCGTGAAGTCCGTTGCGCCGGTCGTCGCGCGGAACTTCGCGGACTGGTGCAAGGCGAACCCGGTCAATCCCGACGAGGACGATCGGCGCATGTCGATTGCCCTTGCGGAGATGGAAAGGGAAGTCGAGCTGAATGAAATGGAATCCAATCAGGAGACCAAGCGCCGCAGGGCGGCGCTTTCCAAAAACGAACCTTGGAATGACCAGGGCTGGACAAGACAGGACAATTTGTACCAGCTGCGTGGCGCGAAGCCACTGGCGGCACGGGAAGGGATGGTGGCGGACGTCCAGTCCGCCTGGTCGAACCAGCGGGCGTATGCACCGGCTGCTGCTGCACCTCAGATGTCGGGCAGGGCGATGAGGTCGGCGAAGGCGTATGGCGCGATTGGCAAGGCGAAGAACCGCCAGGCGGAGATCGAACGGCGTCAGAACCGCCAGTTCTGGCGCCCGCCGGAGCGCACGAAGGAATGGGTCGAGTCGAACTGGTACAGGCGTCGCCATGCCGCCGATACGCTTCCTCTTGCGAACACCAGCCGTTTCTGGCGGGACTACGCGGCGTCGGTCGCGGCGGGTACGGAGGGCGCGTTCAGGACGACGTCCGTCATCGACGCCGTCGGCACGCTCACGGACAAGATCGCCGCGCTTGCGCTTACGGACCTCGGTTTCGAGGCGGGGGGCGGAAAGGAGATCGTGTTCTCGCGCGGCGGGGTGCAGGGCGGCGGCCGCGACGTGGTGCGCGTGGAGCGGCATTTCTTCGACGTGGCGGAGAAGAACGAGGACGGGTCGCAGAAGGAGGCTGTTGAAGAATTTGTGCGGGGGAAGGTCTACAGCATCGAGACGATCGCCATGAACCCGACCGCGAAGAGGCGGCGCGTGCGCGTCGTCTCGCAACTCCCCGAAGGCGCGTTCCCGCTGGAGAGGGGGTATGCGTCCGAGGACCAGTCCGTCGTGCTGGAGCCGTACGGCATGTCGCGGATCTCCGACCAGAAGTTCTACTTCCCGCTCGCCGAGGAGGGAATCGGCAAGGCCGCGCCCGTCGTCGTCGTGGAGCGCGGCGAGCGCACCGGCGCGAGCGGCGAATTCGCCTGCAACGTCGTTGCGGAGTCGTCGAAGCGCGACACGACGAGCTGGCGGTACGTCTCGCAGAAGGCGACGAAGGGAGAGGTGCTGGAGTACCTGAGAACGAAGAACCTCGCGAACGTCGATCTCGTGAAGACGGGCTGGCGGTTCATCGACGGGGAGTTCGCGAAGAAGGCGCTGGCGGTCCTCGACGGGCGCGGCGTCTATTGCCAGGAACTGTGGCTCGCGGGGCTCGAGTGGAAGGAGGCGTTCGACGCCGGAAGGGTGCGCGAGGTCCTGTCGCGGCGCGAGAACAGGAGGCGTCTTGCGCCGAGGCTCGGCCCGGCGTTCAGGTCGTCCCTCGTGGAGATCGGGCCGGAGGCCGACGACGTGTTCGAACACCGCGAGTACTGGCCGGTCATCAACGCGCGCGCCCACGCCAAGGGCGGCGCGGCGACCATCGCGAACAAGACGCTTGCGAAGACGTACCGGGAGTTCCTCGACACGCTTGCCGCGAAGCGGACGCCTGAGCCGGGCGACAGGCTTCTCGCGGCCGTGTACCTCGTGGCGCAGGACCGGATTTCCGAGGCCGAGGAGCAGGTCGCGGCGGTCGACGCCGCCGATGTCGAGACGAAAATGCAGCTCGACTACATGAAGGCGTACCTCGCGTTCTCGCGCGGGGACGCGGTGGGCGGGCGCGCGTTCGCGGAGAAGTGGGCCGACGCGGCGGCGACGCCGCTCTGGCGCGGCCGGTTCCGCGACGTGGTGGCGCAGGCGGACGAAGTCGCCGCCGGCGAAGAGGCGTTCTCCGCGCCGGGCGACCAGACGGCCTCCGCGCCGACGCTCGCGCTGAAGGCCGAGTCGAAGGACGGCGCCACGGAGGGCGTGGTCGTGACGGCGCGAAACCTCGCGTCCTGCACCCTGAAGGCGTATCCCGTGGACGTGGAGATCGGCTTCTCGAAGAATCCGTTCGGCGCGGACCTGGCAGTTTCGGGCGGCGTGCTCGGGATGAAGCCGGCGTGGACCGAGGAGGTGCGGTTTACTGACGGACGCGAGGCGCACGTCGCGCTGCCGAAGACGCTCCTGCGCACGAACCTCGTGCTCGTGGCGTCCGGTGCGGACGGACGGGCTGAGGACCGCCTCGCGCTGACGTCCGGCGGCCTGGACGTGCAGGTCTCGCGCGAGACACGTCAGCTGCGCGTGAGGGACAGGAAGGGCAAGCCGGTTGCGGGCGCGTACGTGAAGGTGTATGTGCGCGACGCGTCCGGACGCGAGACGAAATTCCACAAGGACGGCTACACCGACCTGCGCGGCGCGTTCGACTACGCGAGCATCTCGACCGATTCCGACTTCAAACCCGCCGAGTTCGCGATTCTCGTACTGCAGGAAGCCCTCGGCGCGTCCGTCCAGCGCGTCGCCGGAAAGTGATGTCTACAGGAACCACGGATTACAAATTCCTAATTCTTCGCACGGGTAGGGCGTAGCGCACATGCAAAGCCCATCGGGCCGGGAACTCCGCCACGCTTGTCCGGCACGACGCGAAGGGGCGGCGCGTTGAGTGCGGCTCCGTCGCCTGGGCGACCGGCGTCGAGATCGCGCGCGGGAGCGGCAACTGGTACGTGTTCAACGTCCTCAAGGTCGAAGTAGGTGGACATCCTTCTTCTGAAGCTGATCGCCAGAGGGATGCGCCTCTCGCAGGACGAGCTACCGCGCAGGTACATCTCACGGGAATTCCTGACGGCGTGACTCGTGAACGCCGCTGAACGCCGCGCGGGGGGATTGACAAATCATCGAGTGATGTGCTATCATGCCACCTGTCTTTTTTGGGAGACCAACGACGTTGAATGGTAAATCGCAAATGACGCCAGTGTGGAGGCAGGAAACGGCATCGGAAACGACGCCGCATGTGATGGTTCACAAATCGCCGAGTCTTTACACGTTCTACATGTTCTACATGGATAAATAACAACCACTTCAAATCAACCCGCCCGCAATGGCAAGCACAGAAAGGGAAATAAAAATGAGCATGAGAAAAGTGATGGCTGTCGCAACGGTTGCGGCAAGCGTGATGGTACCCGTGGCTGCGTTGGCGGCTGGTTTTTCCATCTGCGCCGTGGGCGATTCGATCACGCAGGGAGGCAACACCGGCTTCGTGGCGCACCGCATTGCGCTTGAGCAAGTCCTGGACGCGAATGACTGGAGCGTGGAGTGGAAAGGCACGCGGACCGACCCTACGTGGGGAAGCAGCAATCCGTGCGAGGGGTACAGCGGACAGAACGCCCAGTCTGTTGCTGCGAACTATGTGGCCCACGCCGCGTCGGTCGCGGCGGACGTCCTGTTGCTCCATGCCGGACACAACTACAACGTCGATCCTGACACGTCCGATCCCGTGTACATGCCGGAGGCGGACATCATCGTCGCCGCAACGAACGCGCACGCGCAGATCATCGCGGCGGCGCGCGCGCAGAATCCGAACGTGATTGTCCTCTACGCGCAGGTCATAACAAGCGGCAAGCTGCCGAAGTACTCCTATATCCCCGCGCTCAATTCGGGCATTGCCGCCCTCGCCGTCGAACTGAATACGACGGCGTCGCCCGTCGTGGCCGTCGATATGGCGGATGGGTGGAACTACGCGACGGACTGCGTTTCCGACATGGTGCATCCGAACGCAGCCGGCGCGAACAAGATGGCGGCCAAGTGGTTCGCCGCGCTCGAAGCCCAGGTCGCCGCCGGAAAGTTGACGGCCGTGCCCAAGGAAAGGGCCCCCGTCTCCGTAGCGAGAGACATCACGCTCGGCAAGGACACCGACTGGCGCGGCAACGGCCCGGTGAACATCGATCCCAACGCGACCGTCAACCTCAACGGACACAAGCTCTACGTCGATGGCGTTTCCGGCGGCGGCGCGGTGTTTTCTGCCGGACATCCTGAAACGGCGTCCGCGTCTGGCACGCCGCCTGATGGCGAGGAATGGTACGATGCAATTCCCTACGTCGAGACGTCTGCCGACTACAGCAGTTTCTTTGACATTCACTACACGCCGGCGTCCTCCGACCGCGTTGAAATGAAGGTAAAGCTGGGAAGCGGTTCGGCCGCCGCCTGGCTCTTCTCCGCCCGCCATGGATGGAAGAATAGATCTTTCGATCTTAAAATCGGCAGTTCGAAACTCTCATACGAGTACAACAACGGCGAGGCGCAGGTCAGTGGCATTGCTGCAAAAACGTACGATCTTGTCTTGGACGGCGGCCGCGGCCTTGCCATAGTGAACACGGTGACGAACACCTTCACCCCCGCCTCGTTCACGCCCGACATGACGATTTCGCTGTTCGGCAAGCATGACAACTCCGATTACTATTCGGCGAAGTCGTGCAGGCTGTATTCGTTCAAGGTGATGGACGCCGACGGGAACGTCAAGGTCGATATCGTGCCCGCGCTGCGCCGCAGAGACGGTACGACGGGGCTTTACGACACGGTTCGGAAAACGTTCTTCCCGCTCCCTTCGGACATCTCGGCGCCGACGGACTACGAAGAGCTCGCCTGGGTGGCCACGGCGGACGTTTCTTCGCCCAACACCTACATCGACACGCTCTACAAGCCCGCCGGGCAAGACCGCATGGAGACGAAGGTGAACATCGGCGACTGGAGCGGCAAGGGCGCGTTTGCAAATCGCAACTATATCTTCTCCACGGGCATCGAAAAGGCGACAAGGACGTTCTCCTGCTACTTGTTCCATCCGAATGCGCAGCTTGTTTTCGACCATTGGTATTCCGATAAATCCAAGAAGGTGACACACCAGACGGTGTTCGATGCGGAAGCGAAGGCGCAAGACCACGTGATCGTACTGGATGGCCTGGCATTGAAGTCATACGTTGATGGCGAGGAATCTAGCGGCACGCACGAGTCGTTCAGCCAGCTTGTCACGAATACCGTTCTTTTCGCCGGCGTCGAGACGTCTTACCAGAATAAGATACTTGGTTTCGCAAGCAATCTGCGGATGTACTACTTCAACATCCGCGACCAGTTCGGCTGTTCGATGGTGGAATTTGTGCCGTCGCGCCGCATTTCCGACGGCGCCGTCGGATTCTTCGACCGCATACGTGGAATCTTCTTCGCGCCGCCAGATGGCACCAACCCGCTTGTCGCCGGCGACGTGGCGATCCGGCGGTACGTCGATGTGCGCGACCTCACGCAGCCCGGCGGGACATGCGCGATGCCCACGCCGGACACAACTTCCGCCGGAACCGTCGCTAACCTCTTTAACGACAACTTCTGGTACCAGAGCGATGCAACACATCGCGTTCTGCTCGACACCACCTACCATCCGCTTCCGCTTCGGGTCGACTACGACTTCGGCGAAGGGAACGCAAAAGCTGTGAACATGTATCGCATCCACGCAGCATACAATCTGCGCGCGCCAGGGGCTTGGGTGTTTTATGGTTCAAATGATCCGTCGGCGTACAACTCCACGACGGATGACGGCTGGGTTGCGCTCGATGCGCGCGATTCTCAGACGGATTGGTATCTGGGGAGTGGCAGTGTTTATGCCCAGGCTTGCTCGAAGGTATTTGCCAACGACACGGCCTATCGGTTCTACCGCATGAAGATCACGGGGAAAAAGGACGAAGGGCACAGGTATTTCGACCTCGTGCAGCTGGAGTATTTCCGCGTTGAACCTACGGGCGCCCCTGGTGAACTGCATGTTGACGTGGCGGTCGGCAAGGCGGTGACGAATGCGACGGTTGCGATTGGCGGCGACATGAAGGTGGTGAAGGAAGGTGACGGCTCGTTCACGGCAGAGAAGGCGGACCAGTTCTACATGGGTGGCACGGAAGTCAATGCGGGCACGTTTACCGTCGCCGCGCCGCTTTCGACGGTGTTGACGATGGTGAGCGGCGCAACGCTTGGCTTCGTACCTGTGGACGGAGGAAACGCGCCGTTGCTGGCGTTGGAGTCTGGCTCGTCGATTCCGTCGCCGCTCAACGTCTCAGTGTTCGGTGACGCCCGTCCGCCGCAGGATGGATTTTTGCTCGCGTCCGGCTACGATTTCGGAGGGGTGGCGGTGAACCCTGTTGAACTTTCCGAAAACGTAACCAGCGTCATGGCGGACGGCGAAGGGAACCTCCGCGCGTACAGACACAGGGGCTTTATGATTATCGTGAGGTAGGGTCGCGATTGGCAACGGGCGGGACGCCCGTTGTCCCAGTTGCGGGCGAGACGCCCGCCACCCCGATA
>CAMKJU010000168.1 GCA_946413265.1 uncultured Lentisphaerota bacterium
CGCGCTGGGATGTCTGACGTTTCTGGAGGTGCAAATCGCATGAACAGTGTATCAGTAGAAATCCTCGACTATTACGACGAGGAGGTCGTGCGCCGGATCATGGAGAAGTACGGCTACGGCGACAAAGAGGCCCTCGGTCTATTCTTGGAGTCGCAGACGTACGGCATGCTTGTGAATCCGGCGATGGAGATGTGGCAATTTGGTCCTGAGGGAATATTCAATATCTGGGAGAGCGAAAGAATCACAGGCTCGCCGAAGAACTCGGCCTATCTGAGGATGGTGTGACATGAGTAAGGAGTTCCGCTTCTTCATCTATCTGCTTGAGCGATATGCCGAGCACCTTGGCGTCACTGCCGACGTCGCCTATCGTCGCCTCTCGCGGAAGAACCTTGTCGATTATGCGGTGGGAATGTACGAACTGTATCATGTCGAGGCAATCGAGAATGCCTTTGCCGACCTTGACAGACGATTGTCGGCATAGGACCTGAATCAAAACGGCGAGATCTTAAACGAACGGGCGCATAGTCGGCAACAATTGTAATAGTGGCATGGCGGTGATTACACGACGTGTAAAGACCGACCTTGATTCGTCGTGTTTTTGCCGTTGGCACAGGTTGTGCTATGAGTCCCCCTAAAGGACTCATCATGCACTACGAAGAGAAGTGGAAAGCAGAGCGGGAACGGAAGGCGTTCCTGGCGCTGGATGACGGAACGGTGTTCCACGGCGTCGCGTTCGGCGCGAAGAAGGATGCGCTCGGCGAGGTCGTATTCAACACCGGCATGAGCGGGTATCAGGAAATCCTGACCGATCCCTCCTACGCAGGACAGTTCGTCACCCTCACCACCGCCGAAGTCGGCAACTACGGAATCAACAGCGCGGACACCGAAAGCCGCGCTCTTTTTCTATCCGGGCTCGTGATTGGCGACCTGACCGAGCCCAGCAACTGGCGCAGCGAAAAGAGCCTCGATGACTACTTGAAGGAGAACGGCGTGCCGGGCATCTACGGCGTGGATACGCGGGTGCTTACCCTGCACATCCGCGAACACGGGAATCGAAAAGCCTATCTGAGCGTGGCAGATCCGGAAATTCCGGAAAACCCGGAAAATCCGGAAAAACCGGATAACCCGGAAAATTCGGAGATTCCGGAAGCCTGGGCGGTTGCCAAGGCGCGCGCATGGGAAGGCCTCGATGGGCAGGACTACGCCGCCAAGGTGACGTGCAAGGAGCCGTATGAGTTTCATGTTGCCAATGTGAAAGTGTTGCCAAGACCAATTTCCAGTTCCAATGGCTCCGCACACTCATTGGAAAATGGCAACAATGGAATTGGCAACATTTCCACACTGGCAACATTCCACATCGTCTGCTACGACTTTGGCGTGAAAACCAATATCCTTCGCTCGCTTGCATCGTGGGCGCGCGTGACCGTGGTGCCTGCCAAAACCTCTGCCGAGGAAGTGCTGGCGCTCAAGCCCGACGGTGTGTTCCTCTCCAACGGCCCCGCCGACCCCGCCGCCGTCACCTACGCCATTGAAAATATCCAGAAGCTGTTGGGGAAGGTGCCGATAATGGGGATCTGCCTTGGGCATCAGCTGCTTGCGCTTGCGTGCGGTGCGAAGACGGCGCGACTCAAATTCGGGCACCACGGATGCAACCATCCCGTGAAGAACCTTGCGACGGGTAAGGTGGAAATTACAAGCCAGAACCACAATTATGCCGTCGTTGGCGGCGTTTACGGCGGTCGCGGGGCGACCGCCCTACCGGGGGGCGGCGGTTTCATCGAAACCGCCCTACCGGATTGCCTGGAGGTGACGCACGTCAATCTCAACGACGGCACGATCGAGGGCATCCGGCACAAGACGCTGCCGGCCTTCTCGGTGCAGTACCATCCCGAGTCCTGCCCCGGCCCGCACGACTCACATTATCTTTTCGATGAGTTTAAGAAAATGGTTTACGACAATCGACAGTTGGCATCCGACAACCTCTGTCGTTTGTCCTCTGTCGTCTGTCCTTAATCCGCAGAAACGATGAAAAAGCAAGTCAAATACGTGTTCATCACCGGCGGGGTGGTGAGTTCCCTCGGCAAGGGCGTGACGAGCGCATCGCTTGCGCTTCTCCTGAAAAGCCGCGGGTACAAGGTGTTCATGCAGAAGCTGGACCCCTATCTCAACGTCGACCCCGGCACGATGTCGCCGTACCAGCACGGCGAGGTGTTCGTGACGGACGACGGCGCGGAGACCGACCTCGACCTCGGACACTACGAGCGCTTCGCGGGCGTCACCTGCACAAAGGCGAGCAACTACACCTCCGGTCGCATTTACTCCGCCGTCCTCGCGCGCGAACGCGCCGGCGGCTATCTCGGCGGGACCGTGCAGGTCGTTCCGCACATCACGGACGAAATCAAGGCGGCCATCCGCTCGGCCGGGGAGGGCGGCGGTCGCGAGGCGACCGACCTGCCGGACATCGTCCTCTGCGAGATCGGTGGCGTATCGGGCGACATCGAAAGTCTGCCGTTCCTCGAGGCGGCGCGTCAATTCCGCTTCGAGGAAGGGGCCGAAAACACGTGCTTTGTGCATCTCACGCTCGTTCCCTACCTCAAGGCGGCGGGTGAGCTGAAGACCAAGCCGTCGCAACATTCCGTGGGGATGCTCCGCAACATCGGCATCATCCCCGACATCCTCGTCTGCCGTACGGAAATGCCGATACCGGAAGAGCACAAGCAGAAGCTCGCGCTTTTCTGCAACGTGAAGCGCGAGTGCGTGATCGAGGAACAGGATGTGACGGACTCTGTCTACGCCGTGCCGCGCGAACTCCGCAAGCAGGGACTCGACGAGCAGGTGCTGCGTCAACTGCACCTCGACATCTGGCCCGTCAAGCACACGGTGTGGGATACGCTTGTCAAAAAGGCCACGCAGCCGAAGAAACATTGCCGTATCGCCCTCGTTGGAAAGTACATCACGATCCGCGACGCCTACAAGTCGATCCACGAGGCGCTCCAGCACGCCGGCATGGCGAACGACTGCAAGGTGGAGGTGGTGCTGATCGAGGCGGAGGAGCTTTTAGCCACAAAGAACGCAGAGAGCGCAAAGATTTCTTTGAATTCGACACGGCGACCACAATCGCTTTGTGACCTTTGTGATCTTTGTGGTAAAAAATTATCAAACATCGACGGCATCCTGGTACCGGGTGGGTTCGGGGCGCGGGGCGTCGAGGGCAAGATTGCCGCGATCAAATACGCTCGCGAGCACAAAATCCCGTTCCTCGGCATCTGCCTCGGCATGCAATGCACGGTGATTGAATACGCCCGTGACGTACTTGGCTGGAAGGACGCCAACTCCACCGAGTTCGACGAACACACGACGCACCCCGTGATCGACCTCATGGAGGAACAGCGCGGCGTCACGCAGAAGGGAGGTACGATGCGCCTCGGCGCGTATCCGTGCGTGCTGAAGAAAGGTTCCCTCGCCGCGAGAATTTATGGCCACAAAGAACGCAAAGATCGCAAAGAGATTTCCGTACAGATGAGCCTCGGGGTTAAAAACGAAAATACAGTGGTTATCTCCGAGCGGCATCGCCACCGCTACGAGCTGGCGTACGACAGCGACGGGAGGGCCGCGCTTGTCGCGGCCGGACTGGTGGTCTCCGGCGTCTCGCCGGACGGCAAGCTCGTGGAAATCGTCGAGCTACCTCAGACAAAGCACCCGTACTTCATTGCCGGACAGTTCCATCCGGAGTTCAAGTCACGCCCGACGGCGCCCCATCCGCTCTTCATCGGCCTTGTGGAAGCGGCACTGAAAACCCGACATGCCGCCGCGCCGCGTTCGTCGAAATCAAAAGCCTGAGAGCGCGGCCTGGATTGCGTCGCCCATCTCGGACGTGGAGATGGCAGAGGAAGCGCCGGATGGCGAGGCGATGTCGGCGGTGCGGACACCGGATGCAAGCACGTCCGACACGGCTTGCTCGACGGCGTCCGCCTCGGCGGCAAGCCCGACCGCATGGCGCAGCATCAGGGCGGCTGAGAGAATGGTCGCCAGGGGATTGGCGATTCCTTTCCCCGCGATGTCTGGCGCGGAGCCGTGGATAGGCTCGTACAAGCCTCCTTTGGCCGCACCCAACGACGCCGACGGCAGCATCCCGATTGAACCCGTGATCTGCGACGCCTCGTCGGACAGGATGTCGCCGAACATGTTTTCGGTGAGGATCACGTCGAAGCGCGCCGGATCGCGCACGAGCTGCATCGCCGCGTTGTCGACGTACATGTGCTCAAGTTCCACGTCCGCGTATTCGGCCGCGTGAAGCGCCGTCACCGTTTCACGCCACAGCCGTGACGTCTCAAGGACGTTCGCCTTGTCTACGCTCGTGACCTTCGGCGGTCGCGGGGCGACCGCCCTACCGGGTCGCGGGGCGACCGCCCTACCGGGTTGCGGGGCGACCGCCCTACCGTGGCGGCGTCGGGCCGCCTCGAACGCGATGCGCGCGACGCGCTCGATCTCGTGCGTCGAATACGGCGTCACGTCGTAGGCGGATGTCCTGTCGGCGGAGCGGCCTTTCTTGCCGAAATACGCGCCGCCCGTCAGTTCGCGTACGATCAGGATGTCGATGCCCCTGGCCACGATTTCGTCTTTCAGCGGGCTTGCGCCTTTCAGCGCATCCCACACCTTTGCCGGGCGAAGGTTCGCGAAGAGCCCGAGTTCGGAGCGGAGCGTGAGAAGGGCGCGCCGTTCGGGACGCTTCTCCGGCGGCAGCGTGTCCCATTTTGGACCGCCCACCGCGCCAAGGAGGACCGCGTCCGCCGCCTTGCACGCGGCGAGAGTCGCATCGGGCAGGCAGTCCCCGCACAGATCATGTGCCGCGCCGCCGACGGGATGCTCGGTCATCGCGAAGTCGTGCCCGAACCGCGTTGCGACGGCCTTGAGCGCCTTGGCCGCCTCCGCGACGATTTCAGGCCCGACGCCGTCGCCTGGAAGCAGGACTATGTTCGCCTTCATTTTCTCGTTCCTTTCAGGTATGCGGCAAGACCGCCTGTGGCGATCAGTTCCATCATGAAGGGAGGGAACGGTTCCGCGTGAAACGTCTGCCCCGTGGTATGATCCGCGATTTCGCCCGTTTCAAGATTGACCGTCACCTCGTCGCCGGCGGATATGGCGTTCGCGGCGGCGGGGCACTCCAATATGGGGAGGCCGATGTTGAGCGCGTTCCGGTAGAAGATGCGTGCGAAGGTCTCCGCGATGACGCACGAGATTCCGCTCGCCTTGATTGCGATGGGGGCGTGTTCGCGCGAAGATCCGCAGCCGAAGTTGCGCCCGGCGACAAGAATGTCGCCGTACTGGACACGGTCGGCGAAAGTGGGGTCGATATCCTCCATGCAGTGCGCCGCCAGTTCCTCCGGCACGGATGTGTTGAGGTGCCGCGCCGGGATGATGACGTCCGTATCCACGTCGTTGCCGTACTTGTGTGCTTTCATAGTGGTTAGTGGTTAGTGGTTAGGGGCTAGTGGTTAGGGGGTAGTTGGTGTGGTGATGCGTCCGGCGATGGCCGATGCCGCCGCGACTGCGGGAGAGGCGAGGTATACCTCCGATTCGACGTGTCCCATGCGCCCGACGAAGTTGCGGTTTGTGGTGGCGACGCAGCGTTCGTTCTTCGCGAGGATGCCCATGTGTCCGCCGAGGCACGGCCCGCACGTCGGCGGTGAAACCACGCATCCCGCCTCGACGAAGGTCTTGAGCAGCCCCTCTTCCAGCGCCTGGAGCCAGATGCGCTGCGTGGCGGGGATCACGATCGCCCTCACGCCGTCCGCGACCCTTCGTCCGCGCAGGACCTCGGCAGCGGCGCGCATGTCGGAGATGCGCCCGTTCGTGCATGAGCCGATGACCACCTGGTCGATGGCGACGTTCCCGGCCTCACGCACCGGGCGCGTGTTGGACGGCAGGTGCGGGAACGCCACGGTCGGCTCCAGTTTGTCGAGGTCGATCTCGATGACGCGCTCGTATTCGGCGTCCGCATCGGCCTCGTAGACACGGGGCGGCTTTGCGTTGTGTTCGCGCAGGTAGGCGCGCGTCGTTTCGTCCACGGGGAAGATGCCGTTCTTCGCACCCGCCTCGATCGCCATGTTCGCGATCGTGAAGCGGTCGTCCATCGAAAGGCTTGCGATTCCGTTGCCCGCGAACTCGAGCGACTGGTAGCGCGCGCCGTCGACGCCGATCATGCCGATCAGGTGCAGGATCACGTCCTTCCCGCAGACCCATTTCCGGGGCTTGCCTTTCAGCACCACCTTGATCGCGGACGGTACGCGGAACCACGTTTCGCCGGCGGACATCCCCGCCGCCATGTCCGTTGACCCGACGCCCGTCGAGAACGCGCCGAGCGCGCCGTAGGTACATGTGTGCGAATCCGCGCCGATCACGAGGTCACCCGCCGTGACGAGGCCTTTTTCCGGCAAAAGGGCGTGCTCGATGCCGCAATCGTGTCCGACCTCGAAGTAGTTGACGATCCCCTGTTCCTTGGCGAACGCGCGCATCGCGGCGCACTGGGCGGCGGCCTTGATGTCCTTGTTGGGCGTGAAGTGGTCGGGGACGAGCGCGATCTTCTCGCGGTCGAACACGGTGGCGCGGCCGAACTTCAGGAACTCGCCGATCGCGACGGGCGCGGTGATGTCGTTGCCGAGAACGAGGTCGAGTCGCGCCATGACAAGCTCGCCGGGACGGAGGGGTAGGGCGGTCGCCCCGCGACCGCCGTCGGCGGCCAGAGGGCTGGCCGCCCTACCGGGGACGTGCGCCGCGAGAATTTTCTGCGACATCGTCATCTTCATTTTCCGGCCTCCAGCATGCGGTTCACCGCCACGAGCAGGGCGAGGATGGAGCCTTCGATCACGTCCGTGGAAACGCCGCGTCCGCGGTACGTACCCCTCGAGTCGGATATCTTCACGAGCACTTCGCCGAGGGCGTCACGCCGTTCGGTGACGGCCTCGATGCGGTAGTCCTCCAGTTTGAAGCGGTGGCGGATGATCTTCTCGACGGTGCGGAAGGCGGCGTAGATGGGGCCTGTGCCGATGGCTGCGTCCTGCACGCGCCGCTTGCCGCGCACAAGCGCGATCTGGGCGGTGGCGCTCATGTGGTTGCCGCTGTTCACGACAAACGACTCGAGCTTCCATTCCTTCGCGTCCGAGGGCTTTGCGGCGACGCGGGACTCCGCGAGCGCCGCGAGGTCGCGGTCCGTGATCTTCTTCTTGCGGTCGGCAAGCGCCTTGAACGCGGCGAAAACCTCCGCCATGTTCGTCTCGTCGAGGTCGTAGCCGAGGTCCCTCAGGCGGGTCTCAAGGGCGTGCTGTCCGGAGTGCTTGCCCAGGACGAGCTCTGTCTGCCTCATCCCGACGGACTCCGGCGTCATGATCTCGTACGTCTCGGCCTTCGAGAGCACGCCGTGCTGGTGGATGCCGCTTTCGTGCGCGAAGGCGTTCGCCCCCACGATCGCCTTACCGGGGGCGATGCGCACGCCGGTGATGGTGGAGAGCAGGTGCGCGGTGCGGGCGATTTCCTCCGTCTTGATCCGCGTGGAGAGCCCGCCGTATGCGTCGCGGCGCGTGCGAAGCCCCATCACGATCTCCTCCATCGCGGCGTTACCAGCGCGTTCGCCGATTCCGCAGATGGTGCATTCCACCTGCCTGGCGCCGGCGCGGACGCCCGCAAGCGAGTTTGCGACGGCGAGGCCGAGGTCGTCATGGCAGTGGGTCGAGACGGTCACGTTCTCGATTCCCCTGACGCGGTTCATGACGGCGGAGACGATTGCGGCGAACTCGTCCGGCGTCGAGTAGCCGACGGTGTCGGGGATGTTGACGACGGTTGCGCCCGCCGCGACGGCGGCGTCCAGCGCCTTGCAGAGGAAGTCGATGTCGGTGCGCGAGGCGTCCTCGGCCGAGAACTCCACGTCGCCGCAGAGGTTGCGGGCGTACGCGACGGCGTGCTTGATGCGCTTGATGCAGTCTGCGCGCGAGATGCGCAGCTTGTACTTGAGGTGGAGGTCGCTCGTTGCGAGGAACGTGTGGATGCGCGGACGCGCCGCGCCCTTGATCGCCGCCGCCGAGGCGTCGATGTCCTTCTCGAGCGCGCGGGAGAGCGAGCAGACGGCGGAGGACTTCACGGCGTCGGCGATTGCCTTCACGGACGCGAAGTCGCCTGGAGAGGCCACGGCGAAGCCGGCCTCCATGACGTCGACGCCGAGTGATTCGAGCTGGAGCGCCATGCGCACCTTCTCGTCGATGTTCATCGCGTAGCCGGGGGCCTGCTCGCCGTCCCGGAGCGTCGTATCGAATATCTGTATCGCATTCATCTGCATTCTTCCTTTGTTCATTGCCAGACAAAACAAAAACGGCCCCGCCTTTCGCGCGGAGCCGTTTGCCTTTTTCCTGAACTCGAACCTTTCTAGACAAGCAAACGCGCCCCGCGCTTCGTAAGCGCAAGGAGAAGAAGCCCGTTAAGAAGAAGGTTCGTGTTCATGTCGCTGTTTTGCCTTTGACGCGAATAGTGTATCACACTCGTGCGGCGGATGCAATGGCAAATTCACGCGACATGGTAATCGGGGGCGTTTTTCACCCATACGTATTTTGAAACAACCATGACAACTTTCAAGAACAACATTATCCTGCGGGCGCACCTTGAAC
>CAMKJU010000169.1 GCA_946413265.1 uncultured Lentisphaerota bacterium
TGTCCTTTTGGCCGCTATTATAACACAAACGTTTGTGTTACGCAATGGTAATGTGCACCTAATTGAACTTTCGCCAAATAGGTGCACACAGGACGGCCGTGAAACACGTGCACCTAATTGAACTTTTGCCAAATAGGTGCACACGATCCCTTTAGAGACTAGATTACGTGTCGTAGGCCGTGGGCATTGACATCACGCGGTCTAAAATGGTAAACTACGCAACATGAAAACATCTCATTCTGCTAGACTCGGTGCCTACTTGACGCCGTTGGCGGTTGTCGCACTTTCCTTCGGCTATGCCGTGGGGTGGGGGTCGTTTGTCATGCCAGGCACTGTTTTCCTGCCAGGCGCAGGCCCTGCGGGGACCGTCATTGGGATTCTCCTCGGCGCGGCGGCGATTGCCGTATTCGCCTTCAACTACCACCGGATGCTCCAGCGCGTCCAGGGGCCGGGCGGCGCGGTCGCGTTCACCATAAAGGCGTTCGGCGCGGACCACGGCTTCCTGCTCGCGTGGTTCCTGTGGCTCACTTACGTCGCGATCCTGTGGGCCAACGCCACCGCGCTCGTGCTCCTCGTGCGGTACCTTTTCGGCGACGCGCTCCAGTTCGGCTTCCACTACACGCTGGCCGGATTCGACGTGTATTTCGGGGAAGTCGTGCTCTGCATCCTTGCAATCGCCTTCTGCGGCGCGGTGTGCCTTTTCCGCAAGCGGTTCGCAATCGGACTTCACACGCTCCTCGCCGGCGTGTTCGTAGCGGGCGTGGTCACCGTGTTCGCAGCGGCGCTCTCACGGCACGACGGGGGCTTCGCGGCGATGGGACCGGCTTTTGCGCCCAAGGGCGGATGCTTCAAGCAGGTCGTCACCATCCTCGCCATGATTCCATGGGCGTTCGTCGGCTTCGAGGCCGTGGTCCATTCATCCGACGAGTTCCGCTTCCCGGTCCGCCGCATGTTCGGGCTCCTCGTCGCGGCGATTGCGGTTTCCTCGGCGATCTATCTGCTGCTCGCCCTTCTGCCCGTCGTTTCGCTGCCGGACGGCTACGCGACTTGGAGCGACTACATCAACGCGCTTCCGAAACTCAAGGGAATCGACGCCGTGCCTGTCTTCGCCGCCACGAAGAAGGCACTCGGCACAGTGGGCGTCGCCATAATCGGCAGCGCGATGCTCGCCGCTCAGCTGACGGGCATATTCGGCACGCTGATCGCCTCGAGCCGCCTCATGTACGCGATGTCGGAGGGCGGGATGATTCCAACGTGTTTCGGGCGGCTCAACCGCGACGGCACGCCAGCCAACGCAATCATCTTCGTGATGTGCGCGTCGTTCGCGATTCCATTCTTCGGGCGCACCGTGACCGGATGGCCGGTGGACGTCTCGAACCTCGGCGCGGCGATCGCCTACGGCTACACGTCCGCGGCCACGTTCGCGATAGCCAGGTCGGATTCCGGCCGCCTCGCGCTCGCGGAAAGGATCGCGGGAATCGCAGGCGTCGCGATGGCAATCGGCTTCGGCATCCTCATGCTCGTGCCGAACTACATCTCCGGCGATACGCTTTCCGCCGAGTCGTACCTCGTGCTTACCGTATGGTGCCTCCTCGGATTCCTCCAGTACCGGCATGTCTTCTTCGTTGACCGGCTCTCCCGCTTCGGGCACTCCATCGTGGTCTGGATCGGTGTTCTCGTGATGATATTCTTCTCGTCGCTCATGTGGCTGCGCCTCGCGATCTGTGATGCGTCCGAAGCCGCGTTTGGCGGCCTCGTCGGCAAGGCGGTCGACGCCGGCATGGCCGAACTTATGCTGAAACACGTCGGGGGCGACATGTTGTTCAAGATGGTCGTCGAGCTGCTGCTGCTCCTCTCGTCGCTCGCCATCGTCATCAACCTCTTCGCCATCCTCCGCTCGCGCGAGAAGCGGCTTCTCCAGCAGAAGTTAGAGGCGGAGGAGAGCGCCAGCAAGTCGCGGAGCTACTTCTTCTCGACCGTGAGCCACGACATCCGCACGCCCCTCAACGCCATCATCGGCTTTTCCGAGATGATGAAGGCGGGCTTCAGGACCGATGCGGAACGCGATCAGGCGGTAGATTCCATCCTCGACAGCGGCAAAACCCTCGTGCGGCTCGTGGACCATGTGCTCGACTTCTCCAAGCTGGAGTCCGGAAGCATGGAGATCGTGCCGGCGCCGACGGTGGTCTCGAAGCTTGTCGGCGACGTCGTTGGGTCGTTCCGCGCCTCGAAGAAGGTCGAACTTCGCTGCAAGGTGGACGCCCTTCCCGCGCTCATGGTCGATCCGCAGCGCGTCGGGCAGATGCTGTTCGACCTCGTCGGCAACGCCGTAAAGTTCACGACGAGCGGATTCGTCGAAGTCCGCGCCACGTTCACGCCGGAAGGGTCGCTCCCCGTCGCGACCGAAGGCACCCTTCGCATCGAAGTGGAGGATTCCGGCTGCGGCATCGGCGACGAGGATCAGAAGCGCGTCATGTCGCCCTACGAGCAGCTGAACGCCAAGGAGGCACGCCACGGCGG
Organism: uncultured Lentisphaerota bacterium; assembly: GCA_946413265.1. Taxonomy (GTDB): domain Bacteria; phylum Verrucomicrobiota; class Kiritimatiellia; order RFP12; family UBA1067; genus RUG572. The sequence continues at coordinate 2,521 of CAMKJU010000169.1, forward strand.
CACGGGTCTCGGCCTCGCCCTCTGCCGCCAACTCGCGCAGGTGATGGGCGGCGAACTCTCCGTCGCCTCGACCTTGGGCAGGGGCTCCACGTTCACCATCACGCTGCCTGGGGTGAAGGCAGCGGAGAAACCGGAAAATCCGGAAAATCCGGAAGTTCCGGAAAATCCGGAAATTCCGGAAAATCCGGATAATCCGGAAAATCCGGAAAATCCGGAAAATCCGGAGATTCCGGAAAATCCGGCTTCCAAGCGCCGCATCCTCATCGTCGACGACCAGAAGATGAACCTGGTGGTCCTCAAGGCCATGCTCAAGAAGCTCGGCGACTTCGACGTGGTGATGGCCGCCGACGGGAAACAGGCGCTCGCCGAGCTTGAGGCGCCGAATGTGCGACCGTTCGACATGGTGTTGACAGACATGTGGATGCCGGAGCTGGACGGCGCGGGCCTCGTGAAGGCGATACGCGCCAGCACAAAGCACAGGTCGCTGCCCGTCCACGTCGTGACGGCCGACGTCGAGATGGTCAAGCATCACGAGGAGACCGGCTTCACGAGCATCCTCCTCAAGCCCATCACGGTTGACAAGATTCGCCCGGTCGTCTGCGGAGGCAAGGCAGGGAAGGAGGTCGCGCCATGAACGGCCTGAAGAGCAAATTTTCCACTTTTTCGGCATGGGGACTGTCGTTCGGATTCACCGTCGGCTGGGGCGCGTTCATCATGCCAGGGATGGCGTTTCTGCCGAGTGCGGGTCCGCTAGGCACGCTAATCGGCATTCTCATCGGCGCGCTTGCCATGGCGATCATCGGCTGGAACTGCCACAAGATGACGTTGGCCTTCCCCGGCCCGTCTGGCGCCTGCGCCTTTGCGGCCCGAGCGTTCGGAGCCGACTACGGCTTCCTGACAGCCTGGTCGCTGCTGTTCGCCTACATGGTGATCCTCTGGGTGAACGCCTCGGCGCTCGTCCTCCTTGCCCGCTTTGTGTTCGGAGGCATCCTCCAGTTCGGCTGGCACAGTACGCGCCCCGATTTCGACACCTATCTCGGCGAGGTGATTATCTCCATCGGCGTGATGACCGTCGCGGGCCTAGTCTGCATCTGGGGCAGACGCCTCGCCGGGCGTGTCCAGGCAGTCCTTGCGGTGACCATGCTGGCCGGCGTGGTCGCGTGTTTCTTCGCCACTCTCTCGCATCATGAAGGCGGCGTCGCGGCAATGGCGCCGGCGTTCGCGCCGGCCGAAGGCACGAGTCCCTTCGCGCAGGTGCTGCGCATCATCGCCATGATGCCGTGGGCGTTCGTCGGTTTCGGGGCCGTGTCGCACGTGTCGGGCGAGTTTCGCTTCCCGGCGAAGAGGCTCTGGTGGATACTCGTCGCGGCGATCGTCGCGTCCGTGGCTATGTACGCCCTGCTCGCGCTAATGCCCGTCCTGGCGCATCCGGCTGAATACGCGACGTGGGCTGGGTGGGTCGGCGGCAAGAGGGACTTTCCCGGGGTCAACGCCATGGCCACGTTCACCGCCGCTCGCACCTCGTTCGGCAAAGTTGGCATCGCGCTCATCGGAACGGCGATGTTTGCCGCGATCTTGACTGGAATCATCGGCGCGACGGTCGTGATGAGCCGCCTTGTCTATTCGCTCGCGGTGAACGGCATCCTGCCGAAAGGACAGTGGCTCGCCCGGCTTGACGCAGACGGATCGCCCCGCAACGCAACCATCTTCGTATTCGGCATCTCGCTCGTGATCCCGTTCTTCGGGCGCACGATGCTCGGCTGGCCCGTGGACGTCTCAAGCATCGGCGCGGCGATCGCATACGGCTGCACGTCCGCCGCCGCGTACAGTTTCGCCCGCAAGAACGGCGATGCGCTCACGAAGGCGACTGGACTCGCGGGCACGGCGATGTCCATTGTGTTCTGCCTCCTGCTGCTCGTCCCCAACGGGATCTTGGGCAACGTCCTCTCGGCGAAGGCGTATCTCGTCCTCTCCATCTGGTGCATCGTGGGATTCGCCATCTACAGACAGGTGTTCAAGCACGACGCGCAGCAGCGCTTCGGACGCTCCCCCGTGGTCTGGACGGGATTCGTGGTCCTGATCTTCTTCGCGTCGATCATGTGGGTGCGGATTTCCTCGCAGGAGGCCACGGTCGAAGCCGCGGACTCAATCGTCGCCTTCCAGATACGGCACTGCACCGAGATACACGGATCGACAAACGCCGAGGCACTGCGACACGAACAGGAATTCGTATCGGGTGCGATGGACCGCCTCGACAGGAAACAGCTCAACTACGACATCGTCCAGCTGGCGTTCTTCGCCTTTTCGCTCGTCATCATCTTCAACGTCTACATGTTGCAGCGGCGGCGGCAGGACGAGCTAGAGATCGCCAACACGAAGGCCGAGGCACGGGAAAAGGCGAAGAACCTCTTCTTCTCGACCGTGAGCCACGACATCCGCACGCCCCTCAACGCCATCATCGGCTTCTCCGAGATGCTCCAGAACGGCCTTGAAAACAAGTCCGAGCGCGATCTCGCGGTAAACTCGATCCTGATGAGCAGCCGGACGCTTCTCCAGCTCGTGAACGACATCCTCGACCTGTCGAAGCTCGAGTCGGGCCGGATGGACATCACTCCCGAACCGACGGACGTCGCAAAGCTCGTGGGAGAAATCACCCTTTCGTTCGCGGCGACCCACAAGGCACCCGGACTCAAGGTACTCTGCCATGCCGAAGGCGTGCCGCACCTGATGGTCGATCCGCACAGGCTCAGGCAGATCGCGTTCAACCTGATGGGCAACGCCTTGAAGTTCACGAAGAAGGGATTCGTCGAGCTCAGAGCCTCGTTCGAATCTGGCGCACCGGGCGAGAAGGGCGTGTTCCGCCTGTCGGTGAAGGACACGGGCTGCGGCATCAGCGAGGAGGACCTGCAGAAGCTCGCGCGCCCGTACGTTCAGGTCGGCGACGCCGCGGCGCGGCGCGGCGGAACGGGCCTCGGGCTCCACATCTGCCGGATGCTTGCCCGCGCAATGGGCGGCGACATGGAGATCGAATCCGAACTCGGCAAGGGCTCCACTTTCACGGTGACGATTCAGGCAGCGAAAGCGGTGGAGGGAAAACCGGATAATCCGGAAAGTCCGGATAATCCGGAAAATCCGGAAAATCCGGTTGCGCCCGCCCCGCTCCGCATCCTCGTCGCAGAAGACACGAAGATGAACCAGATGGTCCTGAAGACGATGTTCAGGAAGCTAGGCGTGACGGACGTCACGTTTGCGGACAACGGATGCGAGGCACTTGGAATCCTCACGGCCCCGGATGCGCCGAAGTTCGACTTCGTCCTCACTGACGCCTACATGCCGGTGATGACCGGACATGAACTCGTCGCAAAGATCCGCGCCAATCCATCCGTCGCAAAGACCCCGGTTTACCTCTTCACCGCCGAGGTGGAGATGAAGGACACCTACGCCGCAGCCGGTTTCAACGGAATCCTGCTGAAACCAGCCGACCTTGAATCCCTAAGAAAACTTCTTCCGTGAAACGATTGTCCCGAAACTCCCGCCCTACCGTTTGAGACGCCAGATGTCATCGCCGGTAAGGTCGAGCCAGTCGATGACCTCAAGCCAGCGGGATAGGTCTTTCGGTTTCGGGTTGAAGTTGTTCGTGCCGAAGCTGAACTTCGCGCCCATCTTCTTCGCGAGCTTGAGGAACTTCGCGCGCGGGAACGGCGACTCCGCCTGGATTTCAAGCGCAATGCCTTTTTCCACCGCCTTCGCTATGACCTTGCGCATGCGATCTTCGGTCCAGAGTCGGTCGTATTCCCCGGCAATGCATGTAGGCAGGTAGGTGGGGTTCGCGAGTATTGAGATCGGCTCGTCGAGGACCTGAAGGTTGTGCGCCATGTAACGCTCCATCCATGCATCGGGATCGGCAATCGGCCTCTTCAACAGCCAGAGGCGCTGTGGCTTACCGTCCTCGCCCGTGCCCATGATCATCGTGTCGGCAAGGACATAGTCTAGCGCTGCACGGTTTTCGGGGGAAACCTGACGGTACCAGTCGCGGTCGTTCGCCTGTATGCCAACAGGCAAGGCTCGTCCGTCCACGCGCGCCTTTTTCGCCTCGGCGATGAACTTGGCGAGAATCTCGTTGGTGCAGAGCGGCCATTCGCGTCCGTGGTTCTCCAGCACTCCACTGCGGATACCGCTCGCCTTCTCGCGTTCAGCGGCCATTTCAGCGGTCATGCCGCCGCGGAGATGGATGTGCCAGTCGGTGATGGTGATGCCGCGTCGCTCGCACTCCTTCTTGAGCACGTCGTTCACGCGGGTGAGCCCGTAGCGGAAGTCCGCCTGCTCTATCGGCGTCGTCGACCTGGCGGCATTGGCGGCAACTGCGGCGCCTGCCGCGCCCAGGATGATGAATTCTCTACGTTGGATGTTCATGGTAGGTTCCTCTGGTCGGCCGCGACAAGCGCGGCCGATTCCGTACGAATGCTAAGTGGTTTTCAGTGATTCGAGGGTTTTCTGTATCTCGTCGAGCGTGTAGGGCTTGGCTAGGAAGGCGTTGTAGGGCTGCGAGGCGAACTGTACCCGTATCTTCTCGGAAGCGTAGCCTGACGACACAATCACCGGAATGTTCGGCGCGATTGACCGGAAACTTCCCAAGAGGCGCACCGAGTCCGTCTCCCCGAGATTGGCGTCCATCACAACGCACGAGAGGTTCGGCGCATGGCGGCGGAAGATGTCCAACGCATCACGATGCCCCTTCGCCGTGAACACGCGGTACTTCAGCACCTTCAGCAGAATCGCAGTAGTCTTCAGAAGCGTCACGTCGTCGTCGACCACGAGCACCTCCCGTGCGCCGCCCGCGAACTGCGCGGCGGAGGTCGGGTCGTCGGCGACGGTGTCGGTGGCATCCCCTGCCGACACGGCCTTTGACGCCGGAAGGAATATCTGGAACGTCGTGCCCGCGCCGAGAGTGGACGTAACGTGTATTCCGCCATGGTGGGCATCGATGATCGACAGTACCGTGGCCAGGCCAAAGCCATGCCCTGTCGATTTCGTGGATACATAAGGATCGAACATCCTCTTCAGGAACTCCGGCGTCACGCCGGGTCCGGTATCCGAGAACTGGAACACCACGCCTGCGCCCGGCGCGAGCGGCCTTGACGCGATGAAGTCGTCTACAAGGTCCTCCGTCATCGTGAACGCCCGCGCGGAAATCGAAATCTGTCCCGCGCCGCCCATCGCCTCGTTGGCGTTCTTAACAAGGTTGAGGAACACCTTCCACATCTGGTCAATGTCCACGTCCACGGCTGGCAGACCGTCCGCCACGTCATACGTGACGGTAACGTGTTCGCCCACGATGCCATCCACGAGGCGGTGGGCGTCGTGTACAAGAGCGGACGGCGACATGGGCTTGAACTCCACTTTCGTCTCCCCCGCGAACGCCATTAGTTCGCGCGTCATGGAGGTGCCGTGGCGGATCGCGTCGCGGATCGTGTTGAGCGCGTCTATCACCAGGGGATCCGTCTCCTCCATCCAGGTGATCTCGACCGTGTTGTTGATGGCGGCGAGTACGTTGTTCATGTCGTGCGCGATGGAACCGGCGAGCAGCGTAAGCGACTCCCGCTTGCTCGCGTGCGAAAGGCGCACCTCCGCCGCGAGACGCCGCGCGTGTTCGCGCCTGTACTGGGTGGCGTCGCGCGCGATGGCGAGCGCGAACAGCTCGTCCATGCGCGCGAGGCGCACGTCGAAGTAGCGCGCATGGCGTCCGCTCCCCGTGTCGAGCATGACGCTGCGCACGCCGCCGCCGGCGACTACGCCGTCTATGGCCTGCCCTATCGCGTCCACGCCCGGACGCCCGAACACTGTCACGTCGACCGGCCTGCCCTCCGCAAGGCCCGGCACGGGTTCGACTCCGTCCGGCTGCTTGATGACGGAGATCAGCCTGTGCTGCCTGTCGAAGATGAAGAGGCCGTCCGGCATTCCGTTGATCATGGCCTTCTGCCTGTTCTCGACCTGGGCGATGGCCAGCGTGCGGTTCGAGATTGTCTCGATCAGCGCGTTCACCGAGAAGGCCAGTTCGGCGAATTCGTCGTCCCCGCGCCAGTCGAGGCGCGGACAATCCGCCTCCCCGCAGTGCTCG
>CAMKJU010000170.1 GCA_946413265.1 uncultured Lentisphaerota bacterium
AAGTTATCAGCGTGAAAAAAGTTGAAACTTAGGCCGAACGTGGAAAGTCGGGTTATGCCCGCCAATCGCGCGTCGGCGCCGATGGCGACGTAGATGGGATACCCGTCGCCGGCGACGGACATGTTCGAGAAGCGCACGTTCTCCACCGAAAATGGAAGCCGCTCCGAAACCGGCGGCGGCACGAGTCCGCGTCCGCGCGGCGGGTCCATGCACTCCCTGCCCGGCGGCGGCTCGGCCGGCAGGAAGAACGAAACGCCGTACCTTGCCTGCGGCGAGACGATGTTGCTGAACGACACGTCGCGGATCGGGCCGTCTCCTGTCCAGCCGAAGCGGATCGCGCTCGCGGCGGCGGAATGTAGGACGCAGTTGTTCACGACCATGCGCTCGCAGGGCCTCGGCCTCTTCATCTGCTCCTGGTGCGTCCGGACGATGAACGCGTCGTCGCGCGACTCCACCACGCAGTCGGACACCACGACGTCGCGGCATCCGCCGAAATGGAGGCCGTCGCCGTTCGGCACCCAGAAGGAGTCGATGCGCACGCCGCACACGCCGACGCGGTCGCAGTCGAGGAACCACGTGCTCCAGCCGCACGGGTTGCGGATCAGCACGTCGTCGAGCCGCACGTCGCGGCAGCCGACGAAGAACACGCACCGCCCGGTGATGTTCGTGTCGCTGTTGCGCCGCCAGTGCGGCCCCTTCGGATTTTTGTTCCGGATGCGGTGGTGGAACTTCGCGGCGTTGCCGTCGATCGTGCCCGCGCCGGTGATGGCGACGTTCGTCTGGCCCACTGTGTAGAACATGGCGCGGCGGTTGAAGCGCGGCGCGCGCTCGGCGTTCCACACGTCGTTCGTCTCGAAGAGCGGGTACTTGAGAGGATCCTCGCCGCCGAGGAGCGTCGCGCCGCGGTCGATGTGGAGATCAACGTTGTTCTTGAGGTTGAGCGTGTAGGTGACATACGTGCCGCCGCCCGGCACGAGGACGCGTCCGCCGCCCTTCACGGCGCAGTCGTCGATTGCCTTCTGGATGGCGGCCGTGTTGTCCGATTTCCCGTCCGGCCTCGCGCCGTAGCGCGTCACGTCATACTCTGCGGCCGTGGCGCATAGCGCGGCAAACGCCGTCGTCAATGCCAGAACCGCACACTTGTAGAATAGTTTTCGCATCGCATTGACCCTTTCTCCTGTACCCCGCCGGCAGATTTCCAGTGCACCACCCGCTGCATGGTATTCATGGCGACGTCCTTCCGCCGGCCGCGGCTTCATGGAAACGCGACAGGTTGTAGGTACAGTTGTTGATTTCCCTCATGCGGTCGACAAGCGGCTCGTAGCACCTGAAATCCCATGTCACCATGCCCTTGTTGGAGTCGCGGTTCGAGGGATCGTTGCGCGGGTCGGTCGGGTCGTTGTCGCCGTACTTGAACCAGTGCCAGCCCACGCACGTACCGCCCTTGATCAGCTCGTTCACGAAGTTCTGGTAGAAGATCCCGCGCTCGTCCTGCGTGTGCACGAGCCAGCCGGCGCCCGTCGTGTTGGCGAGCCCCGAATCCTCGCCCTTCACGTAGAACTCCGTCACCATGAACGGCTTGCCGGACCACGCCTCCCAGTTCTTCATGTCCTGCATGTCGGGCTGCCAGCGGCCGTAGTGGTTAATGGAGACCACGTCCATGTATCTACCCGCCACCCTGAAACACGCGGGATTCTTCATTTCGGAATCCCAGATGTTGAAGCGGCAGCCCAGGAACATGTGCTTCCTGTCGTACTTGCGCAGGATGCGCGTGACCGTGCCGAGGTAGATGTCCACGCAGTAGGCGACGAAGTCGAGGCGGTCCTCCTCCGTCACGTCGCGCATCGTGCAGCCGGCGCGTCCCTTGCGCGCGTCCAGCCACGCCTGCGCGGCTATGCGGTTGGCGTGGCCCTTTGGCCAGGCGGTGAGGCACTGCCAGAGCATTCCGCGCCTGAACTGCACCTCGTTGTCGATGAAGTAGCCGATGAGGTACGGGTCATCCGCGTACTTCGCCACGGGCGCGATGACGCGCTCGGCGGTCTTCTCAAACTCCGGGTCGAACACGAACGGGAAGCCGAACGAACTGCCGCCCGCCTTCACGCCCTTGAAATATTCGGCCTCGCGCCCGGCCTTCTTCATACTGCGGTTGTGCGCCGCCATAGGGCTCACGATTACGGTGTACGGGATGCGCCCAGGCTTCCCCGGTTTCCCGTACGCCTTGTGTTCCGACCAACTGCCGAGGGAGTTGAATCCGCACGACTTGAGGAACGCGACCTCGGACGACACCCAACCGTCCACGTCGCCGAACCTGTCCTTGAGCGCCGCCTTCTGGCGCACCGAGCCGCCGGCGCCGGGTTTGAATCCAGCCACGGCCTTTGCGAGAAAGAGGTTGCCGGCGGGGTCCACCATCCACCAGCGCCCGTTGATCTTCCGCACGCGGAAGAAGCCATCGGGGTTGCCCACGTGCGTGCCGAGCCAGCCGCCGTATTCGTCCAGCGCAGGATCGGGCGACGGCGTGAAGCCGGGGATGCGGTCAACAGAGAACGCTTCGTAGGATGTCCAGGGCTTCGTCGCGGCCCTGCGGCTCTCCACCCTGTGGGGCGCCGGTGCGGCGACACATTCGGCGCCATGCGCCACCGCAGCGGCCATCGCCGCTGCACACACGATCAACCTTTTGTTATGTCTCATCCACTATTCCTTTCGCGAAAACCCTGAGACCGGACTAAACAAGGAGACGTACGGCTAAACCACGCCCCTGTCTGCCTCTCCGCAGGGCGGTCGCTATTATAGCAAACTGCGCATCCAGTTGCAGAGCACCGCCGCCACGCGAACGCGGCCTTCGCCCACGGTTATTCCCGCGCCCAGCGCCGGAAGACCTCCTCGGCCTTCTTGCCGCGAATCGTAAAATCCCGCGCACGTATCTGTTCGCGCGTGCGACCCTTGCGCCTCGGCCAGAGCTGGTCCCACGTCCACCAGTGGAATCCCCGGCACCACGGCTCGTGTGCAAACACGCGGAAGAATGCCTCCATGTATCTGGCCTGCTCCTCCTCGTCCGGTTTCGCATTGAAACCAAGGCCGGACGGCGCCGCGGCGGCGTCCCTGGTCGATGAACAGCCGCACTCGCCAAACACAATCGGCTTGCCCGTCGCCCGCGCAATCGCGGACGCCTGAGCGTGCGCCCCCCCGAGCCGCTTTACCATGTCGTCCACCGAAAGCGCCTGCCCCCTGTCTGCATCCGTCCGTGCAGGGCAGTAGTAGCTGATCGTGAGGTAGTCGAGCGAATGAAACCAGTGGTTCGGATCCGAGAGGCATTTCTTGAAGTCCACGACGCCCGTATGGAGCGTGTGGCAACTCGTGACGGGACCGGAATACACGCGGCGCACGGCGGCAATCACCTGTTTCCACTTGCCGCTCTCCTCCACCATGCGGTCAAGTTCGCTGTCTAGGCAGAACACCTCGCATTTCGTGCGCTCGGCGATGCGCGCATAGTAGGCGCTGCGCGCGGCCATGGAGGCGAACCACTTCACGCGTTCCCGCGTGGCGCGGCCCGGCATGCGCACGCGGTCCGGAGTCATCCACACGTTGAGCCGCCCCATGCCGTCCTTGCACTCGAGCATGGGGCGCAGCTGCACCTTCATGCCTTTGGAGTGGATGAGGTCGATGGCGTCCATGAGCTCGATGTCGTTCGGGGTGAGGGCGAAGTCCTTGTACTGGAAGGACGAGGAACAGGCGTCCTGCCACACGGTCGGCACTACCGTCACCCATGTTGCGCCCGCACGGGCGATGGCGTCGATCTCCGCGTTGGCCTCGACCGAGCCGAAGTATCCGTTCGTGGCGTAGAAGCCGAACGTCACGCCCCACTGCATCCCGTCCGGGATCGTTGCGGCGAATGCGGATGATGCAAGCGCAGCTAACGCCAACGTGACGCTCGTCAACGCCAATTTAACTGTAGCCATAAACGCGACCTTTCTTGAATTGCCGCCGCCGAGACGAGGCTCTCCATACCTGTTTTTCATTCTTTTGTTGTTTCGGCGAATCACCATGTCACCTTTACTCGGAAGAAGCGGTTGGTGGCGCCGGGCTGGTCAAACGTGACATTCTGCCAGCTGTTTGAGAGCGCGGGCTTGCCTTGAAGGATGTATTCGATCGTGCCGCTCGCCTTCAACACTTCGTTCGTCGGGAAATATTCGACGACCGGCTTCTGCCCTTCCATGCGGATCGTCGCCGTGAATCTGCTGAGCGCATTGGTCGGGTCAAGCCCAAGCACATAGCACTCCCAGACAGCATGCGCGGCGCTTGCCGCCGGCTGCACGGCCTGAAGTTCCGTGTTCGCGGACGGATTGCCACGCAGATTCGGATAGTATTCCATCATCCACGAATATGGCACGGGATAGTCGGTGTCGGTAAAGGCTTCCTCTGTATAGTCGGCGACAGTCATAAAGAGCCCGCCTTCTTCAACCGCAAACGTGGCGCGCTTTGCAAGCGCCGGCGCGGAGACACGCGCAAGAAGTCCGTCTTCAAGACCTGTCGCGGAGATGACGGCGTATTTGCCGTTTGCGAGATCTGAGGCAGCATTGACTACTATTGAGCCAGCCAACGAGGGCGTGGCATCGCACAGAATCGCTGCGTTGGAGACGTTCGCGTCCGTCACCTTGACGGAAAGCGTCGCACCGTCGGCGAGCGTCAGGGCGCTCACCTGCATGATGGCGTTCGCCTCGAGCGTTCCGTTCACATCCCAACTGCTCTTCCCCACCATTCCGGACGTCACGGCATTCTGCCGGAAGGTCACGCCGTTGGCGACTGTGACCTTGTTCGTAAACTGTATCATCAGCACATTCTGCACGAACGTGCCGCTTCCGGTGATCGTGACGTTTTTGTTGTCGCCGTCCATTATGCCGTTCGCGAACGGCACATAGCAGTCGAGCGTCGCGTCGTTCTGCAGGGCTATGGTCGCGTCCTGCCCTACGAACCCAAACGTGGCGGCTGCATTGCCGTTGGTGAGGACGGAATCCGCCGTAACGGTGAAACTCGGATTGTTGTAGAGCGCAAGTGCATGGACAGAGCCGCTGCGGGAGACTGTCAACTTGCCACCAGAAAGTTTCATGGGACGACGGAGGCGATCGCCGGCATCAATCCTCAACTCGCCACCGCGCTCCACTTCGATGGTGTTGTTGGCTGCGACATCGTAGCCTGTCGCGTCCGTTGTGACAAGCTCCAGCACAGCACCGTTCTTTACGTGGATGCGCTTGTACTGGAAGAGTCCGTTGCCTCCGTTGATGGTACCGTTCACCTTGACCGTACCGTTGGTGAAGACGAGGTCAGAGTCAGTGTACGACCAGTTCTTGCCGAAGTCGCCGACCGTCTGGGTGCGGCCTGCGCCGGGATTCATGATCACCGTGGACTTACTGTTGACGCGGACCTGACCCCAGAACGATCCCTCGCTTCCCGGTCCGATTAGGCCGTGTCCAAAGACATTGCCAAGTTCAAGAGTGCATTTCGCGGCGGAACTTATATACGCGGCGTCAAGGCGGAACGGCACCCTGATCGCGGCATTCGTCTTGAACTCGGTTGACGAGCCGTTGCTTATGTATATGAAGGCATTCTCGTCCTGCGGGACAAACGTGTAGGCGGTGTTCACGCCGGTGAAGTTGACCTTGCTCGGACGCACCATGCCCTTGACCACCACCGTCGGCGAACCTGCGGCAAGGTCCGGGAACGTGACGACCGCATCGTCCGCAAAGGAAACACCGCCTTCCCAAGGCGCGTAGGAGGTATCCGTGGCCCATACTCCGTCGCCAGTCGTCTCGTCGCCAGACCATGTCATGTCAGTCGGCGTCCATTCGAAGCCGTCAATCCAGACGCGCGAAGTCTCCGCCGCCACAAGCGAGGCCAGGTAACGCTGGTACTTTTCGTCGTCGACAAGAGCATGCTCGTCGCCTTCGCTCGTCTGCGCATCCACTCTCTCCTCTGCCGTCTGTGTGAAGACGAATTCAATACGATGCGTGCCTGGCTCGATTCTTATCACCTCCTTGCGCCATTCTCCACCAGTGTCGGATGCGCCCTTCTTGTAGTAGACGGGCACGTCGTCTACCCAGACCGAGAACATGGCGTTCGTGTAGGAATCAAGGTGGCGGAAGTTCAGGTTCCTGGCCTCAGAGAGCGTCAGCATCGCTGTCGCCGAACATGTCGAAGGACGGCTGTTGGTGAGCGATTCCATATCGACGTGCGCCCGATACGAGGATTCGCCGGCGCAGAAGTTTTCCGTATCCTTGTCCCACGCGAAATCGCTTGAGTCGCCAAGCGGCATGGACCATGTAATTCCGTCGGAATCGAGAACCTGGGAGTAGTCGAACCGTCCGTACATGCCCGTCAAGAAATACGTGGCTGTTTTTTCGCTTCCAGCGACCTCCACTCCGTTGGTCTTCGCGAATGCATAGAACATCTTCCAACTGCCGCCGACGACCGAAATCGGGCCGGTGTAGAGACGTGCGTCCGACTTGCCTTCTCCGCTTGTGGCGTCATACCAGTATATCTCGGCTTCGGGGTCACCGTAGTTGATAGAGACCATCGTCTCCACGCCTGCAGGTATTTCCGCCTGGTCCTGCGGGAAAAACGTGATTTCAGGCCGCTCGGGAACCTTTGTCGGACGCCACTGCGCGACAGAGGGAGCAAGCTCAACCATAACTTGCGTCGCATCGACGTGGTTGGAGACGGACAGCTGGACGCCGTTGTAGTAGTGGTTTCTCGACGAGAAGCAGTATGTCTGTCCGCCGTAGTACCAGCCCGTCATGATCGTGCGGTAGTCGAACGGCGCCTCGGTGGCATTGTCGTCATGTACGACTACGCCGAACTGGCGGTGGCGCGGGTTGTTCACGTCGATGTTTGTCGGCGGCGTATGGTTGCAGCTCATCACGTGGGCGATTTCGTGCACCCACGAGATCATCTGGGAATATTCCAAAAAGCCGCAGGCATGACCCAGCGGAGCGGCGGCACCGCTCATGATGTTCTCGTAGCTGTTCACATAGGCAAGGCCGCCGATTCCGCCTCCCTTCCTCGCCACGGAGAAGACGATGTCCGCACCGACGCGGTTGCGCATTTCGTTGACAAGCTCGAATCCCGGCTCGGACGAGTTCTTGGAGCGGGCAAGCATAGGAGAGACTTCCTGCGCCTGAACGTCCAACGGATAGACGCCCACCATGCGGAACCAGAAGTTCGTGTCCATGTCCGTGGGGCAGAGCATCTGGTTCATCAATGCCGTCGACTTGGCGAAGAATTCTTCCATCGACATGTTCTTCGTATTCTCTATGTATTCACGCGACGGCCTGTCGAGGACATAAAGGAGATCGATCGTGTTGGGTGCAGGCGGCGCAACCGGACGATTGATCTGGTACTCCCAGTTCGTAATGATAGCGCGGTTAGCGTCGTTGCCGTGGTAGACCGTCCCGTCGGCGCGGGTGACTATATTGTCGCGAACATAGGCGGGAGTCGCCGCCTTCGTCCAGATCTCGATGGTCTTGACCGAGTAGGCCTCTGGAGCCATCTTCGCGAGCGTTCCGCCGACTCCGGTCCAATCTTCAGTGTGGTAGGCATTGTTGCAGTTGAAGTGCTGGGCGAAGTTGCCGATGCCGAAATCTGCCGGGTTGCTGTTAGCCGACTGGAAGTTGTTGAACGCAAACATCAGCTGAGGACGCTCGTACAGATTCTTCGACGAAGGATTCATCACGCGGAACACCTGCATGCAGCCGTAGGAGCCGCTCTGCGAAAGCGTGTCGTTCCAGTCGTAGGGGTTGCCATAGTTTTCTGGTGCGGAAGCGTTGGACTGTGGGTTACTGTAATTGTACGGCGAGAACTCGATCCAGCCGGTAACGGAATCGTCATTCGCCGCAACGTTGTCGATTGCACCGTGGTTGGAGCACACATGCAGTTTAGTCACCGCCTGCTGGTAGTTGCGCTGCGGGAGGCCGATGGACGCCAAATCCGCGTCGCCAAACGCATCCATATCAACCCACACCCACTTGTGCGCGTGGTTGTCGTCGCGGACGAATTCGACGAAGTAACCGACCTTCTCGAGGTTATTCGAAGCGGCAGTGCTGTTCACGTCGTCATACACGACATTTCTGACGTCCTGTCCCTTCTCGACACGAATGTTGCAGAGCTTCGTGAAGCCCGCGCGGTAGGCGGCGAGTTCCGGCTTGTTCGCCGCGCCGAGCTGATTCTCCGCCGGGGCAGCCGGGATCGGGTTCTGGGACGGGAAGTTCGTCGCATCGGGATCAGGATAGCATTCGACGATCTTCTCAAGGTAGCCGTCCGCCATCTGGTCGTAGCCCCACCAGTCGGGGTGGAGGTGGTCGGAGTAGATGATGCCGGGCTCACCGCTCTTCACGAAGGAGTTGAGGTCGGCGAGAACAACGTGTCCCTGCCATTCGGCGGGCAGATTGCCGAACAGATTCTTTATCTGCGTGTTGATGGCAGTGATCGTCGGGTCGATGTCAGTCCTTGTGCCGTCGCTGTAGAGGATGGTCGAAACGACAATCTTCGTGTCTGGCAGGTTCTTGACCATGCGGCTGACGACATTCGTCCACGCCTTGAACACCGGCTCGACCGTGGTGAACTGCGGCAGG
>CAMKJU010000171.1 GCA_946413265.1 uncultured Lentisphaerota bacterium
GGCGGAAACTCAATACGAAATTGGACCTTGCTCAACTATCTGAAATCGCCGTGATGTGGACACTATAATACCACAGCCCTCCTACAAGCGCAAGCCGAAAATCCCGGATGATGCTGTTTTGGTAGAAAAATACAGATGATCAGATTTGCAACAATTAAGTAGGTACCAAATCACGACGAATGAAGACACTTCTAAGGCAACGAAAGAAACGATGAGTTTTGACGAATGCTTGGAGGACTCTTAGGCTTTGAGTAAAATCGAACCCACAATTATATGGTCGGCGGCGGTCGTGGGGCGACCGCCCTACCATTTCGGTCACGCGGGACGCGTGACCCTACCGTTCGTTCCGGCGGCGCGCTCGGTGATCGCGCCCTACCAGAACTTTGGCTCGAACGGTCATGCGTGATAGTAGTCGCACGCATCCGGCGGGCGCACGTTCGTGAGCGTGCCCACGTAGTGGCGCAGGAAATGCGGTTCGAATGGATGCGCGGCGGCGGCCTTTTCGTCGATCTCGATGCCGAGTCCGGGGCGGTCCGACGGGTACATCATGCCGTCCACGAACTTCACGTCCTCGTCCACCACTTCCTTGCGCCACGGCACGTCGTTGAAGAGCGTCTCGTGGATGCAGTAGCCGGGCGTGGAAACGCCAAGTGCGAGCGTGACGGCATTCGCGACGGGGCCGGACGGGTTGTGCGCGCAGAACGGGATATGATGCGCCTCGCAGAGCGCGGCGATCTTCTTCATCTCGGTGATACCGCCCGCATGGGAGGCGTCCGGCTGGAGGTAGTCTGCCGCGCGCAGCTCGATCGCGCTGCGGATCGCGTGGATGCCGTAGAGGCGCTCACCGCAGGCGATGGGCGTGGAGACGCGGCGGCGGAGGTCCGCGAGGGACTCCATTGTGTCCGGGATGATCGGCTCCTCCACCCAGTACGGATCAAACGGCGCGAGCGCGTTGCAGAGGCGCAGCGCGGTGGGAAGGTCGAAGCGGCCGTGGCACTCGATGAGGATCTCGGCCTTGCCGTCCGTCGCCTCCTTCACCTTCTCGATGCACCGCAGCGCCTTCTTGAAGTCGGCGGGCGGGAGCTGGCGGTAGTTCTTGCCGAACGGGTCCCACTTGAGTCCCTTGAAGCCCTTCTCGACGGCGGCGACGGCCTTCGCGGCGAACTCCTCGGGCTCCTTCGCGCCCGCGAACCAGCAGTTCGCGTAGCACGGCACGGCGTCACGACACTTCCCGCCGATGAGCTGCCACACCGGGACGCCAAGGGCCTTGCCCTTGATGTCCCAGAGCGCCATGTCCACCGCCGAGAGGGCGCTCATAAACACGGGGCCGCCGCGCCAGTAGGCGTCGCGGTAGTTGTCGTGCCAGAGCGCCTCGACGTTCATCGGGTCCTTGCCGAGGAGGCCGTGCTCGAGGTCGTGGATGGCGGCGCAGAGCGTCGCCTCCTTGTATTCAAGCGTGCCTTCGCCGATGCCGTGCAGGCCCTCGTCGGTCTCCACCTTCGCGAACACCCAGTTCGTGCGGAAGCAGTCGACGACGATTGTCTTGATCGCGGTGATCTTCATCGTCAGAGCGGGCGGATGCGGATGTTGCGGAAGTAGGGCCTGGCATTGCCGTGCTTGCCCTGGAATCCGACCTTGCCCTTGGTGTCGAGCTCGGCCCATGGACGGCTGAGCCACGGCGGGATCTTCGAGCCGTCGGGATTCTTCTTCGCGTCGGTCCACTTGGCGAGGTCGGCGTCCATCACCTTCTCGCCGTTGCAGATGATCTGGATGTTCTTGCCGCGCGCGAAGACGGTCATGCGGTTCCACTCGCCGGCCTTGCGCACGTTCCGCTTGAGCGGCGGGCAGTGGCCGAAGAGTGAGGCGTTCATCCAGTTGGGGTCGCACTTGCCCCATTTCTCGGCGTAGTCGTCCAGCAGCTGGATCTCGACGGCGTTGGGAATCCAGTTCTTCGTGTTGCAGCAATAGATGAGCACGCCGGAGTTGGCGCCGGGATCGAGCTTGTACTCGAAGTCGAGGGCGAAGTTCTCATAGTCGGTCTTCGTCCAGAGCGCGCTGTCCTTTTCCGCGGTGATCTCGCCGCGGCGGCCCGCAGGGTGCCACACGCCGGGCTGGACGTCGAACTGGGCCTCGATCTTCTTGCTACGGTCGTAGAGGGGCTTCCAGGGGGCGACGCGGGAGTTGGGGTGGCCGGAGAGGATGTCCATCTTCACGCCCCATTCCCACACGCGGCCCTTCCACGTGTCGGCGGGCGTGCCGGGGGTGGGCTCGTTCATGAAGCAGTGCGGCTCAAGGGCCATCACGTGTAGCTCGGCGGGGATGCCCATCGTGCGGAGCTTGTGGTACACGCGCACGCTGTTCATCGGGGACCAGCCGTCGGCGTCGCCGTGCATGAGGCACATCGGCGGGGTCTTCGCGTCGAACTTGAGATCGGGGTCAAGCGCGTCCGCGAGGTCGTTGCCGCCCTTCGTGTTGTGTTGGTCGAGTCCGTCGGCGAGCGCGTAGGCGGGATAGACGGGCACGGCCCAGTTCACGTGGCACGGCAGCTTGTCGATGTCGTCGACCGGCTCGTAGGCGGGCGTCTGCGACGAGGTGGCGACCATGAGGGTGAGGTGTCCGCCCGCACTGCATCCGGTGAAACCGATGTTCTCGGGGTCGAGTCCGCGTTTCGCGGCCTCGGCGCGCACGAGGCGCACGGTGCGCTGGGCGTCCTGCCACGCGGTGAGGTGCTTCGGCAGGCCCTTCGGACGCGGCGTGCGGTACTTCATCGTGACCACGGTCACGCCGCGTTCGAGGAAGTAGTCGCGGATCGGCCCCACCTCGAAGCCGGTAATGTTGCTGCCCATGTAGCTTCCGCCGGAGACCGAGATGAGGATGGCGGTGGACTTCAGCTCCTTGGGCGTGTGCCACACGAGGAACGGCTTGCACTGCTTTTCCTGGCGCGAGGGCATCTTGCCCTCCGGCCACAGCGGGACTTCCGCACCACCAAATACGGTGCCGCACATAACTGCGGCGGCCAGCAACAACTTCATCTTCATTCGTTTCTCCTTCTTATGGTTTGAAAAGGACTTTTATTTTACCACATTTCCGTGACGCGCGCACGCGGATATGGTATAATTCGCGCCATGTCCGAAGACACAATAGAAGAACACGCAGGCGAACCCTCCGAAAAGCCGGAGACGCCACCAACCGCAGACAAGCCGTCCGCGCCGCGCCGCCGCGCCCTTCCGAAAGGCGCGGCGAGGCCCGGTCCGCTCAGCGGATGGGTCGTCCTCGCCGTAATCGCCGCGACTTTTCTCGCAATGCGTATGATGAACCCGAACCGTCCCGTGTTCGATTCGATTTCGCAGACCGAATTCCGCGCGCTCGTGGAGAGCGGCCAAGTTGTGAAGGTGAAGCGCGTGCGCGCGCTGGAAAGCGGAAGCACCTACCTCGCCGGCGAGAGGAAGTCAGAAGCCGGCGCGCCCGTAAGGTTCCGCGTGAACCTCGTGCCGGGCGAGAACGAGAAGCTCACGGAATTCCTCGTCGCGCGCGGAGTGAGCTGTCCCGTGGAGGAAGAGGAGCCGCTGCTCGGACCTTTCATGCAGCAGCTTCTCATCTTCGGCGTGTTCGCCGCGCTGCTCTGGTTCTTCATCTACCGCCGCATGCTGGGTGGTTCGGGCGGGCCGTTCTCGTTCGGCAAGTCGAAGGCCCGTCTCATGGACGGCAACAAGAAGGACCGCGTGACGTTCAAGGACGTGGCGGGTGTGGACGAGGCCAAGGAGGACGTGGCGGAGATCGTCGAGTTCCTCAAGGAACCGAAGAAGTTCACCAAGCTCGGTGCGCGCATCCCGCGCGGCATCCTCCTCGTTGGCCCGCCCGGCACGGGCAAGACGCTTCTCGCGAAGGCGATCGCCGGCGAGGCGGGCGTACCCTTCTACTCCATCAGCGGCAGCGACTTCGAGGAGATGTTCGTGGGCGTGGGCGCGAGCCGCGTACGTGACCTCTTTGAGCAAGGCAAGAAGTCCGCGCCCTGCATCATCTTCATCGACGAGATCGATTCCGTCGGACAGAAACGCAACGCGGGCGGCATGATGTCGCAGCGCGTGGCGGACCAGACGCTCAACGCGATGCTCGTGGAGATGGACGGCTTCGGCACGAACGACGGCGTAATCGTGATCGCCGCGACGAACCGTCCCGACATCCTCGATCCCGCCCTCCTGCGTCCCGGCCGCTTCGACCGCCAGGTGAACGTGGACCTTCCCACCCTGAAAGGACGTGAGGCCATCCTGAAGATCCACGCCGCGAAGGTGAAGCTCGCGGACGACGTCGACCTCGAACGCCTCGCGCGCGGCACGAGCGGACATTCAGGCGCCGACCTCGCGAACATCATCAACGAGGCCGCGCTCCTCTCCGCGCGCAAGGGACTCGACGCGATTCCCCACGCCGTGCTCGAGGAAGCGCGCGACAAGGTGTTCTGGGGCAGTGAGCGGAAGTCCGCCGGCTACACGCGCAAGGAATACGAGACCACGGCGTGGCACGAGGCGGGGCATGCCCTTCTCCAGCTTCTCCTCCCGAACGCCGATCCGCTCCACAAGGTGAGCATCATACCGCGCGGACGCGCCCTCGGCGTGACGATGAGTCTCCCCGAGAAGGACGTCCTGAACCGCTCGAAGTCGTACTTCCTCGACGCAATCACGATGTGCTGCGGCGGGCGCATCGGCGAGGAGACGCTCACGAAGGACATTTCCACGGGCGCCGCCCAGGACATCGCCTACGCAACGCAGATCGCGCGCGGCATGGTCTGCCGCTTCGGCATGTCGGACGCCTTCGGCTTCCAGGCCTTCATCGAGCCGAACGCGCTCTCGGTCTCCGAGGCCCCGCCTCCCTACTCGCAGAAGACCGCAGAGGCGATCGACCAGGAGGTGCGCCGGATCATCGAGGACTGTTACGCGCGTGCGGCCAAACTCATCAAGCAGAACCGCGACAAGCTCGAGCTGCTCGCGAAAACGCTGCTTGAGCAGGAGACCATGGACGGACGCGACGTGGAGAAGCTCCTCGGACTTGAAAGGAAACACGATGACGTGGACGTGCCGGCAGTTTAGCATCGACCTCGCGTCCACGCGCGTGATGGGCATCGTGAACGTGACGCCGGACTCGTTCTCCGACGGCGGGCTCTACCTCCGCCCCGGCGACGCCGTCTCCCACGCGCGCGCCCTCGTGCGCGACGGCGCCGACATCATCGACGTGGGCGCGGAATCGACGCGCCCCGGACACCGTCCCCTCTCCGCCTCCGCCGAATGGGCGCGCCTCAACGCCGTCCTGCGCCAGATTCTTCGTGAGCTGCCGAACGTTCCAATATCCGTGGACACCTACCACCCCGAGACGGCGCAGCGCGCGCTCGACGCCGGCGCCGCGATCATCAACTGCGTCTTCACGCCCAGCGACGAGATGTGGCAGCTCGTGGAAAAGAGCGGCTGCGGTTTCGTGGTGCCTGCGAAGGACTATCGTCCCTTAGGCACGCAGGTGCTGCAGGACCCGATGGTCGGCTTCGACACCACGCGCGAGGAGGACATCGCGATTCTCGGCTCGCTGCGCCGACTCGCGGAGCGGGGACCCGTACTCGTGGGCGCGTCGCGCAAGCGCGTGGTCGGCGCGCTCAGCGGCGAGGCCGAGCCAGCCCGCCGCCTCGGCGGCAGCGTCGGCGTGGCCGTGTGGTGCGCGATGTGCGGCGTCAGCGTTGTGCGCGTACACGACGTGAAGGAGACCAAGGAGGCGTTGTCCGTAGTGGGCGCGCTCGCCAAGGAAGGAGGATCGACATGGACTGGTACCATCTGATGTCCTACGTTCCGGACGTCATCCAGATTTTCATCCTCTACCTCGTGATCTACGCAATCCTCAAAGGTGCGCGTGGCTCCAGGTTCGGACAAGTCCTTATGGGCGCCGGAGTTCTCTTCGCCCTTCTCGTCGCGTTCACGCTCGTGTTCCGCTTCGACGTGCTCTCCGTGATAATCGGCTGGCTGCTCCTCTACCTCGCGCTGTCCTCCGTGGTGATCTTCCAGGAAGAGATCAGGCGCTTCCTCGCGGCCATGGGGTCATTCCTCTTCCAGGACCGCACGCGCACGCACGCCGTTTTTGGCGGACGCGTGTCGCCGGAGGACCTCACGACGATCATCTTCAAGCTCGCGAGGCGCCGCATCGGAGCGCTGATCGCATTCGAGCGCGGTATTTCGCTGCGCGGCTTCGAGACGACCGGCGTTGAGCTAGACGCGATCATCTCAAGTGAACTGTTCTTCTCCATCTTCACGGAGCCGATGCCGCTCCACGACGGAGGAGTGGTGATACGCCACGGACGAGTGGCCGCCGCGCACTGCCTCTTCCCCGTCTCCAGCAAGGGCGACCTCTCCACCTCCGGCATGCGCCACCGCGCGGCGGTGGGGCTTAGCGAGCAGACGGACGCGCTCGTGATCGCGGTCTCCGAGGAGACGGGACGGGTGTCCGTTGCCCACAACGGCCGGCTCATCCGCTACCCTGACGCCGAGGAGAACTCGCGCATGGCCGTGCTGCGCTGGATCCGCAAGGCCATGCCGCAGCAGAAGACTACGTCCGAGGCCATGGCCGACTGGATGAAGCGCCGCACGGACAAGGCCGCGAGACTTTTCCGCCGCCGGCACGACGCCGCCGCCCCAGCGAAGGAAACGACAGGCGATGACTCCAAAAAGGGCGACGAACCGAAAAAAGGCGATGAACCCCAAAAAGACAAGGAGGGCAAGGAGGCATGAAATCAATAATCGCTTTCTTCACGAGCAACTTCGGGCTCAAGCTCCTGGCACTAATCCTCGCCATCATCGTTTTCTACGCCGTACGAGATTCCATCAAGACCTCGCATGGTCGTTCTGACCCGCCGCTGTTCAGGCGGGCAAGCCAATAGAAAGTTTCCGCACAATGCAGCCACAGCCCACATCCTCACCCAACCCGGCAGAAACAGAATCCCGCATGCGACGCCGCATAATCGGGTTCTTCATGTTTCCCATCGCGCTGTTCCCCCTCCTCGCGCTGTGTACATACAACTGGCGCGACATATCCGACCTCTGCATCCCGGCTTCGGCGTCGTCCAACCTCGTAGGTATAGCCGGTGACTGGTTCGCCTACATCGGCTACCAGTTCGTAGGCCTCGGCATCTGGAGCGTTCCGGCAATCTGCGTGTACATGGGCCTCCGACTCATACTTGGGAACACATGCCATCCCGGACGCCGCACGATTGGCGTCGTCCTGCTCGTGTTCTCCGCCACATGCCTGCTCCAGGTGGCCGGGACCTCGCCGACCATCGCGCCCCTCCTGCGCGACCTGAACATCGAACCAAACGCCGGCGGCGCAGTGGGATACCTCGTGATGACGCGCTGCCTCGTCTACCACTTGGCGCCTTTCGGCGCAAGCGTGCTCATGATCTGCCTTGCCGTCCTTTCCCTGTTCATCATCGCGGGGCCACGCAACATTGTATCCGGCCTCGCCCGCCTGACGGACTGGGCAGCAGATCGGCACCGTGACGACGACCTGGACGACGTTGACGATCCGGACGCAGCAGCTGCCGCCGCCAGGGCCGCAAAGGAAGCGGCCCTTGCCGCGCGCCTCGCCGAGAAGCAGCGCATTGCCGACGAGAAGGCCGCAGCCAAGGCCGCCAAGGAAGAGGAGCGCGAGAGGGAGCGCATCGCCCGCGAGGAGCGCAAGGCGGCAAGGGAGGCAGAACGCGCTGCCAAAGAAGCCGAACGCGCCGCCAGGGAGGCCGAGCGCGAAGCCGAGAGACTGGCCCGCGAGGAGCAGCGCCGCAAAGAAGAGGCAGAGCGCGAAGCCATCCGCGCGCGCCTCAAGGCCGAACGCGAGGCATCGGCGAACGGTCCAATCGACTTCTTCCCGCCACGCGAGACGCCTGCCGCGCGTCCCGCCACCGCACCTGCCATTACGCCCGTGCGCACTGTCGCTCCCCAGCCGCCACCTCCACCGCCGACGCCAGCGGCAACGCCCGCCCCGGCAGCGGCAACCGCGCCCGAAGGTGACGCCCCTGCGGACAAGGGACCCTACATCGTCCCCTCCACCGATCTGCTGAACCCCGTGCCAAAGCGTGAAGGCGGCCCCGGCGAGAACGTGGCCGCAATGGCCCAGCGGCTCATCGACACGCTCAAGGTGTTCGACGTCAACGCGGAGCTCGCCTACTACGTGGCCGGACCCGTCGTCACCCAGTACGCCCTCACGCTCGACCTCGGCACGCGCGTCGAGAAGGTCGCCGGCCTCGCCCGCAACCTCCAGATGGCGCTCCAGGCGACGTCCCTGCGCATCGAGGCCCCCATCCCCGGCAAGAGTGCTGTGGGCATCGAGGTGCCCAATCCTGAGATCAGCACCGTCACACTGCGGGATGTGGTGGAAAATAAAGCCTTCAAGGAATCCTCCTCCAAGCTGACCTTTGCCCTGGGCAAAGATATCGACGGCGTGGCCCGGGTGGCGGGGATGCCTCTGGTCATCGCCACCCAGCGTGC
>CAMKJU010000172.1 GCA_946413265.1 uncultured Lentisphaerota bacterium
CCGTGCCGTCGCCGTACTTCGTCGCGATCGTCACGTTCGAGTCCGGCGGGTTGCCCTTGAAGCGCGCCTCGTCGACCATGCGGTTGTGCGCCAGTTCCTCGTCGGAGAGCGAGCGGTTGTACACGCGCACGGCCTGAATCTTGCCCGTAAGACGGCGCTCGTCCACGTAGGTGGCGTCGCCTTCCTTGTACACGCCGCCGATGTAGAACGGCTGGCTCTGAAACGTCGTCCACCACTTGCGCCATGATCCCCACCACTCGGTTTCGGAAGGCGCTACATTCTGAAACAGCTGGTATTTTCCTGCGTGCCAGATAGCATTGAGGTACTCGCCCTGCCACGCCCCGGAAGGAGAAAGTTCAATGCGACCGCTGCCGTCGCCACTATTGTTGCGGATCTTGAAGAACACTCGTCCGACGGCCCCGAAGCCATAGACGTTCAAAAAGTCGTTGGTCGATCCGAAGTAGGTCGGGTAGGATGTCCCGGACTTGCCGGACGTCTCCGCCTCGCATACAACCTGGATCGTCACCTTCCAGTCGATCTTCGGGTTCGAGGCGAGCTTGGCGAACTTGCCGCCATACTTGAAGTGGTAGCCGTCAGCCTCCCAGCCGTCACCGACCGAAGCATTGCTTGCATAGTCAAATACGGCATTGAGATTGACGCCGGCATCGCCTGCGCCAAGGTTCACCCACTCCGTCGCGTTCGGGTCATGTTCCGCCGTCGCGCCAACATTGCGGATGCCGTCATAGTGGAGGTAGAGGCCATCCTGCACGTAGTCGCCCACGTCGTAGTCGGGGATCTTCGTGAGGCGGCTCACGACGCGCCAGTTCCAAGTCAGGCGCTTGGAAGAGGAGGCGACATCGGGCGCGACGGCGAAAACGCCGTCGCTCACGACAGGCGAGCCCCACGCAGAGCCATCCCAGGTTTCAAGCGTGTAGCCCGTGCAGGCGTAGGGGATACCATCCACCACCATCTCCGCTGGAACCGTGAAAGCATATCCCGCCGCCGGGCGATACGCGCCGTTCGGCTGATTGCCGGAAAGCCCTTCCACGTCAGAGCGTACAATGAGATCGCCGGTCGCCGCAGGGGAGCGTCCGAAGAAGCGCACTTCGTCCACCGCGCGGTTCTGCGCGAGTTCGGCGTCCGTGAGCGCACGGTTGTAGATTCGCGCGGACTTGCCGACGCCATCGAAACGGCGATCCGCGAAGCCATTGTTGCTGCCGTTACCACCGCAGAATATGAACGTCTGCGTACCGACAGCTTTGTTGAACGCCGCCGTCGCATCAGGCGTCACCGTCTGGAAGAGCGCGCCAGTCGTACCGTCGGAAAGCCCCGTCACGTACTCGCCATCCCACGCCTTGAAGCCACCTGTGCGCACCTGAGTATTCGCGACCTTGAAGTTCACGCCGAGGTCACCGACATTGTTCTGGTTGAAATACATCGCAAAAGGATCGTTCGACGAAACCGGAGTGCCCATGATTGCAGGCCAGGCTGTGTTGATGCGAGCAGAACCGTAGCAGTCGAAATCTACGACCGCCTGCGCCGTGAACGCATTGCCCAGCGTGCGCATCGAGTTCATGATGGCGTAGCTGGCGACAGTCTTCCCGTCGAAGCGGTAGCCGTCGCTCGTCCATCCACATCCGGCGCCGGCGATGACGAGCCGGGCGCAACCGCCGGGATTCGCGAGGTCGGCCCACGTCACGGCGGCGGCGTCGTGGACTGCCTGAACGCCGGTGTTGCGGATGCCATCGAGATGGACGACGAGGCCGTCCGTCACGTAGTCGTTGAAGGCGGCGTCGTAGCCGGGACCTGCCGTGTGCGCCCACTGCCAGGTGAGGCGCACTTTGGCCGTGGTATCAGTTGCAGAATAGGAGCTAGACGCATAGGAGACAGGAGCAGACCAGGAAGAACCATCCCATGTTTCTAGCGTGTAGCCCGTGCAGGAGTAGGAATCCTCGCCTACGGTCACGCTCGCCGGGGCGGTGAAGGTGTGTCCGCCGACGGGAAGCGCGTAGGTTCCTTCCGGTTCGTTGCCCTCAATGCCACGCACGGACGAAGCCACGACGACGTTCTCGGTCGGGAGCGCCCCGCCGAAGAAGCGCGCCTCGTCGATCACGCGGTTCTGCGCTAGCTCTTCGTCCGTCAGCACGCGGTCGTAGATGCGCACAGCCTTGATCGTGCCGATGAACCAGCGCTGCTGACGCAAGTTCAGCGTGCTGCCCGCGCTTCCGACGCGAAACGTGTTCGCACTGATGTTACCTTTGTCTGTGCTGGTCTGCACGGCATCGGCGATGGCCGTTGTCTGGAGAATGTAGTTCTTCGTTCCGTTGCGGATGGCCGTCACATAGCGGCCTTCCCAAGCGTCCTTGTCCGCACCATTGGACAAGGTTGTGTTTCCACCATTTGCGTTCTTGAAGGTGAGACGGCCACGTGTAGCGGCGTTCATGTCGTAGTAGATGTTGAGCTGGTCGTTGTCGCCTGTGCCGATGAGGTTTGGCCAAAGCACGTACGGATTTGTGGACGTCTTCAGCGTCTGGAGCGCATTCGTGGTCGTGTCGCAGACGACCTGGACGGTCACGGTGTTGGTAAGGCCGGAGAGCGCGTTGACGAACTGCGCGAAGGACTGGCCGCCGAAATAGTAGCCGTCATTCCGCCATACGCTGGCGTCGTCCTCATCGTGCTGGATGCTTGCGACGTTGCCGTTCACGAGGTCGATCCACTGCGAAGAGGACCAGTCGTGCGGCTTGTCCGCGCCGACGTTGCGGATGCCGTCGAGGTGCAGGACAAGTCCCTCGGTGACGTAATCGTCGAAGAGCGGGTCGAGGGCGACGGGCACGTCGGCGTGCGCACGCTGCCACTGCCACATGAGGCGGACCTTGGCGGTGGTGTCGGTGGCGGTGTAGGAGCAGGAAGCGTGGGTGACCGGCGTACTCCAAGCGGTGCCGTTCCAGGTTTCAAGCGTGTAGCCGGCACAGCAGTAGACCGTGCCGTCGAGGCTTGCCTTCTGCGGCGCGGAGAAGGTATAGCCGTCCTCGTCGTAGGCATATACACCGGAGCCTTCGTTGCCCTCCAAGCCGGCGACGGCGGTCGCCACGACGACATTCGTCACGGGGATGCCGGCAAAGAAGCGCGCTTCGTCAATGGCGCGGTTCGCGGCGAGTTCCGCATCCGACAACACTTTGTTGTACACGCGAATCGCCTTGATCGTGCCGACGAGATAGCGGTCGTCGAGATAATCCTGAGTCGTGCCGCAGCTGCCGAAGAACCAGTTCAGACTACCGGGGGCGGACTGGCTTCCGCCGTTGCCAGTCCTCCAGCCCGCCGTTGGGAAGGAATCGGCAGTTGTGATAATCTGCTTGTAGTTGGAGGATTCCAGCGCGGCGTTGAGATATTTGACGTTGGCACCGCATGTCACGTTGGCACGAGAACCGTTTGATGAGGTAAGCCCCGTGACGGCATCTGCCTTGAAGTGGATAACCCCTTTGCCCTTATCGCTGAAGTAGATGTTGGACCAGTCTTCCGGGCAACCGAAGAACGTCGGCCATTTGGAGGAGTTCTCGCTCCCCTTCACATCGGCGACGACCTGGATCGTCATGTCGTTGCCGAGGTTTTGCTTGAGCCGCATCTTGCCGTATGCGCCACCGGCGAAGTGGTATCCGTCCGCCGCCCACGCACTCGCATCGCCGCTCTTTGCCGTGAACCCGGCGTCATTCGCGATGCGGCCGATGTTCTTCCATGTCTCGGCAGAATCGTCGTGCGCCTTCAGGAGGCCGGCGTTGCGGATTCCGTCAAAGTTCACGACAAGGTTGTCCTGCGCGGCGTAGTTCGACGGCTCGTACTTCAGCGCGGCGTTTGCCGTCGAAGGGGCGAGTGCGGTGACGATGCACGCCGAACCGCACATGAATACGGACTTGATGCAGTCTCTGAGCTTCATAATGATACTCCTTTGGGTGGATTGCGTTTTCAGTGTATCAAATTCGCCCGAATGTGGAAATTGCATATTCATCTCAAAAACTTGCATCTGCCGTTTTGCTTGCCAACGACGGCCGCCTGTCGTATAATAGCGTCCATGAAACGCAAAAACGTACTTGTGATGGTCAGCCCGATGAGCTTTCCCCGGACGGAAGGCATCGCGCGCTATGCACGCGAGCACGACTGGAACCTGATGATCCAGGACCGGCTCGGCTACCATCCGCTCGCCTGGAACGGCGACGGCGTGATCGCGACCATCCGGTCCGACCCGGTGACGTTTTCCTGCATCTCGCGCCTCATGAAGCGCGGCGTTCCGGTCGTGGACCTCACGATATCCCGCCCGGACGTCGCCGTGCCGCGCGTCACCTCCGACCACACGGCGATCGGGCGCCTCGCCGCCGAGCACTTCAGGGAGCGGAACTTCCGCAACGCCGTCTGGTTCTCGACCGGATGGGGCGCGGTACACGCGATGCGCTTCAAGGGGCTTCAGGAAGGACTGGAACGCGCGCCGTTGAAGTGGGTCCTCGCGGAAAGCCTCCCCACGTCGCGGCAGAACGACTGGGCGTCATTCACGAAATGGCTGCGCGGCGCATTCGCCGCGGCTCCGAAGCCGGTTGCCGCGCTCACCTACGACGAGGCGGACGGCGCGCGCCTGCTCAACGCGGCGCTGGAGCTGGACATTTCCGTTCCCGAGGAACTCGCGATCCTCACCATTGGCGACAACAGGACGATCTGCGAGAACCAGTCCGTGCCGCTTTCCTCCATCGACCAGAACCTGGAGCGCGGCGGATACGAGGCGGCCGCCCTTCTCGACAGGCTGATGTCGGGCCAGCGCCCGCCGAAAAAGCCAATCCTCGTCCCACCGCTCGGCGTCGTCGTGCGCCGCTCCACGGAAGTCATCGCCGTCTCCGACCCGACGGTCCGCAAGGCGATGGAGCTCATCTCGAAGAGACTGGCGCAGCCGATCGGCTCGCCGCAGATAGCCGACGCCCTCGGCGTCAGGAGGCCGATCCTCGACGCGCTCTTCCGCGAACACCTCTGCCACTCGGTCGGTGAAGAGATCCGCCGTCAGCGTTTCGCACGCGCCAAACTCCTGCTGGAAACGACGAACATTTCCGTCGCCGCCATCGCCGCCGAAACCGGCTACTGCAGTCCGTCGCACTTCGCCAACACCTTCCGCGACGCGACCGGCGTCTCCCCGCGCACCTGGAGGAACCGGCTGTAAGCCAAGTTTCCCTGCACTGTCAGGCCAGCGAGCAAGGGCCGTTCTGGCAACCGCCCGGACACGCCATCACTTCGAGGAAGTTCACCGGCATCTTCCCGGCGGCGTACAGCTTCACCATCGCGCACGTCTTGCGGTCGATGCCGTTGATCTGCTTCGCGTCGAGCTTGAAGCCGGGGATCTTCGACGTCGCCTCCGTCAGCACGGCGTCCGTCACGCCGCAACTCTTCGCGTAGTTGCGCGCCGTCGGGTTGGCGGGACGCTCCACCGGCCACGGCTCGCAGGCGATGACGTCGATCTTGCGTCCGGCGAGGATCGCGCCCAGCTCCTCGAAGGAGAGGACGTAGTCCACGTCCTTGCGCCGCGCCTCGCTGCGCTTCGCGACGCACGGGCCGATGAACACGGTCTTCGCGTCCGGATCCTTCGCCTTCACGATCTCACGGGCGTACACCATCGGGCTGGGCGTGAGCGAAACGTGGTCGACGAGGTCGGGGAGGTGCTTGCCGACGAGGTTGACCCACGCGGGACAGCACGACGTCGTCATGAACGTCTTCGGATCCTTCTCCATGCGCTCGATGAACTCGGCGGTCTCGTGCTCCGTCGTCTTCTCCGCGCCGAGGGCGACCTCCATCACGTCGCCGAAGCCGGCCTTGGCGCACGCGGTGAGCAGCTGCTCGATCTTGCCGGGGAACTGCTTCTCGGCGGCGGGCGCGATCATGGCGACGAGCTTCTCGCCGCGCTTCATCGCCGCGAGCACGTCCACGAGCTGCGAACGCTCCATCACCGCCGCGAACGGACACGCCGCGAAGCACTTGCCGCAGAAGATGCACTTCTCGAAATCAATTTCCGCGACGCCGTACTCGTTCTTGCGGATCGCGCCGACGGGACAGGCCTCCTCGCACGGGACGGACGTCTTGACGATCGCGTGGTAGGGACACGCGGTGATGCACTTGCCGCACTTGATGCAGAGCGACTGGTCGATCACGGACTGCCCGCCGACGATGGAGATCGCCTTCTTCGGGCAGTTGTATACGCACGGGCGCGCGAAGCAGCCGCGGCAATTCGGCGTCGAGACGACTTTTGCGTCCGGACAGCCGCTGCACGCCGGACCGCACACGCTGAGCGGCGTCTTCGGCTTGGCATCGTTCGTCCCGCCGCCCCATGCCTTCTCCGCGTAGTAGGCGGCGAGCGACTTCGACTCGTCCGTCTCGTCCTCCACGGACACGCCCAAAAGCGCCATCAGCCTGTACTTGAAGATCGCGCGGTCGTGGTAGACGCAGCAGCGCGACGCCACCGAGTTCTTCGGCCTCAGCTTGATCGGAATCTGGTCCAGCTCGTTCTCAAGCGTGCCGTCGTCGAACGCGCGCACGATGCGGATCATCAGCTCGCGGCGAATGAAAGTCGATCCGTTCAGCATGTCAGGCGGCCCCTCCGACCAGCTCCTCGATGCGCGCGAGGACCTTCTCGTTCGTCGCCTGCGCCATGATCTCCTCGCCGTTGAAGCGCACGTACGGCGCACCGCCGAGGTTCTCCTTCTCGCACAGCTCAAGGCACGTGCGCGCCTCGACCTCGACCTTGTCGCGGAACTCGGCGGGAATCTCGTCCTCAATCGACATGAGATTCGCCGCCCCCAGCAGGTAGCAGGCGGTTCCGCAGCATATTTCAACCTTTATCTTGTCCATGGTCTTCTCCTAGTCTGTGACTGACGGC
Source organism: uncultured Lentisphaerota bacterium (assembly GCA_946413265.1). Classification (GTDB taxonomy): domain Bacteria; phylum Verrucomicrobiota; class Kiritimatiellia; order RFP12; family UBA1067; genus RUG572. The sequence goes on from CAMKJU010000172.1 coordinate 6,902, forward strand.
GAATAGTATACCATATCGCGCCAAGTGGTTCTACCTCCGGCATGACGCAACAGAAAGTAGGTCAGCCCTGGTTTCTACTGAACCGCTCTCGCCCGCAAGTCTGTCCGGGCTCTCTCAGCCGGGTGCCTGCCAGGTGGCACTGTGATATACGAATGGGGGCGCGGAAGATGATAACGCTATGATAATTCAGGTCGAAAGTCACGGACAATCTCGGGCAGCTTGAAGGCGCACCACTGCGGGAGAGTCAAGATGCCGTTTGTGAAGCCGACGTTGCCGTTCACCAACTTGACGCCCCAGCGGATATCCTTGTACGTCTCTCGGTCAATCAAGGTGCGCAGGCTCTTGGAACGGTTGTTCTCGGCCTTGACCTCTATCGGAACGAGACAGTCCGCAGACCTGGCGAAGAAATCCATTTCAAGGGTCGAGTTGTCCCGTTTGAAGTATGCGAGCGGCATATCGGCCTTGACCATGGCTTCGCCGACGATGTGCTCAAAGAGGCCGCCTTTCCACGTGCCGAGGTCTCGTCGTATGCGCACGTCCTCCTGAACCTCCTTTTCAAGCATCGCAAGGAGCAGTCCCGAATCGCATAAGTAGAGCTTGAATGCATCGTTGTCGAGATGCGCGCCAAGCGGCAGTTCCGGAACATCCATGCGTCTGCACTTGTTGACGACGCCGGCATCCTCAAGCCACTCCACGCACCCCCAGTAGTCCTTGCGCGTCGCGCCCTTTGACACGGTCGTCCACTGGAACTTGCGGTTCTCCTTCGCAAGATGCGCAGGTATGGAATCGAACACCGCCTGGATGCGGACGGGATCAAGTCCTTCGGCGTACTTGCGGATGTCCGCGCGATAATCGTTGAGTATGCGCCGCTGCGTTTGCGGGACGAGTTCAAACGTCCCTTTGGTGAAGTACGTTTCAAGAACCTCCGGCATGCCGCCCGTCACGCAATAGTCCATGAACAACCTGTCCATCGTATTCTTGACCGCCGCACCAAACGGGCGGCTCGCAAATACCGGTTCCAGAAGTCCGGCAATCTGCTCGTCGCGGTAACCGCATCCCCAGAGGAATTCCTCGAAGTCCAGAGAATGCATCGTCTCCGTCTCTTGATAGCCGACGCTGTAGCTCTTGACGCGCTTGACCTGGATGCCGAGGAGAGAGCCGCTGCAAATGACGTCAAAGCGTCCGTCCTGCGCGAAGAACTTCAATGATGTTGCGATCTCGGGAAACTCCTGCAGCTCGTCAAAGAACAGCAACGTGTTGCCCGGCGTGAAACGCAGCCTCGGATCGATAATGGAAATGTTGCGGATCAGGCTGTCAACGGAGAAGCCGTCACGGACGATCTCCTTGAATTCCGGCCTTTCAACGAAATTGATCTCAACGAATTCCGAATACGCCGTTTCGGCGAAATGGCGGACAGACTCCGTCTTTCCGACCTGCCGCGCACCCTTTAGCATCAGCGGCAAACGGTCTTCACGCGCTCTCCAAGACTGGAGAAACGCATCAAA
>CAMKJU010000173.1 GCA_946413265.1 uncultured Lentisphaerota bacterium
ACATCGCGGACTCCGGCTTCGGCCTGCGCGCGCCCCGCGTGTGGAACGACCGAGCCGGCGAGGTCGGCCGCACGCTCGACCCGAAGGACTACGACGTCAAGCGCATCTTCGGTGACGAAGGCGTGGATATCCTCCACCTCTCCGGACTCATCGCCGCCATGAGCCCCGAGACGACCAAGTGCTGCCTCGCGATCGCCAAGGCCGCCAAGAAGTACGGCACGCTCGTCTCCTTCGACCTCAACTACCGCGCCACCTTCTGGAAGGGACGCGAGGCCGAGCTCCGCAAGGCGTTCCACCAGATCGCCTCGGTGGCCGACATCCTCGTCGGCAACGAGGAGGACTTCCAGCTCTGCCTCGGCTTCAAGGGACCCGAAGCCGGCGGCAAGGACCTCGCGGCGAAGATCGAGTCCTTCAAGACGATGATCACCCAGGTCGTGAAGAAGTACCCGAACGCGAAGATGTGCGGCACCACCCTCCGCCAGGTGATCACCGCCAACGAGCACCTCTGGGGCGCGATCGTCTATTCCGGCGGCAAGTGGTTTGTCGAGGAACCGCGTCCGATCGTGGTGATGGACCGCATCGGTGGCGGCGACGGCTTCACGGGCGGACTCCTCTACGGCGTCCTCAACGGCTGGGACGGCGAGAAGTGCCTCCAGTTCGGCTGGGCGAGCGGCGTCCTCGCGGCGTCCTCCCTCAACGACTACGCCGAACCCGCCGACGAAAAGCAGGTCTGGGACATCTACAAAGGCAACGCCCGCGTCCAGAGGTAGTAGTTGCTTTCGCTGCTGGGAGATTAGGAGTCTTGGAGTTTAGGAGAACTTCAAAAAAATCTCCGATTCTCCTAAACTCCAAAACTCCCAGTAGCGAAAGCAAATTAGCGAAGTGGAAATGAAGTTTAAAAAGGATTCTTAACATGAAGAAAGCTGATATCGGTTTGATCGGGCTCGCCGTGATGGGCGAGAACCTCATCATGAACATGGAGTCGAAGGGCTTCACCGTGGCGTGCTACAACCGCACCGTGGAGAAGGTGGACGCCTTCGTCAACGGCCGCGCGAAAGGCAAGAACATCATCGGCTGCCATTCGATCCAGGAACTCGCCGACAACCTCGAGAAGCCCCGCAAGGTCTTCTGCATGGTCAAGGCCGGCGCGGCGGTGGACGCGATGATCGACCAGCTGCTCGGCGTGCTCGAGCCGGGCGACATCATCATCGACGGCGGCAACTCGCACTTCCCGGACACGATCCGCCGCACGCAGTACGTGGAGTCGAAGGGACTCCTCTACGTCGGCACGGGCGTCTCCGGCGGCGAAGAGGGCGCACTCAAGGGTCCGTCCATGATGCCCGGCGGCTCGCCTGCCGCATGGCCGTACGTGAAGCCCATCTTCCAGGGTATCTGCGCGAAGGTCGAGGACGGCTCGCCCTGCTGCGACTGGGTGGGCGAGAACGGCGCCGGACACTTCGTCAAGATGGTCCACAACGGCATCGAGTACGGCGACATGCAGCTCATCTGCGAAAGCTACCAGCTCATGCGCGACCTCCTTGGAATGAGCGACGACGAGATGCACGAGGTGTTCAAGCAGTGGAACACGACGGAGCTCGACTCCTACCTCATCGAGATCACGCGCGATATCCTCGCCTATAAAGACAAGGACGGCTCCGCGCTCGTGGAGAACATCCTCGACACGGCCGGGCAGAAAGGCACCGGCAAGTGGACGGGCATCGCCGCGCTCGACGAGGGCGTGCCGCTCACGCTCATCGGCGAGGCCGTGTTCGCGCGCTGCCTCTCCGCGATGAAGGCCGAGCGCGTGGAGGCCGCCAAGGTCTTCAACCGCACGGTCCCGCCCTTCACGGGCGACAAGGCCGCGTTCGTCGAGAACATCCGCCAGGCGCTCTTCGCCTCGAAGATCATCTCCTACGCGCAGGGCTACACGCTCATGCGCACCGCCGCGAAGACGTACGGATGGAACCTCAACTACGGCGGCATCGCGCTCATGTGGCGCGGCGGTTGCATCATCCGCAGCGTGTTCCTCGGAAAGATCAAGGAAGCCTACGACAAGAACCCCGAGCTGACGAACCTCCTGCTCGACCCGTACTTCAAGGCAACGATCGAGAAGCTCGTGCCCGCGTGGCGCCAGGTGGCCGCGGCGGCCGTCTCGTACGGCATCCCCGCCCCGGCGATGACCTCCGCGCTCGCGTACTTCGACGGCTACACCACGGAACGCCTCCCGGCGAACCTCCTGCAGGCGCAGCGCGACTACTTCGGCGCGCACACGTACGAGCGGCTCGACTCGCCCCGCGGCCAGTTCTTCCACACGAACTGGACCGGCCACGGCGGCAACACCTCCGCCGCCACGTACAACGCCTAACCTTAAACGGTTTTCTGCATGTCACAGAGGTGGCGGTAGACGCCGTTGGCGGCGTAGAGCTCGTCGTGCGTGCCGCGTTCAACGATCACACCCTCTCGCATGACGAGGATTAAATCCGCGTCGCGGATCGTCGAGAGACGGTGCGCAATCGCGAATGTCGTACGGTTGGCCATAAGCCGGTTGATGGCGTCCTGAACGAGCCGCTCAGTGACCGTATCGAGCGCGCTTGTGGCCTCGTCGAGAATGAGGATGGGCGGATTGCGAAGAATAGCTCGCGCGATGGCGATGCGCTGGCGCTCGCCGCCGGAGAGCGCGAAGCCCTTCTCGCCCACCTGACGCTCGTAGCCCTCCGGCTGCGACATGATGAACTCGTGCGCGTTCGCCATCTTCGCGGCCTCCACCACCTGCTCGTGCGTCGCGTCGGGCGAGCCGTACTTGATATTCGCCTCGATCGTGTCGTTGAAGAGCAGCGTCTCCTGCATCACGCTGCCCACCAGGTTGCGGAGGTCCGGGATACGCAAGTCGCGCAAGTCCACGCCGTCCATCGTCACGCGCCCTTCGTACGGATCGTAGAAGCGCGCGAGGAGTCCGCTCATCGTGGACTTCCCGCTACCAGTACCACCGACGACGGCCACCACTTTCCCGCGCGGAATCTCAAAGGAGGCGTGCGATACCGCGTCGCGCTCGGCGGTATCATAACGGAAGGACACGTCCTCGAACACGATCTTGTCCGTGAACGCCGTCTTCGGCGCGGCGTCCACCTTCACGGGCAGCTCCATCCGCACGTCGAGGATGGAGAAGAGACGCGAGAGCGCCGCCCGGCACTGCTCCAACTGGACCTGTAGCTTCGAGAGCTGCTTGATCGGACGGTAGATCAGCAGAAGCGGCGCGAGCATCGGCACGATCACCGAGAGCTTCACCTGCGCCACGAAGCACCACACCACGAAAGCGCACAGGAGGAATATGCCCACCGTCTCCACGGCCGGCGTCACGAACAGGCTCCAGCGCACCGCGCGCAACGACGCCTTCAGCATGCTCTGGTTGGCCTGCTCGTACTTCCTGTTCTCGAACTCCTCGGTGTTATACGCCTTCACCACGCGCACGCACGTGAGGATCTCGTGGATGCGCGAGCCGACAACCGAGTAGCGCTCCAGCGCTTTCTTCGCCCACTTGCGGATGCGCTTGGAAAGCAGCACCACCGGACACATGAAGAGCGGAAAACCAATCACCAGCAACACAAGCGTCGGCAACATGTTGTTCTGCACCGCTGTCCAGATGATGAACCCCACCGAAACGACAATCTCGAACGGCGCTTCCGCCACTTCCTGCAGAACCTGCTGGATGATGTGCTGGACGAGACGCGGATCGCTTGAGGCTCGGCTCATCAACTGCCCCACGTCAATCCGTCCGTGGAATTGCATCGATTGCTCCTGGATGTGCCGAAGAATCGAACATCGGAGATCCTTCACCGTGTGCAGGGCCGCCCACGAAAGACAGTACTTGTTCAGGAATAGAAACGCGCAGCGCGCCATCGCCGCAAGCGGCACGATCACGAGAATAGCAAAAAGCAGCGGCGCGCCCAAAGCCTCATCCTCGTCCTGCAGTTCAAACCCTAACTTCTGCGCAAGCTTCTTGAACTTGCCATATTCCTTCAGGACCTTCCGCTCCTCCTTGGAAGTGGACGCTGTAGAAGGCGTTGGCTGGACGGTTTTTTCGCTGACTGGGAGAGCCGCCATCTTGGCGGCGTTTCCCTGCTCCGTCCCTCCCACCTTGTCGAGCGCGGGCTGGATCACTTGGAAGAGCGGCAGCAGCGTGCCTGCCGTCAGCATCCCGCAGACGATGCCGAGATAGATGCGAAAGCGGTACTTCCGCGTGAATCCCCACAGACGGCCGTAAGCCTCCTTTGCGGAATATTCGCGGTCGAAGAATTCTTGCTTGTATGTTGTCTTTGAATCGCTGTGATGTCCCATTTCAACACCTTCACAGGCCCATGTCGGCGAGGATGCTCGCCAGCTGGCCCTTGATCACCTGCATCGACAGGTGTTTCTCGAAAAACGCGCGCGCGGCGGCGAAGTACTCGTCGCGGCGGCCCCAGTCGGCGCGGTACTCCTCGACTGCCTTGACGAGTGCGTCGGGGTCGCCAGCGGGGATGAACTTGATGGCCGGACACTCCTTTGCCTCCGGCGGATAACCCGTGCAGAACTCGTTGATCGTCGGGCGACAGCACGCCATGCACTCGTACACCTTGTTGCCGATTACGCGCGCGGCCTTCGCCGTAGTACCGAACACGCCCAGCACGATGTCGTGCGCGGCGATCACCTTCGGCACGTCCACATACGGCACCTTGTCAAGGAAGCGCACGTTCGAGAGACCCGCCGCCTTCGCCTCTGTGGACGCCTTGTACGCGCCCCAGCCGAGGAAGTCCCAGCGGATGGGCAGGTCCTGCGTGCGCCGCGCGGCCTCCACGATCACCTCCGTGCCGTGGAGCGGCAGGTACGCGCCGTGGTACAGCACGCGGAACTTCCCCTCCCCGTCGTCCCGCGGGGGCGGCTGCGGCATGAACACCGCCTCGTCCGTGCCCGTGAGGAGTACGCGCATCCTCTCGCGCGGCACGCCGAACTGCTCGGCGCAGAAGTCGAGGTGGCAGCTCGTATCCCACGTCACGAGGTCTGGTTCGTTCATCATCCGCGTCTCAAGGGCGTGCAGACGCCGCGCACGCGGTTCCTCGGCCTTCCACTTGCACTGCTCGAGCACCTTCTTGTCCCACGCGGAGATCATCGGGTCGAACAGCACCTTCACGCCGCGGCGGTGCGCCCAGCGGCAAGCGGCGAGGATGTCGCGCTGGCGGCACACCGGCACCCACACGAGGTCGGGCTTTGGACGCCGTCCGAGCCCGCGCACGCATGCTTCCACGTCCCCGAACTTGGGGAACCACTTCACGAAGAAGAAGTCCACATCCCAGCCGAGTTCGCGAAACAAAGAGATGTACACCCGGTTACGTGAGTAGCCGGGGTCGAATCTACCCCAGAAAAGTACTTTCTTTCCCATGCGATTATTCTACCAAAAAGGGGGCACTGCGGCAATGCCGCCATTCGCGCACCGAATGTCCTCGCGGTTCTACAGCGACCAGCCGTTGTGGTGCTTCACCTCGAGGAGCGCGTTCGCGGACTCCGCGTTCGCACCGGTGAAGCGCTCCGCCGCCGGATCCCACTTGAGGGTCGAAAGGCCCAGACGCTCGCAGATGTTCGCGATGTGGCACGCGCTAATCGAGCGGTGGCCGATCTCGCAGTCCGTGGCGATCGGGCGGTTCTCGTAGATTCCGTCGATGAAGTCGCTTTCGTGGTTGTGTCCACCCGCCGCCTTGTAGAGATGCACCTCGTTTGCGCCGAGGTCGCGCTTCTCGTTCCACTTCTTGAGGAACGCCGGACGGTCCAGCCGCCCGCGCGTGACGAACACGTCCCCCTTCTCACCCTTGAACCTGAGGCCGTTGGCGTAGCGGTTCGAGACGTGCGCGCGGAAACCGTTCGCGTACACGAGGTCGAACGAGTACGAGCCCGCCCAGTCAAGAAGCGGATCCGCGCCGAACCCGTCGCTCGTGAAGTTCTCCACGGCCACGGGGCCGCCGCGCTCGACGCCGAGCGCCCACTGGAGGATGTCGATGTGGTGCGCGCCCCAGTCGGTGATCATGCCGCCGCCCGTGCGGGAGTTGGAGCGCCAGCACATCGGACCGTGAATGGCGGGAATGAACACGTTGTCCTTGTGGTGCGCGGCGGGTCCCTGCCACAGATCCCACATCCCCTCGGGCGCGAAGTACGCCGGGGCCTTGCGCGGCGTGCGGTCGGCCGGATAGCCCCAGTACGGACCGCGTCCGCCGGGCAGCCCCACCTCGCACTCGACGCACTTTCCGAGATACCCGTTGCGGATCCATTCCGCCGCCACGCGGAACTCGCTCGCGTTGCGCTGCTGCGAACCGACCTGGAACGTGACGCCCATTTCCTTCGCCGTGCGGGTCATCGCGATGCCCTCGGAGATGCCAAGGGACATCGGCTTCTGGCAATAGACGTGCTTGCCCTTCTTCATGCAGGCGATTGCCGTGAGCGCGTGCCAGTGGTCGGGCGTCGTCACGCACACCGCGTCGATGCCGGGGTCGTCCGCGATTTCGCGGAAGTCCACCACGGCGCGGCAGACGTTGCTCTTGTAATGCCCGTCGACCATCCGCTTGAATGCGATGCGTCCGCCCCAGCCCCTGCCCTTCGGACTGTAACCGTAGTCGTGCAGCTCCGTCACCGGATCGCACACGGCGACGACCTGCACGCGCGGGTCCTGCATGAACGCCTCCATGTTGCCGCGCCCCATCGTACCACAGCCGATGACGGCAAGGTTGATGCGCTCGGACGGCTTGGGACGCCGCGCCGTGACGCCACTCGCGCCAAGCAACCCCCGGCTGCTGCCAATGAGCGCCGTTGCGCCCGCACCAATGAAGAACCTTCTTGTTACTTTTTGCATGATTGATTTTTCCTTTCTAGTCTTTCATTCATAAAACGATATGATTTCCACTGGACCGATGAGGCCGGACTCGCGCAGGGGCTCCGTCTTGCGCGGACGCCGGAACGCCCATGTGCGCCGCTCGTTCTCCGGGCGGCCGCTGTCGTAGACCATCCTGTTGAACCAAGTGTCCGTCACTTCGATCTTGAGGTGGTTCATGCCGGGTGGCACCGCATCCGTCACGTCAACGCTATACGGCGGCGCCCATATCGTTGGATACGTCTTCCCGTTCAGCGTCACTTTCGCAATGGAATCCACACGCCTGAGGCAAAGTAATCGGCAGAAAACCGGTCTGGTTGAATAAACATTGAAGTCTGTTTCGTACGTCGCCGTGCCAGAAAAAGCTTTCGCCTCTGACGTAGTCCCAAGTTCCTTCCACGGCGCAAGTGCCATCACGGTCATATTCGTTGGCATCCCAAATCCGGCAGGGAAGGAGATGCGCCACGGAGCGTCTAGCGGGATGATTCCCCCCACGCCAGGACCCCATGTATCTCGTGCCTCGCGTTTTACATTCTGCGATCCTCTAAACACCACAAAGCACGATTCATCAGGAGCGAGGCGAGGGAATATCAACGAGTTCCATTCTTCTTCTGTCCTCTCAATCATACCAGTCGCCGGCCACCATAATTCCGGCGTGCCGGTCGCCCTGAATTTCACTCCTGAGTCGAGAACACCGCCTTTCTTCGCAGGGGCGATGAAATACCAGTCGTCGTCTCCACTGCGCCTGTGGTTCCAGACGATTCCTTCACCGTCAACATCGGGTTCGATCTTTTCCGCCTTCAGCACGTCGCCAATCGTCTTGCCGACGTAGAGCCGGCCCGAATAGCCGTCGAACACCCTACAATCTGTCAACGAAGAGATTGCGACAAGCGTATTCCGTGCCTGCATGAAACGTTCCCTGCCGTGTTCGCCGTCTTTGCGCGTGGCCGGTTCGTCGGGCAGGCGCGCCATCGCGGCAACGCCGCCCTTCTCGATTCCCTTGATCAGGTGTTCCATCGTCTCCGGCAACATGCGGGTGGATTCGGGAATCCAGAGGATGCCGTACTCTATTCCCTCGGGCGTACACCACTTGCCGTCCTTCACGGAAATGCGCGAGAGGAACGCATCGGGGTTGCAGTAGTCGTACTTGTGCCCGGCGGGGAACGGTGCGTAGTGGTCGGGACGCCCGTCGCATTCGTCGCCGAGATACCATAGGACGTCAATCACGGGCACGCCGGCCTCGAGCATCGTCTGGCAGCGCGCGAAGTAGTCCGTGAACGCCGACATGTGCCGCCACCACGTCTGCCCGCGCACGAACGGCGCGCCGATGCCGCGTCCGCCAAACGACGTCCCGGGCGGCAACCACGGCTGCTGCGGGTTGTGTGTGAACGTGTGGA
>CAMKJU010000174.1 GCA_946413265.1 uncultured Lentisphaerota bacterium
AAGCTGGAACTTGCCGCCGTCCCTCTCGCCCGCCTCCCGCGCTACGAGCGAATCAAGGAATAAAAAAAGACCGATTGACCGGTCTCAATTTAAACTGGTGGCCAAGGCCGGGATCGAACCGGCGACACGCGGATTTTCAGTCCGCTGCTCTACCAACTGAGCTACCTAGCCACAGTGCAGAAGGTTGAATGGTAGGAGCGCAGGGATTCGAACCCTGGACCCAGTGATTAAGAGTCACTTGCTCTACCAGCTGAGCTACGCTCCCATTCACCTGCTTTGGGAAACAGTGGAGCGAGCTAAGGGACTCGAACCCTCGACAACCACCTTGGCAAGGTGGCACTCTACCAACTGAGTTAAGCTCGCACTTGGTGTCGTGAAAACGGCGTATAGTATATCAGACCTTCGCCGTCCGCGCAAGGGGGAAAATGAAAAAAATTCGGCGGCGCTATTTCGCGGACATCCAGTCGAGTACGCCCTGCGCTACAGCTGCGGCGACTTTCTTCTGGCGCTCCGGATCCCAGCTCGCCTCTTCGCCTTCGGGGAGGTTGATGAAGTCGACTTCAATGAGACAGCTCGGCACGGCTGGGTTGCGGCACACCGCAAACGACTTCGTCTGCGGCCCGGCATCCTTGATGTCCGGCAGTACGGCGGCGATGCGCTTCTGTACGGCCGACGCAAGCGCAAGCCCGCGCGCGTTCGAGGCGTAGGTGGTGGTGTGGCGCACCTCGCGCGGGTCACGGTGTGCCGGACTCGCATTGTGGTGTACGCTTATAAAGGCGTCCACATGTTCGTCGTATGCGAGTTTCGGACGCGAATAGAGCGCGGGAAAGGAATCGTCGTCGCGCGTCATCATCACCTGGAAACCCGCTTTTTTGAGCGCGTCGCGGATCGCTCGCGCCTGGCTGAGGTTCACGTCCTTCTCACACCATCCGTGCGGCGAGCGTGCGCCGGTGTCGGCCCCGCCGTGTCCGGGATCCACGAGTATGCGCACGGCGGAAGGCGGTACGCCGCGCGGCGGTTCGGACGGGAAGCAGGCCGTCGGGTCGGGCGCAGGTTGGTCGGCCGACGGCACTGGGACGAGCGGCGTCTTCACGAGCGACGCTGGCGGCAAGAAGCCGATCTTACCGTCGATCCACACGGCAATCCAGTCAGTGCCCTTCACCTCCGCGCCGCGCAGGGTGAACTGCGGCGGCAGGTAGTAAAGCGCGTCGCCGTCGTCGGGAACCGGACGCACCCGGTTCATGAACAGCGTGCCGCGCGTGCGCCACGCGACGGGCTTGCCAAGGCGCGGGTCGTCGTCCGACGTGACGGGCTTGAAAGGCTTCCAACTGCCTGGTTTTGGCGGCTCCGCCACCACGAAACGGCGCGCGAGACGCTGCTTACCGCAGGTAAGGTGCAGGGTATTCGTGCCGGGCGTGACAGGCACCATCGCTAGGAACGCGCCCGTGCGCCACACGTCCGTCGTGGCGCCGTTAACGATGAGGGGCGTGTTGGTACAGCTCGCCGCCACTGCGCCGATTACGTAAGTACGTTCTGCGGCGGGAATTTTCTGGCCCTCTGCGGGGAAGGCCACGGAGAGTGCGGCGGAGACCAACGGGATGCCGGCGGCGAACACGCGTCAGTTCCTCTCGTTGCGAAGCGCTGGGTCGAGGATGTCGCGCAGTTCGTCCGCAAGGTGGTTGAACACCAGAACGAGTATGAAGATGGCGCACGTGACGGCCGTCATCTCCCACCAGATTCCCTGCCAGAGACGCAGACGCGCGTTGTTGATCATCACGCCCCAGCTCGGCTCGCCCTGCACGCCGATGCCGAGGAAGCTGATGAACACCTCGGTGGCGACCGATCCCGGGAAGCGGATCGAGAACTGGATGAGGATGAGGTGGGCGACGTTCGGCAGGATGTGCCGGAACATGATGCGCAGGTGCGAGTAGCCCAAGACGCGCGCAGCTTGCACGTAGGCGCGGTCGCGGTGCTTCATCACCTCCGCGCGGATCGTGCGGCACACGCCGACCCATGTCGTAAAGCCTATGCCGAGCAGGATGCCGAGGATGCCCTTGCCGGCGATGAGCGAGATCGCGAGGATGAAGAGAAGTCCCGGCATCGACGCCACCGTTGCGCATAGCCACACGACCACGGAGTCCACCTTCCCGCCGAAATAGCCGCCGAGGAGGCCCAGCAAAACGCCAAGGGGAATCGCGATGAGTGACGTGCCGATGCCCACCTGGAAGGAAATCCACGCGCCCTGCACGAGACGCGCCGACACGTCGCGTCCGAGGTTGTCCGTGCCCATCCAGTGCTCCGCCGACGGCGGCTGGTAGCGCGCGTTCACGTTCACGACGTTGTACGCCGGCGTCTCGTCCGCAAGCCGTGCGCGAAGCGACCGCACGCCACCCCAGGCCGCGCAGAGGAAATAAGCGGCGATTACGAAAAGGCAGAGTTTTCCGCCTACGCTAAGTCTGTTCCAAAGTGCCTTCATACTAGCCTAGCCTCACTCTCGGGTCCAGCGCCGCGTAGGCGAGGTCGGTGACAAGGTTGACGACCTGGTAGAGGAGCGCGCCGAGCAGCACCACGGCGCGCACGACCGCAAGGTCGGCGGAGTTGATTGCGTTGAGGGACACGCTTCCCAGCCCGGGTATTCCGAAGAACGTCTCGAGGAGGAGCGATCCCGTGAAGAGGTACGGGATTGACAGCGACACGAAAGTGATGATCGGGATGAGCGAATTGCGCAGCACGTGCTTCACGAGGATCGTCGTGCGGGAAAGTCCCTTCGCGCGCGCGGTACGCACGTACGGCTTGTAAATCTCGTCCAGCACCGCGGTACGGAAGAAGCGGATATCCACGCCGAGCGAGGACAGCACGCCGATCATCGCGGGCAACACGATGTAGTATGCGCTCTCGTACCCCCATATCGGGAAGATGCGCCACTTGTACGCGAGGAAGAACTGACCCGCAAGCACCCACACCACGTAGTTGACGCTCATAAGCACGGTGCTCATCACGAGTACGCTCTTGTCGAACGCGCTGCCGCGCAGCGCCGCACAGCCGAGCGCAAGCGCGAGCCCCACGAGCGTGCCGCAGATGAGCATTGGCACCGTAAGTGATAGCGACGGCAACACCCCGCGCTTCAGGACGTCGATCACCGGCTCGCGGTGTTCGGTGGACATGCCGAACTCGCCCTTCGCGACGTTCTTCACGAAGTTGAAGAACTGCGAGTCGAACATCGACTCGTCTTTCCGTGTATTGAGGATGAGAGGCTTGTCGTAACCGTAGCGTTTGTTGAACGCCTCGATGGACGCCTTTGTCGCGTTCTTCCCCAGCACGACCTGGGCGGACGAACCGCCCACGACGTTGAAGAGCACGAAAGTGAGCAACAGGATTCCAATGGTCGTCGGAATCAGTTCTAGCAATCGTCTGACAGCGTATCGAATCATAACGTCAAGCCTCAACAGCCTTTCTCAGGGATTCAGCAACGGCGGCGGGATCGCAGGCGTCGAGGCGCGCGAGAACGCGCGACCAGCGGTAGGCACCGGATCCGGCCGTATCGTAGGGACGGTGGACGAAAAGGTTGTCGAATGAGCTGCGGCGAGCGCGGTAGGCGGACTGCGTGGCCGCAAGCTTCCGCTCGAAGCCCGTCACGTACGCCTTCGCAAACGCGGCGAAGTCGGCCACGAACGCGCGGCGGCGGCGCACCACGTTCGCGTACGGCCCCACGAGCTCGTCGAAGCTTTCCTTGTATTTCACGAAGGAGCCGGCGTGGTCCGTCACCACGATGCGCGTCGGCAATCCGTCCTCGCCCGGCTGCAGCACCTCGAAGTTCCGGTCGAACATGCTCTCGCCCGTCTCGGTGGCGGCGCGGCCCACGACCATGTCGAGCGCGGCCGCCTCGCCCATGAGGTATGCGAACGCCAGCGCGAACGCCGGGTTGCGGAAGCGCTCGGGCGGGACCTTGTCGGACGCGACGCCGGTCACGTAGCCACGCGAGTAGTAGTAGGCGCGCACGGGCGTGCCGTTGTACTGGTTCAGCCCGTGGTACTTCTCCGTGACCTGCCCGAAGCCCACCCGGTGGGGGAGGTTCATACCGAGCTGGCGGCAGGCGAGGCGGCGGTCGAGGATGTAGTCGGCATACTCGTTCGCCTCCACGATCGCGCGCAGGAGGTCCTTGCCCTCGTCGAGATGCTCGGCGATGCCCCATTTCTGGAACCGGACCACGATCACGCGCGCGCGGTCCTCGTCCGTGGCCTTGAACTGCACGATGTACACGCTGCCGCGCCGGTGCCCTTCCACCGGATAGCGGGCGAGCGAGCGGGCGATGCGGCCCACGTTCACGTACTCCACCTTGCCACAGAGGCGCAGGAGGTTGAAGATTATCGAGCGCACGCGCGAGTCGCACAATTCAAGGAGCTCGGGGTCCTCCGTGCGCGCGGCCTCGTCGAAGAGCGAGTCGAACAGCAGTTCGCCGTTCTCGATGCGCGCGCCCGGCAGCCACTCGATCTGGCGGTAGAACTCGGGGCTGATGCCCTGGATGAGCTCCTGGTCGCCGATCTCCGTCTCGTTCGGACGGCGCGCGAGCGCGGCGCTCATCTCGTTGCGCCAGGAGAAGTTCGCGGTCGTCTCCTCGCGGAGGTTCGCGGGCAGCGCGAGGCGCCACTTCTGCATGGCCGCTTCCACGGCCGCGAGCAGCGCCGCGTCATCGAGCGTCTCCGGCTTGATGCCGCGGAACGCCTCCGTGACGTCCGGCGGAAGCGACGGCGGGAACAGCGCGATGTCCGGCTGACCAAGGCGGTTGCGCCCTGCGAGCCCCTTCACGATCTCCTCCACCTGCGCCCTGAAGGCGTCGGGCGCGAGGGCGGAGACGACCGCGTAGCAGCCCGCCGTGAGGTAGCGAGTGCCGGTCTGTCCGTTGTAGTAGTATATGCACGCGTTCTGGATCGACACGCGGGCATCTTCAATGGACCGGTCGATTTCATCGGGGCTCGCCGGCCGGCGCGCCATGCGCCAGTTCTCGCCGCGCGCGCGCAAGGCGTCGCGCACGTTGGCGGCGTGCGTGTTGAGGAAGCGGATTTTTCGCTTCGAGACAAAAGCCTGCAGTGCCTCGTCCGCCTTGAACGCGAGGTCCATGCGCGATGGATCGGGACGTATGAGCACGTAGTCGTCAGTGAAGAGCAGGTCGGCGGAGTCCGCGAGCTCCGCTGCCTCCTCCGCCTCCGTGAGGAGTGGCTGGCCGGCGGCCGTGCGGGCGTCGTTGAGCGCGCGAATCCAGGCCATGCGCTGCATCGCGTGGATACCGCGCTGCGTCACGAGGCCGGGCGTGCGAAAGAAAATGGTACCGATACGGCTCTTGAGCAAACCGTCTGGGTTCTTCGCAAATATAGGTTCTCCAAGTATCGTCATTTCTGCTTCTTCTCCGAACGCCGTACATTATACCATATCTGCGGCGTGTGTGTCACAACTCATTTTAACGGCATTTCACAGCGCGGGTTCCATCGTCCGCTGCTACACTTTCATAAAAGCCTTCTTGCTCCTGAGCCAGAGGAGGAAGGCCCAGAGAATCAGGTAGAGACCAAGCCCGCTCACGACCTCTGCCCACGCGCCGCAGTGTTTGCTGATACCGGAAAGATAGAATCTCCAGACAACATGCAGGATTCCTGTCATGTGAAGCGAATAGGCAAGGATGGCGTTCTTCCCCACGGGATCGAAAATCTCCGCCCACCGACGGAACTTGAACACGTCGATGATGACATGGAAGAGGCACAGCATCGCGAACGAGTAGGCCGCCGTGACGAGGATGAACGACGTCGTGGAGAGGTTCTTGATGACGGGATCGCCGAGACAGCCCGCGAACAGCCAGCCCAAAAGGCCGCACCCCGCCGCGTATGCGGCAAGCAGGACGGGCGTGTGCCACATGGGACGCTCCGCGCGGTTTTTGAGAAAAGCCCCGGCGATGATGCCGAACAACGCAAGGACGGTGGACGACGGTATCTGGAAAATTGACTGCGGCTCGGTCTTCCAGCCCTTGATCATGTAGTTCGGATAGAAGGCCCTGTCCCAGTATCCGATGATGTTCCACTCCGGCGCGTAGGTGCTGGCGCCGGCCGGCGCGTTGGGCGCGATGCTGAAATGCAGAAGCGCATAGTAGCCTACGAGCAGAACCGCCGCCACGGATACAAGGACCCACTTCTTGCGCACGAACACGTACAGCGTCGCGGCGAGTCCCCAACTGAGCGCCAGGAACTGGAGCACGCCCATCACCCTGTAATACGGCTTGAAGTTCAAGATGCCGTAGAACGACAGTCCGATGAGGAACAGGAGCACCGTCCGAGTGAATATCTTCAGCAGGATGCGCCACGTGGGACGCCCCTTCGCCTCCTGCGACGCGAGGGAGAACGGCCAAGAGACGCCCATCAGGAAGAGGAAGAGCGGCAGGATGGTGTCGTGCTGCGTGAGGCCCTCCCACCGTACATGGCGCATCTGCTCCGCGAACCAGCCCTTGGGGCTGCCAAACACCTCGCAGAAACCAAGGATCATCGCCGAGCCGCCGGTAATGAAGAACATGTCAAAACCCCTCAGCGCATCGAGAGACGCCAATCGTTCAGTCTTCGGAACTTCTTTGACCTCAGATTTCTGGTTCACTATTACTTCCTGCATGAAATATCTCCCTTCGTTAAATGCCGAATATTATGCCATGCACCGGTCATTGCGGTTTCTGGTAGTACTCTTCAACAAGACGCCGCTCCTCTTCGGTCAGCGCGGAAAGTGGAATTGGTGCGTCCTGCGGACGCCGCCCCTTCTGGTTGATGCGGTTGACAAGGCTCCAGTTGCGCGTGGGTTTCTTGACCGAGGCGTCCGGCGGCTCCTTCGCGGGGAGGTCGTAACGCGTGAAGTCAATGATCATTTCCGGCTCGTTCTTCGTCCAGTCGCGCAACGTCGCCAGACGGAACTTGCGGTTCATGTACCAGCGGATCTCGAGGTTCGGCTCCGAGAATATCCGGTGGATACAGTTGCCGCGCTGGACGAAGCGGTAGTCCAGCTTGTCGTTGTTCGGGTTCTCACGCCGCCACGCCTCGCCGAACTCGCTCATCAGCGGCATGATCGTGTCCGGGAACTCCTCGCGCACGCCCTTGAGCCATTGGGTCAGCGCGGCGGTGTACTCCGGACGATTGAGCTTGACGAGGCAGATTTCCCAGTTGACGACGATCCAGCCGAAGCCGTTGCGCTTGAAGTTGTCGCCGAAGTGCGAACGCACGACCGCGCGCGTCTCCTTCATGCCGTCCTTGAGCCCGAGACGGCCGTACGTCTCAATGGGGCCGACGCCCGTTCGGCTGTTGCCGCCGCCCTCGAAGCCAAACTTGCGCGCGCAGAGGAAGTCGCACGTCCAGCCGTCGAGGTTCACGCAGTCGATGAAGTCCGCCTTGCCCTGCGCGGGCTTGCAGGCGTGCTCAAGGCTCGGATAGTACGGATAGCTGATGGAACCGTCGCCGTCGCCGTTGTCGATACCGTACTGGCTCCAGATCGTGCCCTGCGCGACGTGGATGCCCTCCTCTTCCGCAAGAAAGCGGAGGTTGTCCGCCGCAAGGAAGCCGGCGACGATGCTGCGGGGACGGTACCCGCCACCGACCATATCGCCCACGAGCTTCAGTCCGTCGTGGATGTCGCGGTTCGTCTGCGCGCGCGAGTTGTACATCGGCGCGAAGTACGCACCCGGGATGAACGTGATCTCGTCGCCGTACTGGTGGTGGTATTCGACCACGCGCTTGCGAACCGCCACGTAGTTGGGACGCTGATCCTGCAGTGCCCGCCACGAGAACGCCCACGTCACCTTCGCCTCTGGGATTGCGTCAGAGACCGCCTTGCGGAACGTCTCGACGGCCTCGACGGTATGCAGATGCGCCTCGTCTTTTCCCCTGTTGGCGTTGCGCGACACCTCAATCTGGTTCACGCGCACCACGGTGTTGATGTTGATCACGCGCTTGCCCCTGACCGGCCAGTTGGAGTTGAACTCAACATCGCCCGCCGCCCAGCAAGGCAATGCCGTCGCCATTACGCAGATTGCAGCCGCGAGCACTACAGGTTTGTTTAAGTTCATTTTGGTTTGTCCTTTCACTTAGTTGCCGTTCCGAACGG
>CAMKJU010000175.1 GCA_946413265.1 uncultured Lentisphaerota bacterium
ATGCCGCGATCGAGGGCGAAGCGGGCGGCGCAATAACCAAGATAGGCGCGAACACGCTCGAACTGCGCCACAGGGTTGCGAACGCGGGGCCGGTGTGCATCAAGGAAGGCACGCTCAAGCTCGCGCTCCCGCAGGCGGTGGTGCGCTACGACTTCGAAGGCATATCCGGAACGAAAGTGCCAAACCGCGGCAGCGGCGGCGCGGCCTACGACGGCGTGATTTCCGGCGCTCCGGAGCAGGTGCCGGGAACGAACGGAACGGCTCTCAGCTTCTGCGCGGCGACGAACGGCGTGGCGACGGAGAACGCGCTCCCGCTGCGGGACTACACGTACGCGACGTGGGTGAAGTCCGCCGGACTCCACGCGTCGGGGGGAATGCGCATCATTGCAGGCGGCTCCTTCGGCACGGGGAATTTCATCGGCTACCTTGGAACCGACAATCCCGGCAGGTACTGGGCGTTCGTGCGTGATGTCGATGCCAACACCAGCTGGATTTCCAACGTAAGCGTATTGAACGGTGACGGCACGGAGAGCTGGCACCATCTGGCGAGTACTTACGATGGCACCACCGTAACGCTCTACTATGACGGAAATCTTGTCTCTTCGTATCCGGCGTCGTACGTGAGGCAGTTATACAACGTCAGGATAAGCTTCGGCAACAACTTGAATCCCAACAGCGAGTTCTGGAATGGTGCGATGGACGACGCCTGCGTGTTCGACAGGGCGCTTTCGGCGGACGAGATCGCAATGCTCGCGCGCGGCGAGTGGAAAGCCGTCAACGTGCTGAACCCGGCGAGCGACCTTTCGATAGACGCCGGGGCGAAGCTCGACCTCGGCGGCACGGACCAGACCGTGGCCACGCTCACGCTGAAGGGGCGTCTGCGCCGTCTCGGGCCGACCACATGGGGCGCGATCGGCAGCGGAGCCGCGCACGAGACTGACATGATAGTGGGCGAGGGCATCCTGCGCGTGGCCGGGCCCGCGAGGTCAGGCCTGGCCGTGATCGTCAAATAGACGGCGCGGAAGAGGGGTTTTGCAACTACCTCAATTGATAAAAGTCTGACTGTTAGATGCGCGTTGTCGGCGTGAAATGCACTTGTATCTACTGCGGGATTTTTGCTACACTTATCGCCGTGGACGCCTTGATTGTGTTTTTGCAGTTATGTGGCTTGTTTCAGGCCAAGTGGCTTAATCTGCAACTGCCACGAAAGAGGAGTTTATGAATGCTGGAAAGTGAGTCCTAAAGATGAAGATGAACAAAAAAACGGCACTGGCACTAATCTGCGCGGCGACGGTGGCGGTTGCCGCGAGCGATGCGGACGGCGTGAAGGCCGTTGTCGGGAATCCCATCAGCGCTCTTATTGGGCGTCCCGTGGGCGACACGCACATGATCGAGTGGAAGGGGCGCGTGTACCTGTTCGCGGGGCACGACTTCGCCCTGGAGAGCAAGGGCTACGACCTTCGCGACTGGTGGGTGTGGTCGTCGCCGGACCTACTTGAATGGAAGCTCGAAAGCGTGCTGAAGCCGGAGGACACATTTCTGAAGCGTCCGTTCAAGTCGTGCTGGGCCACGTTCGGCGTGCCGTTCCCCGACGGGTGGCGCTACTACTTTTCTGCGGGGCCGACGGAGATCGGCGTCGTGACGGCCAAGTCCCCGGCCGGCCCCTGGAGCGACCCGCTCGGCAAGCCGCTCGTCGCGAAGGGCGAGTACCGGACGCAGGCGCGCGATCCAGACGTCCTGCTCGACGACGACGGTTCGGCGTACATCGTGTTCGGCACGTTCAAGTACTTCATCGCGAAGCTCGGCGCCGACGGACTCTCCCTCGCCGAGAAGGCCCGTCCCGTCGAGATCAAGGGCGAGTTCGGCCCGTACGGACAAGGAAAGACCGATGACAAGCCCTCGCTCCACAAGCGCAACGGGCTCTACTACCTTTCGTGGTCGAGCTTCTACGCCGTTTCCGAGAACGTGTACGGTCCCTACCGCTACCGCGGCTCGGTGATCGACGCGGCATACGTCGCGCCGAAGTTCAGGCGCGACAGGATCGAGCTCCACTACGACCGTCACGGGAACTTCTTCCAGTTCAACGGACAGTGGTACTACGTCGCGAACGACTACAGCCAGCCTGGTCGGACGCGGTTCTTCCGCGACGCCGTGATGGGATACGTCCACTACCGCGACAACGGCGACATTGCGCCCGTCAGGATCGACGAGGTCGGCGTGGGGCAGTACGACGCGTCGCGCGGGGAGATCGAGGCTGAGGACTTCTTCGCCGTACGCGGCGCGAAGGTTGGGGAGTGTCCCGTCGGCGGCTTCGAGCTGCGCATGGGCGACGGCAACGCCGTGCGGTATCCGAACATCCGCAACGTACCCGAAAACGCCACGCTCGCGCTCTCGCTCTGGGGCAAGGCCGGCGGTACGCTCGAATTCCGCGAGGGGAAACCCGACGGACGTCTCCTCGGAGCCGTCAACGTGAAGCGTGGAAATCCCGGCCATTTCAGGAAGTTCTCCGCCAAGTTGCAAAACGCGCCCGGCACGCTCAATCTCTGGATCGTCGCGAAAGGCGGCGGCGCGGAACTCTGCCATATCGACTGGCTCGCGTTCTGAGCGACGAAACGGGGCGCGTTCGGGAGCGATGCGAAGCACGAGGTGATGATGATTACTGGCAATTGCATTCACCAAGCGCGGAAAATAAGGCATCTCCCATGATTTTACTTATGTGTTTATCAATGTTTAAAGCAGCCACGATCACAAGGTCGCCGGATTGATTCTGGAACTCATAACGCGGAAGTGATGCGCCCTACGGGTTCCATTTAGCAGAACTTTTGGATGAAGTGAGGGTAAATGGAGAATGGCCGAAGAACCTGCGGTAGGCGTTGCAGAAATACTGCGGGGACGAAAAGCCCGTGAGGGAAGCGATCTCCTTGCTTGAATGTTTGCCAAGAGCGATGAGGCGCTTGGCCTCGTTCATCTTCGTGCGCGTGATGTACTGTCCGATCGTCTCGTCGAACGCCTGTGCGAACGCCTTCTCGATGGTCGGGTAGGAACGTCCGGAATGCGCCACAACATCTGAGGCGGAAAGCGGATTGGCAATGTTGCGGTCGATGAAGACGAGGAGGTCCGACAGCCAAGCGGGACTGATCGGATAGAATTCCGTGGAGGCGCGTTCGATGAGTTCGCCCGGAGCGACGTAGAACGGCTTGTGATGGCGTTTTTGTGCTGTTGACGGGTCTTGCATGGCGGCGTGCAGAACGCGCGCCGCCGCAAACCCGACCCCGTAGGCGTTTGTATCGATGCTGGAAAGGGGCACCGAGGAGAACAGGCAGATGAGATTGTCGTTGTCACAGCCAAGTACGGCGAGGTCGTGCAGTATGCGCAGGGATTCGGCGGTGGCCGCGCGTATGAGTTGGTAGGCCCGCATGTCGTTGGCGCAGAATACGGCGGTCCGGGAGGGCAGCGTCTTCGCCCACGTGCCGATGCGGCCGATGATGCGCATGTCGTCGAGCTTCTCGCGATAGAGGAAGTCGTCGGTCATGGGTTCGGGGAAGGCGAACTCGCACACGCCGAATCCGGCGTCGGCCAGACGTCCGGCAAACGCCTTGCGGCGGACGTCCGAAAACGTCATCCCCCTGAACCCGCAGTAGGCGAAGTTCGTGAAACCGCGCCCGAGAAAGAACTCGGCGGCCGTCACGGCGATGGCGGCGTCGTCCGGCCCGACGGAGATGAACTGCGGCACCTTCAGCTCGTTCGACGTATCGACCGTGGGCAGCCCGCTCGCCCGTATCTTCCGCACGGTCGCGGCGTCGGCGGCGCGGGCGATGATGCCGTCGAAGCCCGCGAACGGACGCCGGCCGTGCAGGTCTTCGGGCGACATCAGGCGCATGAGCCAGTCGCGGCGGCTCTGCGCGAACTTCGCGATGCCGTTCAGGAACTCCCGTCCGAACGTCCGAGACGTCTCAATGAGCAACGCTATTTTCTTCATGGCGGAGGACATGATACCATTTTAATATTTCGCAATCAAGCATTCTGTATTTTACAAGCCTTTTTCGTTGAGCCGCCGCCGCCGCACATGGTAAAATAGTGGTGGTTTTTCAATGTAAGAAAGGAATTTTCTGAATGAAAGCGAGCAATCTGGCGGCATGTGCACTGGCGACGGCGGTCGCCGCTCTCCCGATGGCGGCGGGGGCCGTCACCGCCGAGGTGAACGGCGCGGCGTACCACGCGGTCGCGCCGGTCGCGGTGACGGCGCAAGACACGTTTGCCGGCGACGACCGCGCACCGATCCACGCGATCGACGGGTCTGGGATGTCGCCCCAGTCGGCCGACGTGCATTCCATAAAAGAAACGAGTGCTTATTCAGTGCACTACACCTGGCTCAATAACAACACCGCCGGTACGTGGATTGCGTTCGACCTCGGCGAGGAGCGGGAGGTTTCTGGTTTCCATCTTTGGAACTACAACGACGCCAGCTGGACGGCCTTTGGCATCCGAACCGCCGGCATCTACGTGGGGACGGCGATGCCTGCGAACGGCGACGCGTATGAAAGCGCGGGCGAGGCGTGGGGTACGCTCGTCAAGGAGATGACGTTTGCGCAGGCTCCCGGCAATGCTTCCTACACGGGCGACGATTATTTCTTCGACGAACCCGTGCGCGGACGCTACTTCCAGTTCAAGATTTCGGACAACTTCGACACGACTTATGACTTTGCCGGCATTTCCGAGATCGTGTTCTACGAGCGCGTTGCGAACGTCGAGGTGACGCGCCTTGCGTCCGGCGCGAAGTCGATCGCGGGCCTGACGAACGGAACGGTGTCGGTTGTAGAAGGAACATCCGGCGCGGCCGCGCCAATCGCGCTTGGAGGCGCAACCGTGCGCGCCGCCTCGATCCGCACCGTCGCGGGCGGCGCATACGGCGGAACGCCGCAGATTGATCTCGGCGGCGGCACGCTCGTCGTCGATTCGATCGACCTGCCCGCCGGAGCGGCGGGGCTCGAGTTGTCGCCGGGTTTTCTCACCTGCTGGGAAGGCGCCTATCTCTGGGACCGGCGGAACTGGATGAAGCTGAACGCGGAAGAAGACCTGACGCTCCACGCGAGCCTTGCGGCAAACAAGAACGGCCTTGTGAACGTGTCGAAAACCGGCGCGGGGACCTTGACGGTCGACGGTACGAACTCGTGCGTCGGCACGCTTGCAGTCGAAGCGGGCGCGCTCCATGTTGCGGGTGGGGCGACGAAGGTGGAGACGCTGTCGTTCGCCGGGAATGCCGTTTCCGTGGACGGCGGCGGCGTGCTGGGATTCGGCGAGGTCTCGAACGGCGCGCAGGCGTTTTCCCTGTCCGTCGACGGCGGAACGCTCGCGCCGCCCCTCCCTGCGCCGATGATCCACTACGATTTCAACACCGTGGTGAACGGCAGAGTGCCAAACCTCGGTTCGGGCGGCGCGGCGTACGACGGCGTGGTGAACGGTGCGCCGCCGACCGTCGATGGCGTGACGGGCAACGCGCTGGACTTCTCCATGAATGGCCGCGGCGTGGCGACGGCAAGCGAAGTCCCGGTGAAATTCTACACCTTCGCCGCGTGGGTGAAGTCCGCCGGCTTACGCACGTCAGGCAACTGGCAACGGATAGTCATAGCCGAAACAGAATATGCCGGATATCTTGGCACTGACGGCACCGGCACAAATTTCACAGCGTTCGTGAGGACTTGGGACGACGACCCGAACGACCGCTTCGGCAACAGCGCCGACACGGAGAACTGGCACCATGTGGCGATGACATACGACGGATCCGCGATGAAGTGCTATCTGGACGGCGTGCTCGTAGTGGAGAAACCGCTCGCGCTTCCCGTAAAGGAGTATTCGATGAAACTCGGCATCGGAAACAACGCCGTTATCACTGAAGCGAATAAAGTAGAATACTGGAACGGCGCGATCGACGAGGTGTACGTGTTCGACCACGCGCTTTCGGGAGGTGAGGTCGCCATCTTGAAGGAACGTTCCGGGAAAATGGCCGGCACATGGATTCCGCAGCACGGCACGGTACGGGCCGGGCCGAACGGCGTGACGTTCGACTCCGCGGGCGATTCATTGACGGTCGAAGGCGACGTGATCCGTTCGGACGGCGCGCCCCTGCGCAAGACCGGCGCGAACGCGCTCACGCTGAAGACCCGGGTCGAGGGAGCGGGGCCTGTGAACGTGGAGGAGGGAACGCTTACGCTTGCGCTCGCACTCGCGTCTTCTCCGTTGATCCACTACGATTTCGACAACGTGGCGGGCGGGAAGGTGCCCAACCTCGGCTCCGGCGGCGCGGCGTACGACGGCGTGGTGAGCGGTTCACCGGCGACCGTCGACGGCGTGGCGGGCAACGCGCTGGATTTTTCCGCGGCAAACCGCGCTGTGACGACGGCAAGCGATGTCCCGCTGCGCTTCTACACGTTCGCGGCGTGGGTGAAGTCCAATGGCGCGCTCCAAAACGTCTGGCAGCGGATTGTCATAGCCGGCCCCGGAGAGGAACCGGTGGGGTATCTTGGATCCCACGGCGACGGCCTTCAGTTCACGGCGTTCGTGAGGCAGTGGGACAACGACCAGAAAGACTTTTTCGGCAACAGCGCCGACACGGAGAACTGGCACCATGTGGCGATGACGTACGACGGATCCACGATGAAGTGCTATCTGGACGGCGCACTTGTGGTGGAGAAGCCGCTTGAGCTTCCCATACAGGATTATTCGGTGAAAATCGGCATCGGAAACGACACCGACGCCACGAAACGAAACCAATATTGGAACGGCGCGATCGACGAGGTGTACGTGTTCGACCGCGCGGTTTCCGCAGACGAGGTGGTGGCGCTGCGGGACATGTCGTTGAAGACGGAGAACGTGTTCGATCCGGCGAGCGATCTGTCCATCGCGTCCGGTGCCGTGCTCGACCTGCGCGGAACGGACCAGACCGTCGCGTCGCTGACGCTTGGCGGACGGCTGCAGCGGAAGGGCAAAACGACGTGGGGCGCGATCGGAAGCGGCGCGGAGCACGAGACGCCGATGATAACGGGCGGCGGCATCCTTCGCGTCAAGGGGCCGTCGAACGGATTCCTGCTCATCGTCAGGTAGTTTCAACATTTCGCCGACAGCAAGAGGATAACGGCAATGAAGAGAATTCAGATGTTCATGGCAGCCGCCTGGGCGGCAGGCGCAGCGCTTTCGCCGTCTGCGGCGCCGGCGGCGGAGTATTTCGTCGCGCCCGGCGGCGACGACGCGGCGGACGGCTCGGCGGCGCGGCCGTGGCGCACCATCCAGCGCGCGGCGGACGTGGCGAAGGCCGGCGACACGGTGACGATCCGCGGCGGGACGTACCGCGAATGGGTGAAGCCCGCGAACGCGGGGCGCGCGGACGCGCCGATCGTCTACCGGGCGGCAAAGGGCGAGCGCGTGGTCGTGACCGGCGCCGACCCCGTGACCGGATGGACGCGGCGTCCCGACGGGCTCTGGATGGCGCAGGTGCGGTACGACTCGTTCCGGGGCATGAACCCGTTCACCGACTCCATCTCCGGCGACTGGTACGAACCCTACGGCAAGCGCCACCTGCGCGCTTGGATGATTCAGGGCGGCAAGGCGTTGAAGACGCATCCCGTCGAGCTTTTCTGGGACCAGAACGCGCACGGCGTGCCGATCGTCAACATCGATTCTCTGGCGTTCGGCCCGCACAGGCTGAAGAAGGGAGGAAAGCAAGGTGAAAACGGCAAGGTGAAATACGACGGCCTCAACCTCTCTGCGCCGGAGGTGAGGCAGCTCTCGTTCAGGACCTCCTCGCAGAGCACGGACGCCGTGGCGTACCTCTACGACGCCAATTCGCCGACGCAGCTGCTGACGAAAGTGGTTCTGAAGGCGACCGGCGGCTGGGACAAGTTCCGCGAGACCCCCGCGACGTTGCCGGACTCTGCCGCCGGCGTCAAGTCCATCCTCGTCGTCGTCCTCTTCGGCGGTCATTCCTACAAGTACGACGTTGCGCCCAAGCTGCTGCCGCCCGGCAGCGCCGCGCTGATTCCGGGCATGGTGACGGGGCGCATCCTCGCGGCGTTCGAGCAG
>CAMKJU010000176.1 GCA_946413265.1 uncultured Lentisphaerota bacterium
AGCTCGCAGGCCTTCGCGAGGCCGACGATGTAAGGCACGTTCTCGGTGCCGGCGCGGCGTCCGTTCTCTTGATGCCCGCCGAGCATGAAGGGCTTGAGCTTAGTGCCGCGCCGGATGAAGAGCGCGCCGACGCCCTTTGGCGCGTGGAACTTGTGTCCGCTCACGGCGAGGAGGTCCGCCGGGACCTGCTGCATGTCGATCGGGACCTTGCCGGCGACCTGCACGGCGTCCGTGTGGAAGGTCGCGCCGAACTCCTTGGCGATTTCGGCAGCTTCGCGCACGGGGAAGATCGTGCCGGTTTCGTTGTTGGCCCACATGACGGAGACGAGTGCGTTCTTCGTGTCCTTCAATTCGGCGCGGAGTTGGTCAAGGTCAAACTGGCCGACGTGGTTGACGGGCAGTTCCACCACGGTGTGTCCGAGCGCCTTGAGGCGGCGCGAAGGCTGGAGCACGGCGGGGTGTTCCACGGCGGTGGTGACCATCTTCATGTCCTTGCCGAACCAGTCGGCAGTGCCGCGGATGGCGGTGTTGTCCGACTCCGTGGCGCATGAGGTGAAGAAGACCTCGTCCGGAGAGCAGTTGAAGAATGCGGCCACCTGTTCACGTGCCTGCGCGACGTACTTGGCGACTTGTCCGCCAAAGGCGTGCATGGACGACGGATTGCCGTACAGCTCGCCGAAGAAGGGCATCATCGCCTCTCGCACCTCGGGCGCGACCTGCGTGGTGGCGTTGTTGTCGAAATAGACGGTTTTGTTCATGGTACCTGTTACCTCAGGGCGCATATTCTACCATATCTGCGGACTTCTGGCACGCCGGTGATGTATTTTTCGGGAGGGAAGCGGAATATGCGAAAATCTGATATAATACTAACTCCGCATTTCAGAAAGGAAAATACATGTTCAAGGAAAAGTTCAACCTGACGGGCCGGACGGCGTTCGTCACAGGAAGCGCCCGCGGCATTGGGCGCGCAATTGCGGCCGCGTACGCCGAGTTCGGTGCGCGCGTGATCGTACACGGCGCGAAGCCGAGCGTTAGGCTGGAGGAGAGCCTCGCGGACGTTCGCCTATTCAATCCATCCTGCGACGTGGTGACAGGCGATCTAGGCGACCCTGCTGCCGTTGAGGCGATGTTCGCGCGGCTGCGTGAACTTGACGCGTTGCCGGACATCCTCGTGGCCAATGCGTCCATCCAGATGAACATCCCCTGGTCGGAGTTCGACGCGGCCGAGGCGCACCACGAGATGGAGGTGAACTTCCATGCCACTCTTCGGATGTTCCAGCTCGCGTACCCGAAGATGAAGGCGCAGGGGTGGGGACGCCTCATCGCGGTAGGCAGCGTGCAGGAGCCGCGTCCGCATCCGCAGATGTGCGCATACGCCGCCTCCAAGGCCGCTCAGGAGAACCTCGTGCGGAACGTTGCGCGCCAGGTCGCGTGCGAGGGCATTACCGTGAACAACCTCTGTCCGGGCGTGTTCGCGACCGACCGTAACGCGGCTGCTCTCAACAACCCCGTGTACGCGGAGCGGGTAAAAGCCGCGATTCCCATGCATGACTATGCCCAACCTGAGGACGCCGCCGGCGCTGCGTTGCTGCTCGCCTCCGACGCAGGACGCTACATCACCGGCTCAACTATCCTCGTTGATGGCGGACTGCGTCTCCCTGGTTGATTTAGGTGTGACAGACAATGCGCATCGCTCCTACGTAACGCGCTTTCCCTATGGCGCGTAGATGTCCTCTTCTAAAAATCTTCTAAAAATATTTCTTTCGGGTATTGCGGCCGAGTTATGCTATAATTATTAAATGTTCAATACCCATATTAGAAGAGTCGTGTCGGCAGTGGCTACTGCCGTCGCGTGTGTGGCGTATGCCGAGACGAGCGCATCGGTGTCGGCGGAGATGTCGCAGGCTGCTGCGGCGGGATTCCTGTCAAGGACCGGCGTCGGGCCTCTGCTCCTTCCCGGGCGCGAAGTCGCCTCCGCCGAGGCGCGTGGCAATGTGTGGATTGTCCGCCTCGCACCGTCCGGCTACATCGAGGTCGCAGGCTCGACCAAGTGCGCGCCGATACTCTCGTTCTCGGCGAAAGACTTCGTCGAGCCGGAAGTCGGTTCGCCGTTCGCTGCCAAGTTGACAGGCGACAGCCAGATGGTTGCGGAGAAGGAGTCGAACGAATCCGCCGCCGAACATGCCGACTGGGCGAAGCTCACCGCGCCGGTTGCCAAGAAGCGTGCGTTGCTCGCCGCGCCGACAGGTACAACCAGTGTTGTCGGTCCGCTGATGAATTGCGGCTGGGGACAGGGTGCGCCGTTCAACGACCTTTCGCCTCTCTCCAGTCTCTGCGGCTGCATGGCGACGGCTGCGGGACAGGAGCATCGCTATTGGCGCTGGCCCTATCGCTACGAGAAGTCGCGTCAGGGAAACCACGGTCTCAGGAACTCGCTTGGCGAATACTCGGAACACGTCCTGCGTCCGGACGGCCGCGTGCCGTTCAACTACGACAAAGTCGTGGCCTACGCCCCGAATCCGTCGTCTACTCCGTTGGCGGCGGACAAGGAGGCAACCTACCAGACCGCATGGCTCTCCCTCTGGATGCAGTCTTTGACCGGTATGAGCTACAAGCCCGGCGCTTCAGGCGGTACGCAGAAGCTCTGCAACTTCGCCGAACAGTACTGGTTCGAGGCAGGCCCCGTGATGAGCTATTGGCGCGACGGCTACACGAACCTCTGGAACGCCATCAAGGCCGACCTCGACTTCGGCTCTCCGATCCAGGTCAACTCTCCGGGACACCAGATGGTCGTTGATGGTTACGCAATCGAGAACGAGGGAGCCGCCGGCGAAGTCCACTACGTCAACATCAACTACGGCTGGGGCAGCCCCGAGGGTTGGGTGAACCTCCTGACGGCTGTGACGGAAAACACCTCCGGCGGACGCCTCGCCGACTTCCAGATCGGATACCGTCCGCAGAAGATCGTGCAGTTCGAGCCGGTCCCGAAAGTGTGTGCGAGCGACGTCACGCTTGCCTGGCACCTGCCGCCGTGCTATACAAACAAGATAACCGGCTTTGCGCTCACGATCGCCAAGAGCGGCGGAACGTCCACAACCACAACCATTCCCTCTGTCGGAGGCACGACGGAAAGATACACGTACACGGTGACGGGGCTTGAAACCGGCGGCAACTACACCTTCACCGTCACGCCCGTCATGAGCGACAATTCCGAAGCCCGCTCCAACAGCGCAACCACGACAATCGGAACGCCCAAGGCCGCGCCGGAAATTCGTGGCGTCTCTTCCGTCGCGTGCGGCATCGAGTTGATGCAGCAGAGCCTCTTCGTCGAATGTGGACGCGGCATGATCAACCAGATCAACGTCGCCTGTTCAACGTCCGTCACCAGACTCGAAGCCTATTCAAGCCACTTGACCGTTCTCCCGGACAACAAGGTGAGTTGCGTCGACAATGGCGGCGGAAACTGGACCGTCAACGTCGACGCCACTTCCATGTCGAAGGACTGGGACGGCGATATGCTGATTCTCACGCTCGTCGCCGCGAACGCGGACGGCACCGAGGCGTACAAGAACCTGATGCTTCGCTTCAACTCCATGCGCAACGTGCTGGGCGGCACGTTCGAGATCGTCGAGACTTCCGCCACATCCCCGGTGTGGTTCGCTGGCGGCACCACGACGACGCTCGACGCCAAGGGGCAGGCTGTCACTTTCGCGTCCGGCGCGGTCAATGGCACGGGCACGATTATCCTGACCGATTCGGTCGGCAACGGCTCCTTCACGTTCCAGGGTCTGGACGGTTTCACCGGAACGCTCAAGTGGGCACCATCCGTCGCCGTCAACCTCCCGGCGGACATGTCCAACTTCGCCGGGACGCTCTATTTCGATTCGTATGCTTCGACCTACCGCCTGTCGAGCAGCCTTGGCACCAGTGCCAAGGTGTATATCGGAGGAACAACGCAACTTTACATCGACGGCAGCACGACGATTGACGCGGCGGTTACTGGCGGCGGCTACATCATGGTTGTCGGCAGTGCGCCGACGTTCGGCAATCTCAGCGGCTTTACGGGACACATCAGCCTTGGGGATTTCGATCGTTCGGGAACAGTGACCATTCCGGCCGGACAGGAAAAGGGCGTCGTCATTGACAACGGCACCGTGAATCTGGTCCTCTCCAAGGCGCAGGTCGCATACGGATATTCCACGACGGCGATCACGATGCAGGGCTGGGGCTCGGTCGTCTTCAAGGACGAGCTCGGGAATGTGCTGCAAAGTTGGAACAGCAGCCAGTCGACTTATTCCATCGCCTCCACCGCGAATACGTGGACGCCCGACTCAAGCACGGGAACCGGCAATTTCTGGGATGCCGCAAGGTGGTCGCAGGGCTTGCCGAATGCGGGCGACTACGTGATCTTCAACGACACCGTAGGCGATTCGGAGATGACGCTCAATCTTTCGTCCGACTTCAATCTTGGCTCTGTGCTCGTCACGGGAACGAAGTTGAAGATTTCGGAGGCGACGGGATCGGCGACGCTTTCCGTGGATACGTTCAGGAATACCGCGATCGCGGCAATCGCGACGTTGAAGTGCGCACCGACGACGGTTGTGCCGGAGGGCAAGTTGCGTTTGCAAAGCGGTCTTGGAATCAGCTGCGAAGTCGACAGTTCCCTTGCCGACAACATGAAGTGGTATGGCGATGACACAGTGCCCGCCATGTATTTTGAGGACATCTGGAAGGGCACTGTGGTGTTCACAGGTTACGCGGCTGCAAACTTGGATTTGAGCTATTGGGCCAATGATGATTCCGTCGTGCGGCTCAACGGCGTGACCGGCTATTTGAAGCCCAACACGGCATTCCCCTACGCGGTGGAACTTGTCGACAATGGAGAAACCTCCGCGCTCAACTGGAGCAACGGTTCCAGCGGCGCGCAATCCACTTTCAACATCTTGACCGGCACGGGCACGTTCCAGACGACCGCTGGCGGCGGAAATAACGAGAAGGCCTTGATAAAGGACGTCTCCGGCTTTACCGGCTCGTTCAACCTCGCGGCGAAGAACGTGGCGATTGCCGACGCGATGCCGGACGACGCGACGGGGAACAACGGGAGGCTTTACGTCAACAAGGTCGTTCAAATCTCCTCCAACAAGACATGGGCGGCAAACGGCGGACTTTACCTTGGCGCGGACGGGCGCCTCACGGTCAACGGCGCGTTTGCGACCGGCTCGGCCATCAATACGTACGGCGCAGGGGCGGTGCTGACGATCGAGGACGGCGGACACGTAAAGGTGAACGGCGCGATATCCGGCGACAACGCGCCCACTCTCAACTTCAAGGCCGGCACGTACCAGATCACCAGGAGCTTGACCGAAACGAAGACGGTCAACTTCTGCGCCGCGGCGGGCAAGTACACGACGCTCGACGCCAACGGCAACACGTTTACGCTCGGCGCAAATTTCTTCTCGGGTTCGGGCAACGTCTATCTCAAGACCTCCGCGTCGGGCGGCGCGTTCGTGATTCAGGGCATCCCGGCAAGCTACACGGGCACGATCTACGTGGACAACTCCATCGGCCTCACGATCTCCGGCGACCTGTCGCAGATGGGAGGCAAGATCAACATTTCGGACATCACGCTCTCGCGCACTTCCTCCAACATCGGCAAGATCGACGTGTGCTCCGGCGCGACGCTGCAGGTCGTGCTGACCGACGACGAAGCGATGGAAGGCTTGACGGTCACGGGCGTGACGCTCAACGGCGGAACAATCGAGTTCGTCGACCAGCGCGGCACAGTCATCGGCTCCAGCACCGAAAGCACCGTCTATACGAAACCGGCGGACTACACGGTTCCGAGTCCGGAGCCGACGGCGATCTGGTACGGCGACTTCAGTTCTGCGGCTCTCACGCAGTTTGCGGGATATACGATCGACGATTGGAATGAGACACACGGCGAGAACATGAGTTCCGTCACCATCGACCGCAACAACCAAGGTCTGCTCGTGGACTTCGCAAGCGCCAAGGGATACTTCACGGTACTCGTGAAATACTCCAACCTCGAGGCTTCTCCCAGTAGCAAGCGGGTACTTTTCGCAACGACGGCCAATAGCGACAAGACGCGCGACAGGTGCGGCATCCGTCTCTTGACGGACAGCACGGTGCAGGGTCTGTGGAACGCGGCTACCGATTCCAACAGCGATGCGGATTACGGGTCTGCCAGCACGGGCACGGTTCCTTCGTCGGGCACGCTCGCGTTCGTATATGACAGGGGTGCGAGCGGCACGTCGATGTATGCCGCTGGAAATGACGAGTCATTGTCCGAGACGGCGTTGTGGAACAACGCCGCGCTCAAGGCCGGTGACGCGTATGGCTTCGCGGTCGGTGGCATGTGCAGGGAAGCGGCCGTGTCTGGCGTTGAGGCGGCGAAGGGTATGACCATAACGGGTCTTGCCGTGTTCGACAGGGTTCTCACGACATCGGAACTCAAGTATTTCCGTTGGCCGGAGGAAAGCTCGGGCGAAGATCCCGAGCCGACTTTGGAGGTTGCGCCGGCGTCCGGCGCGGTCGCGGCCGGAACGAAGATGACCGTCACGTGCAGCGATCCTGACGCCACGATATGGTACAAGAGGCTGACGGATACGGATTATTTTGTGTACACCGAACCTGTCGCGCTGGAAACGGGGATCAATTACCTTTACGTGAAAGTCAATGACGGCGAAGCGACGCTGTACACATACATCGTGTCGGCGCCGGAGCCTGTTTACGAAGGCCCTGCGCCGGTTGCCGTGTGGGTCGCGGGCGAGTTCGGCGACGACAGGAGCGCGCATGGCGGACTGGAAGTTTCGCTGAACGGCAACACGACAAACGCGCTGGGGCAGATCGTCATCGGCGGTGCCACTACGCTCGGCGCGACGATCGCGCTTCCTGATGCGACGCACCAGAAGATGACGATGCTCGTACAGTATTCAATGCCGTCCGGCGGAGCGCCGGCGGCGAACTCCGTCCCCGCGTCCATGTTCTCGACGTATGATCTAGGCGCGCGCGCGGCGCAAACCGCATCTTCCACACTTGACGGATACTGGCTCAACGGCTCGACAGTCACAACAGGGTACGCTTTCTCTAATCCCGCGCAGACGATGCCGCAGGAGGGCTATGTCCTCATCTCCACGTGGGCGACAAATGCTAACCCGAACGATCACGGCACTGCCGTTTACTCTGGCGAGACGCTTTCGACGCTTTCCGGCGGCGAGAAAACCGGCCTTCGGTTCACGGGAACCGACCGATACATAGCGTCTGTCGGCGTAGGTGGTCCGACAGTCGCTGGTGCCAAGCCTTGGGCTGGTATGGTCATCAAGAGTGTCGCGCTCTTCGACGAATGGGTCACCCCGAGCGATCTCGCCAACTACACGCCAGCTGATTTGACCAGCCTTACTATTATAGACGGCGAGACAAAGAGTTTCACTGCAGGCGAGACAGAAGAATATCCGACTATCGGCAAGCTTTCATCCTCTGGCACGATTGCGATCGCCAACGCTTCGGAGCTGACCGAAGGCACGTACAAGCTCGCCGAGTGGACAACGCCGCAGCAATACACGACCCAGTGCGCCGGATACGGCAAGGTCGGCACGCTTGTGACGGAGGGGCTCGCGGAAGGGCTTTCGGCGCGTCTCGTCTATGGCGCGAGGGCCATCTACCTGCGTGTTGACGACACCGCCAAGCAGGCGGCGCGCAAGCCGCTTGTTGTCTGGTGCTACGGCGACTCGATAACCGAGGGCTTCAACGCCCAGGCGACCGGCGCGAACTACCGCATCCTCCTCTACCAGAAACTGGAGATGCTCGGCTACAATGTGAGGTCCACAGGCGTTTACGGACTCAGCAACGGCTACAATTCCGTCGATCCGACCGGCACGGCGCTCACGGACCAGTACAGGTGGCATTCCGCGAAACACGGCGCGACGGCGGCCCCGTCGTCGCTCGCCCATCGCAGCAACCTATCCGAGAGTGTCGATACGCTCGCGATACAGGTTGGAACGCCGGACGTCGCGCTGCTCCTCATCGGCGTGA
>CAMKJU010000177.1 GCA_946413265.1 uncultured Lentisphaerota bacterium
TCAGGATTGGCTTTGCCGCGAACGCCGAAGGGCCAACGCCGAAAGACGGGCGGAGAAGATTCCTGAGCTTGAGGCGAAGTTCAATGAGGCGGTTGCCGAGCTTGATGCGGCGACTGCCGCGCGCGACGCGGCGACTGCCGCGCGCGACGCGGCAAATGCCCGCGCCGACGCGGTGACGGCAGAACGCGACGCGGCGATTGCAAAGTTGCGGCAAGACAAACTCGACACCGCACGTAACCTTAAGGCCATGAATCTTACCATTGAGCAAATCGCGGCGGCGACCGGCCTCGCCTCTGACGAAATCAAGGCACTGTAAAACATGAACGCCACCCTCCACAGAACCGCACGGAAACGCGCTAAAACGCCGTGTACGGGCGCGTTTGCGCACGGTATTTCGGAAGGACTTCGGACTTCTGACAGCGGACTTCGCAAATCGTCCGTTGTCAGAAGTCCGATGTCTTTTGCCACACCTTAAACAAACCGCCCGCAAGGGCAACACCAGAGAGGGAAAATGAAAATGAGCAAGAGAAAACAAACATGGAAAGCCGCCGTCTCGGCGGCGGCAATCGCGGCAGGCGCGCTGGCGGCGTTTGCCGCGACGAACATCACCGAGAACGTCACGCTGACGGAAGACGCCGACTGGACCGAGTTCGGCACGGTGACGCTCGCCGCAGGTGCGACGGTGAACCTGAACGGACACTCGCTGAGAGTCGTGGGCCTCGCAGGCGCGGGCAGGATCGTAGATGGCGATATCTACCGCCGAGTTGAATACATACAGGCCGACCAGAACGGCGCGGTCCAATGCATCGACACCGGCTATCGCCACAATGCGAAAACGGAAGTTGACGTGCGCGTTGCATATACGGCTCCAGGCAACTATCAGGTCGTTTACGGCGCCAGAAACACTAGCGATAACGATACACAGTTCGGAGTCTGGCTGAACGGTTCTAAGTTTATGAGGCAGACGTGCCAAAAATCGGCGTCAACACCGGCCTCTGGATACGGCGTTACGGCTAACAGGGTATACGACATCCACATCTCGAAAAGCGGTGCCAACACAGTGACATCCCCAGAAGACTCTTCGGTAAACTACGATCTCGCGAACGGCAATGGAGTCGACGGCAACAATACAAGCGGAAACGATTTTCTCCTTGCGATAAATCAGTCGAACAGCTCGTCAACGGGTTCGTGGCCGTGCAAATGCAAGGTGTGGTTTTGCAAGATATATGACAACGGGACGCTTGTGCGTAACTTCGTCCCCGTGGTCCGCAAGCCCGACGGCGAAGCGGGGTTCTTCGACACTGTAAACAATCAGTTTTACGGCAAGAAGAACGCGAACGCGGAGGCGCTCGTCGCAGGGCCGACCATTTCCGGCGGACTGCACCTTGTGATTTCGCCTGACGCCA
This sequence comes from uncultured Lentisphaerota bacterium, assembly GCA_946413265.1. Taxonomy (GTDB): domain Bacteria; phylum Verrucomicrobiota; class Kiritimatiellia; order RFP12; family UBA1067; genus RUG572. Next base: position 1,407 of record CAMKJU010000177.1, read on the forward strand.
CATACGACCTGTCCGGTCTTGAGATTGACGCGGAATGCATCTCCGAGGGCGGAACGCTCACGGGCGACATCGACTGGAGCGGACTCCCGAATCTGACTGTCGAATCCGGCGCGACGATCGACCTCGCCGGGCACAAGCTCTACGTGAGCAGCGTCTCCGGCTCCGGTACGATTACGGACAGCGTGGGCACGACGCTTTTTGGCTATGAGAACGTTCTTTCCGGCTTTGAGCGCATCGAGTACCTCCAGGCTTCAGGTACGCAGTACATAGACACAGGCTATATCCACGACAACAGCACCAAGGTTGACATGCGAATCAAGTTTGACAGCGTCAGTCAGGATTATCAGAGTTTCTACGGTGCGCGAAACTCAAAGACCGATACGGAGAAGGGATTTTCCATGTGGCTGAACAAGGCGAAGTTCCGCCGGGCGTTCGGCGGGTCGGCGGGGAACATCGATTCGCACACGGTGTCCACATCGACGATATACGACATCCATCTTGACAAGAGCGGGGCGTGTACCGCCACGCCGGAGGGGGGAGAGGCGATTGACCTCGGATCCGGGACGCAGGGCGATTCGCTCGCATACACGGACTATCTTTTCGCCATCAACCAGTATGTAGTGACAGCCGCATACACGGGCTGGAAGGCTGATTTTCTTACAAGGGCGAAACTGTATTCCTGCAAGATTTATTCCGGCACGGCGCTCGTTCGCGACTTCATACCCGTACGTCGGACGAGCGACGGCGTGTTGGGATTGCTCGACCTTGCGCATGGCAATTTCTACACGAACGCCGGTACGGGTTCGTTCAGCGCCGGGGAGACGATTGTCGATGCCGTCGGCGGCGAACTGCATGTCGTGGTCGCGGACGGCGGGACCGGGTTCTGCAATGTCGCGCTTACGGGCGGCTTGAAGGTCGTGAAGGAGGGTGAAGGAACGCTCCTGATGGACAAGGCGTCGCAGACGTACTTTGGCGGAACGGAAATCGCGGCGGGTGTTTTGAAATCCGGATCGGGGCTTGCACAGCCCTGCGGCGTTGCTGGCGGGTGGATTGTCGCCGATGTGTCCGGCACGGTCGATTTCAACGGCAACGCCAACATGCAGATGTACCACTACGACTTCGCCGACGGCGCGAAGGCGCTGAACGGCGGCGCGGCGATTTCAAGCGGCGCGTTCACGTTCACCTCGTTCTACACGCCCGTCTCGACGGGGGCGTTCACGGCCTCGCTTGCCGACGGCGCGACGCTGGATTTGACGGAGTGGGACGGCGCATGGCCGATCTCCGGCGTGACGGCCCCGGCTGGCGCGACGGTGAAGGTGAAAGTCGATATGGACGACGAAGGGTTCAGGACGCTTGCGCTGTCGAAGGACGCCGAAACCGGCAAGCACAACGGCAAGCTGCTGTCGTTCGGCGGGGCGCGTCCGGCGGATACCACTTTTGTCCCCGACGCCGTCTCGGCGAATCGCTGCAGGTTCATCGCGGACGAGAACGGCGACATCATCCTTGCGTTCCGAAAGGGTTTCATGCTCATCGTCAAGTAGCCCGTCCACAAGTAGTCCGCCCAAGAAATGAAGAAAGCCATGACAACAGGAAAAGCACTCAATGGAAAGCCGTATGCGGGAAATCCGCACGTACGGTTTGACGAGGGGGAAGTCGCATCGGCGGCAACGCCGAGGCGTGGGTCTCTACTCTACAAGCATAGCAAATTGGCGATTATTGCCGGGCTGGTGGCCGGGCTTTTTACTGGTTTTGGATATGCTGCGGAGGTGTCGTCGGACGACGCCGTGTGCGCGGTCAAGGGCTGGGTCAGCTTGAAGGAGTCGCTGGACAAATCCATTGAGGGCAATCCTGCGTCCGTCGAGACATACACGGGCAGGAGCGGGAAGGGCAAGTTCTACGTGGTGACGCTGGAGGGTGGCGGCTACGTGGTGGCGTCCGGCGACGACGAAGTGACGCCGATCCTCGCCTATTCGAAGAGCGGCACGTTCGATGCGAGCGAGAAGAATCCGCTCTGGTGTCTCCTGGCGGGACGCGCCGCCATTGAGGCGGACCGGCTCGCTACGTCGGCCACGGGCGGCAGGCGTCTCGCGGCGTCAACTTCCGGAGCTTCCGGAAATTCCGGATTATCCGGAGTTTCCGGAAACGCGGCCAAGTGGAGCCGCCTGCGTGCGGCGGGCGGCGCAAACGGCGGCAAGACGCGCCTCGGCGGGGCGCCGTCTCCCGCGCCGACGGATTTGCGCGTTCCCGAACTGCTCTTCTCCGACTGGGCGCAGGGCCGTATCGGAAACTGGGCGGGCACGGACTATCCCTACTGCTTCAACATGTACACGCCTGAAATCGACGGCGAACGCGCGGTCTGCGGATGCGTGGCGACGTCCGGTGCGCAGATCATGCGCTACTTCCAGTATCCGACGGCGTCCGTCACCCCGCAGACCAAGACCTGTCAGGTGGAAGGCGTGGATACGAACCTCACGATGATGGGCGGGACGTACGACTGGTCGAACATGCCCACGAACATCAACTCGATGTACAACCAGTCCCCGTCCAGCACCCTCGCGTACCGCGAGGCGATCGGCAAGTTGACGTATGACATCGGCGTAGCCGTGGGGATGTCCTACACGGCCAACGGCAGCGGCGCGTCGTCATCCGCGCTCGCCAATGCCTTGATGAACGTGTTCGGCTACAGGAACGCGGCCTACTTCTACACCAACGGCGGACTCGCGGCGGATAAGCTCAAGAAGGCGGTTCTCCCCAACCTCGACGCGAAGCGTCCGTGCGGCATCGGAATCTCCAACACGTCCACGGATGAAGGCCACGCCATCGTGGCGGATGGCTACGGCTATTCCGACGACACGCTCTACATCCACTTCAACATGGGCTGGAACAACCTCGCCGGCTCCAACGCCTGGTACGCGCCGCCGGAGTTCGATGTCAGGGAAGACATCCAGTACGACATAATCGACGAGGTCATCTGCAACATCTTCACGGACACCTGCTCAGAGCTCGGCTCCATCGCGAGCGGACGCGTTCTCGACGCGAACGGCAACCCCTTGGCCGGCGCGACGGTGACGGGAACGACGACGCTGCTCAACGGGGTCGTCACGAACATCGTCACCACGAGCGATGAGCGCGGCATCTACGCGATTATCCTGCCCGCCGTGAATAAGCCTTGCACCATCAAGGCCACGACTGCTGGCGGCGTCGCATCCAACGAGATCACTTTCAATATTGCACTGACGGATCCCATGACCATGAGCGTCGGCAACACATACGACAACGACCTGGTCGTGGATCGTGTCCCCGCGCCAGTGATTTCTCCGGATGGTGGCAGCTTCAGTGAAGGCGCGTTGGAGGTGACGATTACGTGTCCGCTGGCCGGCGCGACGATACGCTATACGCTTGACGGGACGGAGCCGACGGCCTCCTCGCCGTCTGTCGCGAACGGCGGCACGATTTCAGTCACGCGCTCGATCACGCTCAAGGCGAAGGCGTTCATGGACGGCTACACCGAGAGCACAACGGCCTCCGCCACGTTCTCGCACATCGTCGATCTCGAAACGCCTGATGCGTTTTTGTCGTATGTCGAAGCTACCGGCACGCAGTTTGTGGACATCGAGATCATCGGGCGGACGGGTACGAAGATAGAGGCTGATTTCCGGGGACTCGCGCCCGGTTCTGCCTGTCTGCTGGGTTCCCATTCGACCGGTCCGATATCTTGGTACAAGGATGGTTACGGCTATGCGTGCGTAGGGTACAAAACGGGAAGAGACTGGGGTTTGGGTAGTCCAGTTTATGGAGACGGGAACACATCTCTCGTGCATTTGGAGTCAATCATCTCTCCAACCGGGGTAACGCTGGATTTCGCCGGTAACACGTCATGGTACAACGACACTTTCAATCCAAACAAGAACATGGGTAGCCTCGGTGCGTTCGACACTGGGATCAACATGTACGTTTTCGCAAAGAACCAGAACGGTAACGCGGTAAATGCGACAAAGACGAAACTCTATCGTCTTAAGATATGGCAGACCGCGACGAGCAGCGGAGAAGGTGAATGGACGCTCGTCCGTGACTTCAGGCCGTGCAAGCGGTACAACCGTGCGGCGCTCTGGGATGCCGTCTCCGGGAAGATTTTCTTCTCCGGCAGCGGAACGGACTTGACGGCTGGGGCGGTCGTGACGCCGGAGTTCGAGAGGAAGGCGTTGAACTACGTCGAGTCCACGGGCGCACAATACGTCAATACTGGCGTCTGCCCGAAGTACGGCACGAAGGCGGAAATCAAACTCAGCCGCACGGCGGAAGTGAGTACTTATGATGTGTTTTTGGGATCAGGCGGCACTGGCGGATACTATTACTTCGGATGCACTCGCAGCCCATCCTATATTGGCGCCGGGTGCGGTTCCCGCAGGGGGTATGCAGATCCGAATGCATCGTATGGTTTTGCCGACAGCGCGTCTCTGCTTGATTCCAGACAGATCGCGAATGGTACGCAATATACCATCACGACTGAACTTTCACCCGAGGGCGACTACAACATCAACACCTTGGGGGGCCGCATCAATGGTGGCTACGCCTATCACAAGACGAAGGTTGTCAATCAGGGCGATTTCCTTTCTTCCAACAATCCTCTCTATGTCTTCGCAAGCAACAACAACGGAAGTCTCGCCGATCCGTCCAAGATTCGCTTCTACAGCGCGAAGATCTGGCAGACGAACGGCGTGGACGGCACCTACGTTCTGTTGCGAGATCTGACGCCGTGCCAGAAGGATGGCATGGCGGGTCTGTACGATTCTGTCAAAGACGAAATACTCTTCCCCGGGGCGGGGACGTTGACATACAGTGAGGCCGTCTGGAACAACACCAGTGGCGACGGTCTATTCGAGAATCCGGCAAACTGGTCAACGGGCGCCGTTCCGGTGGATGGCGACGTCGCAACGGTGAAAGTTTCCGGTGAAACGACATTGATTGTAACGAAACAACATGCATTGGGTGGGTTGTCCGTCACCGGCAGCGGGACGCTTACGTTCGTGGGCGACGGCTCGCTGTCGTACAATCGGCTGGACATCGCGTCCGGCGCGACGGTGGTCCGCACGGGAACCGCGGGACTCGTTGACGGCGGTCTTTCGGGTGCCGGCACGTTCGTGCTCGATCTCGGCGCCGGCAAAACGCTTACGATGACAAAGAACAACACCAGCTACAAGGGGGTGGTGACGGTTGCGAGCGGCACGGTGAAGTTTGGCGACAGAAGGTCGTTCGGCTCGCGTCCTTCGACGATCCGCGTGAAGGGCGGCGCCACGCTGGACGAGGCCAATGTCCAGGACGGCGACTACGGCGGCGAGAAGAACAAGGTTATTCTGGAAGCGGGCGCAAGGCTGATTTCCAGCCCCGGTGTGAGCGATGCGAAACTGCCGCCGCTGACCACGGTGACTCTGGAAGGTGACGCGACGGTCGATGCGTCGTTTGGCCAGGTCTCGATCTCGGAACACTGGAATGACGTGGGTACGCACATCAACCTGGGAGAGCACACGCTGACGGTCACGGGCGGCACGTTCTACGTGTCGTACTGCACGATTGCTGGGACGGGGACGTTGGACGTTCTCGGCGGTTCAAAGGTGATCTCCACCCACGACTATGACAACGAGGTCGTCTCAAGCAAATGCTTGAGCGGCACGATACGCCTGCGCGAGGGCGCGACATGGCAGTTGGCGAACTATGTCAATCGCGCGACGAGCCTTTCGGTCACGAACCTCGTTCTTGACGGCGCCGTGACGCGGGCCGTGAACACCTATACCCTTACCGTCACAGGGTCGATCACCGGCAAGGGAACGACGCCGACGCTGACAATGGGCAGCGGCGCGGTGTTCAAGCCGAGCGGCACGGGTTACCTCACCGTGACCGAGTCGTTCTCGGGCACGATGATGATAGACGCGAGCGGGCTTGACCTGGAATCGACCTACGACAGGGTTCCGCTGTTCAAGGTCGGCTCTGAGGAAATGCTTTCGAGCGTGCCTGTTGACTTTGTCGCCGGGACGAAGCCCAAGGGCTGGGTGCTTGCCAAGACCGCAGACGGCTTGGGCTATGACCTCTTCCGCAGCGGCTTCTCGATTATCGTGAGATAAATGGCGTGATAACTGGGAACGTCGCCTTCCATGGACGAGTATGAGCCATGACATGAAGTTACTCCACCACTCCCACTCCACCAATGGGGTCTGGCGCTCTCGTCGGACCGCAAGCGGGTGGTCGTCGTCCGCAAAGGGCTGACGATCATTATCCGATAGAGGGCGCGAGGGGCAGACGCTCATCGCGAAATAATGAAACAAGCCCCCTGCCAACACCCTGCAGGGGGCTTGAATTGTACGACCGCAGAGCGGATCGGACGCTTACGCCACCACGAGGCGCGGGATCGTGAGCGTGAGCGTCTCGGTCGCGCCGTCGCGAGTGACGATGTGCTTGAACGCCACGTTCTCGTACGTGCCGGGGG
>CAMKJU010000178.1 GCA_946413265.1 uncultured Lentisphaerota bacterium
AGAACGAGATCCGTCTCTACGCGAATCCACTCGCATACGAGGTCGTACGCGAGGGCGTGACCGTGGTCGCGAAGTCCGAGATCGGACTGACTGTGGATGGTGCGCGACTGGATGGCGAGGATGCGACGGGGCGCGTTCCTCCCGTCGTGAAGAGGGGGACGCGGAGTGGCGTCGCCGACGCGCCGGTGTACAAGAAGTCAAAGGTCGATCTTTCGGCGAACGAGGCGTTCGTCGACTTCGGCGCGTGGGGCGTGCGGCTTGTCGCGCGCAACGACGGCGTCGCGTACCGTTTCGAGACGAAGAAGTCCGGCAAGATAAGGGTAGATGCCGAGAAGGCGTCGCTGCACCTTCCCTCCGCCGACGTGAAGTGCTGGGGGTATCGGACGCGGGCGTTCGGCGAGGAAGAGTCTGTGCCGTTCGCGTCCAAGGCGGGCGAGATCGACCTTTCGAAGATGATGCTCTACCTGCCGTTCGCGTATGAGGCGGGCGGGAAGTACGTGTCCGTCACGGAGTCCGACGTGCGCAACTACCCGATCTGGTATTTCGGTTCGCGCACGGGATCGGTACTCGAGGCGAAGTTCGCGGGCGCGCCGAAGCGCGTCCAGAAGCGGGGCGCGGGAATCAAGGTGCTGGAGCACGAGACTTGGCTCGTCGAGACGGAGGGGACGCGGACGTTCCCGTGGCGCGTGTTCATCCTTGCGGATGCGCCGGAGAAGTTCTGCGAGGCGGACATCGTGTGGGCGCTTGCGCCCGCGCAGGACAAGGGCGCGGACTTCTCGTGGGTGCGGCCGGGGAAGGTGGCGTGGGACTGGTGGAACGGATTCGACGGCGGCAAGACGTGCGACACGAAAGGATACGAGCGCTTCATCGACTTCGCGGCGAAGAACGGGCTTGAGTACGTGGTGCTGGACTGGTACGGCTATGAGGTCCGGTTTGGGTTCGACATCTGGAAGCCGTGTCCCGCCGTTGACGTGGATTATCTCGTCAAGTATGCGCGGGAGAGGGGCGTCGATCTCTGGCACTGGATGGCGTTCCACCAGGTGTACGGCGACGAGGAACGCGTGGCGTCCCACTTCGCGAAGGCGGGCATCAAGGGATTCAAGGTCGATTTCCTCGACCGGGGCGACGCGGACGTTGCGCGCTTCATGGAGAAGTTCGCCGATGCCTGCGCGCGGAACAAGATGCACGTGGAGTACCATGGCGCGTACCGTCCGACGGGCCTCCACCGTCGCTATCCGAACGTGCTCAACTACGAGGGAATCCACGGACAGGAGTGGATGCTGCCGGGGCTGTACAAGCTCGACGAGAAGGGGACGATGTTCAGCGACGTGGCGGCGTGCTATTTGCGTATGACGGCGGGGCCGATGGACTACACGCCGGGCGCGATGAACAACCATGGCATCGGCTCGGGCTACCGCGCAAGGGACAAACGCAACCAGCCCGGCACGCTCGGCACGCGCTGTCGCCAGATGGCGCAGGTCGTTCTTTACGAAGCGCCCTTGCAGATGCTCTGCGACTCGCCCACGAACTACGAGAAGAACAGGGAATGTTTTGCGTTCATGGCGAAGGTTCCGACCGTGTGGAAGAACACTGTCGGCCTTGCCGGCACGCCGGACACGATGTTCGTCGCGGCGCGCGAGACGCGGGACGGCGCGTGGTACGCGGGCGGTATCACCACCGCCGAGGCGCGCGACTGTACGCTCGATACGTCGTTCCTCGGCGCAGGCGAGTGGACGATTGAAATCTTCCGCGACGCGGGCGACGCAAAGGAGGACGCGCAGAGGTACGTCCACGAAACGCGGAAGGTCAGGGCCGGGGAGAAGATTCCGCTTCACATGGCCCCCGGCGGCGGATTCGTCGCCCGGTGTTGCCGAATAACTCCTAAATCCGAAGTTGCCGAAAAGCCGCGCAAGTATCTGGTGGGGCACGGATGGGACCTCCTCGCCGTCTCTCCAGCGGAAGTGGCCCGTCATGCCGATGAGCTGTCCAGAACGGGCCTCGATGGCGTATCGCTGTCGCTTCGCGCGCGGTTGCCCGACGGACGCAAGCTCTCCTTCTCGTCGATCCTCACCGATCCGCCGTGGACGCGGGAGGCTTTCGCCGACCAGATTCCCGCTCTCAAGGAACTTCACGGCAAGCCGGGGCTTTCCCATTGCTACCTCAGCGCGTTCTGGACGCCCGCCAGGCGCCTTCGGTGGGACGACGACAAGGCATGGGCGCTCGCCATCGGGAACATGAAGACTCTTGCGCAGATCGCGCATGAGGCGCAAATAGAAGGTCTCTTGATCGATCCCGAAGACTATTCAGCGACGAAACAGTTCGTCTTCCAGAACGAAGACGGCGATTTCGATTCGACGAGCAGGCTCGCGCGGCGGCGCGGCGGGGAGTTCATTGACGCCGTGGCCGCGGCGCATCCGCGCGCGAAGCTCCTCTTCTTCTGGTTGCTCTCGCTCTCGTACCACGACTTCTCGGGCGTGGCGGATCCGCAGCAGTTCCTGAAGTCCCGGCGCGACCTCTGGCCGGCGTTCGTCAACGGCATGCTGGACAGACTGCCCGAGACCATGAAGCTGATCGACGGCGACGAGCGCGCCTACAGGCAGGAGGCGTCGCGCCGCGACTTCTACGTGGCGGCATGGCAGCAGAAGCAGGGCATGCTTCCCGTCGTTGACGTGAAGAACAGAGATCGCTTTCTCCTCAACGTCTGCACGGGATCCGGACACTACCTCGACAGCTACATCAATCCCACGAACAGCCCGTGGTATTTTGGCCCTGTGCATGGATCACGCCTCAAACACTTCGAGGAGAACATCCGCCAGGCTGTCGCGTGTGCGGAAGACACCGTGTGGGTGTACGGCGAGAAGTGTGCATGGATCAGATGGCGCGGCGTGGCGAATGCGAAGTGGAACGGCGATCGCAGCTCCTACAAGACGTGGGAGGAGGCTCTTCCCGGCATCTCCAGCCTGCTTGGATACGTACGTGACCCGCGGGGATGGATGGAGCTGAAGCTGAAGGAAAAGACGCGCGCCGGCGCGCTGACTGATTTGGTGGGGAACGGCGAGTGCGCCTACCACGAGCCTCTTGCGCCCGGGAAGTTCCATGCGGGGAAGGTGCCTCGGCCGTTTGGCTGCTGGCAGGATGACAAGAAGATCAAGGGCGTGTTCGGCGTCGACACCGGAACCGGCGTGGGCGATTCGACCTCGATCAGCATCAAGGGGAGCGGTAATGGATGCTTCACGTTCGAGTCGCCGAAGACAAAGCCCGGAGCCGTCTATCTGGTGCGGTTCTACACGAAGGGCTCGCAGCCTTCGGTGTCCATCTACTGGAAGCGGAATGGATCGTGGAACTGGTCTCTCCCAGGCTGTTTCCCGACAATCGGCGAAGCGGGGTCCGACGGATGGCGGCAGGGCGAGATGTTCGTGCGCGTGCCGGAGAACGCAAACTCGTTCTGTCTTCTTCTAGGCGCGAAGCAGCGCGCTGACGAGCAGATCTGGTTCGACCGCGTGAACGTACATCCGCTGGATTGATTACGTATCTTGACAACTCCAACTCGAAAGGAAAACAGCATGACGACGACAAGACGCTCATTCATTGCCTCCACTGCGCTGGCAACGGCCGGTGGCGTGGCCGCGCGCACGCCGCTCCCTTGCTTCACGGCGCCTGGCGAGATCAAGGCGTTCCTGTTGCACCTTGGCCACAACATGTGGTGCGACTGGTTCCCGCCGGACGTTGACCTCAAGGTCGTGAAGGCTGCGATCCCCCCCAACGGCAGCTCGCCGTTCCCTGATACCGAACTGCGCAACAAGGACGACCTGTGGCGCAAGGCCACCGACTATATCGCCGCAAAGGGGATGAACATGATCGTGGTCGACCTCGGCGAGGGGCTGGTCTATCCCAGCCACCCCGAACTGTCCATCAAGGGCAGCTGGACGCCCGAGAAGATGCGCGCGGAAATCGTCCGCCTCAACAAGCTCGGCATCGAGGTGATCCCCAAGCTCAACTTCTCGACAACGCACAACGGATGGCTCAAGCACTATCGCCGCATGATCTCCACGCCCACCTACTACAAAGTGTGCGAGGATCTGATTGCGGACGTGGCGGAAATCTTCGACCACCCGCGCTTCCTCCACATCGGCTACGACGAGGAAACAGCGAGGCACCAAGACCACTCTGGGCGCTGCCTCTACGTGATCGTACGCAAGGGCGAGTTCTGGATGCACGACTTTCTGCACATCGTCAGGACAGTGGAGAAGAACGACATGCGCGCATGGGCATGGAGCGACTACGGGTGGGACCATCCAGAGTTCTACGAGCGGTGCCCGAAGTCCGTGCTCATGAGCAATTGGTACTACGACGAGAGCTACGGCGGCTTCGAACTGTCCGAGAACAAGACATCCGACCACAAGCGCCTGAAGGGGTTCTACGACCTTGACAAGGCCGGATTCGAACAGGTGCCGTGCGGGACGAACTGGACCGGATGGCAGCGTAAAAAGCTCAAGATTGGCGCGGACGACGTGATCGGGAAACTCGTGAAGCTGTGTCGGCGCGATATCTCGACAAGGAACCTCAGGGGCTTCATGATGGCCCCTTGGGTCTCGTGTAACAACGAGGCGAACCTGAAGATCAACCTCAAGGGCGCCGATCTCTTCGCAGAGGCTTTGAAGTCCTGACGTTTGGCGCGGTCACTGTCACTACACGAGCCGCATCTTTCACAAGGTGTTCAAATAGAAGGAAAGAACGATGAAGAATGAAAAACGTTTCACTTTGGCTACGGCCGCGGTTTTCTTTTTTGCGCTTGCCGGCGCTGCGAGGGCATTTGCGGCGCACACGGACGACTATTCCTGTGCCTATCCCGACAACGTGCATTTCCCGTTGACGCTTTCGTATCCAGCAGGCGGCAAACCGCAGGTGCTGCGTCTCGACTTCGGCGAAGCCAGCACGGGTGGATATGCCGTGTTTGACGTCGCGTCCGCAAAGGGCTGTCCCGTGATGCGCGTTGCGTACGCGAACCATCCCGACGGTCTCGGCGAGAAGGGCTGTTTCTCGCGCGAGACCAGCGCACGGTACCTCGGCCCCACGTTCGACATCCCCGCGCTTCCCGGCAACATCAACCGCCACGAGATCTACCGCATCTGCCGCACGGGACGTTTTGTCGCGCCTCTCATCCAGGGCCAGCAGCGCTATGCGCGCATTCAGCTCGACACGCCCGGTACCGAGGTGACGCTCTCGTCGTTCAAGATCGAGAACGCCGAGGTTTTCCGCGATGGAAAATTTCAGGGTTGGTTCACCTGCTCCGATCCGCGTCTCGACAGGCTTTGGCAGATCAGCGTCTGGACGTGCCAGATCGCCGCCTTCCCGAACCACGACGCATGGAAGTGCGCGGGTGGACGTCTTCTGCCGCGTAAGCTCGAGGCGGCGACTGGCGATGGACGCTACCGCATTCAGTCGCCTGTCGACGGCATGTTGAAAGTCACGTATGAGTTTGACGCAAACCCGCATTTCCCGCAGGGACGCTTCGCCGTCATTGCCGGCGGCAGGCGCACCGAGGTGGTGCAGGATTCCACGAACGAGATAAAGACCGTCTCAGTGCCGATTAAGAAGGGCGAGACTGTCGGCCTTTCCGTCGAGAAGGAGTCCTGGCCTGTCATCGTCGGTATGGAAATCGGTCCGGGGAACAACCTTTGGGGGCCAAATGTCGCAGGTCCGCATTCGTTGGACAACTGGGAATTCGCGCGCACCCTACCGTACGTGGCCGACGGCGCGAAGCGCGACAGGCTGATCTGGAGCGGCGACCTCTGGTGGGCGGAGCGAAACATCTTCTATTCGTTCAACCCGGGCGACGAGCCGTACATGCGCGGGTCGGTGAAGCTTCTCGGTTTCAACCAGACGCCTGAAGGGTATGTGCAGGCGTGTCCTTACGCCGAACGCGCTACGCCCCCTGCAAAGGGCGAGTGGGGACCGTTCCCCTCAGACGAATTCGCCGCATGGTTCGTGCCCGTGCTGTACGACTACTATCTCTACTCCGGCGACGCCAAGACGACGGGCGAACTCTATCCGAAGGTGGTGAAGCTGATGGACTATCTCGCCGCGCACACCGAGGATGACGGCACGTTCGTCCAGCGCGCCGAGACCTCCAAGCACGCCTGCAACCTCAACCTCGGCGACACCTCCCACCGTGCGTACATGGACATCCTTCTCTGGAAGTGCTGCAAGGACGCGGCGGCAATGGCATGTGCGTTGGGCGACAAGGACGGCACGTCCCGTTTCGAGAAGTGGAGCGAGAAACTCTGGAAGGCGATCCGCACGCGCTTCTGGAACGACAACGAAGGCTTCTTCGAGCTTTCCGACAAGAACCACGGTTTTGGTTTTGAGGCAAACGCCCTCGCCCTCGCCACGCATTTCGCGACGCGCGAGGAGGCGCTGCGCATCGCGCCGCATCTGAAGCGCACCGGCCATGGCAAGTTCCAGGCGCTCGCGGTGCGCGGGTTGATGGAGTACGGATTCATGGAACGCGGACTCAAGGCGATCGAGGCGCACAACTGGTACAAGCTGCTCAGCCCGAAGTGGAAAGGGGCGAAAACGACCACCGAGTGCATGGGGCTGCATCGAAGAGGGTGGGGCGACGAATCGCATCCCGATACGGCCATCGCGGGAATCCTTTCTGCGGAGGTGCTGGGAGTGAAGCCGACGGCGCCCGGGTATGCGAGGTTCGAGATGCGTCCGCGTCCATGCGCCTCGATTTCATCGGCCAAGGGACGCGTTCCCACGCCGCATGGCACAATATCCGCCAACTGGATGATGAAAGACGGCGATCTGGTCGTGGCGGTGTCGTTCCCGCATGGGACGGTTGGATCGGTCGTTCTGCCGCAGTGCGAGCGCGTGACGGTCAATGGCAGGGAGACGGCGGAGCTTGGCGCTCTTCCTGCCGGCGACTACATGATCGTCGCGAAGAACGTGAAACCCGAGGCGCTTGCAGACCCGGTGAAGGATGCTGTGTACATCAATGCGAAGGGCCATCTGCGCTTCTCGGCGTCGTCTTCCCACGAGGCGCGTCCGGCATGGAGCCTACACAACCTTGCCGAGCCGATCCAGAAGGACAGGTTCAAGGGCTGGAGCAGCAAGGCGCACGACAGCGCGAAGGAGGAGGAGTGGCTGATGATCGAACTTGGCGCGGTGAAGAGCGTGGAAAAACTTGAGCTGTGGGCTCGGGACGACCGCGATTCGCGCGGCGGCACGGCAGGGTTTCCGCGCGCGTTCGTGGTGGAGGGCATGGATGGTTCGGGTGCGTGGCGCGTTCTCAAGACGTATGCGGACGTAACGCCGCCGAAGCGAGGCAAGCCCTTCGTTGTCGACTTCTACACGGTGATCGGCTATCCGAAGGTGAAGGCGCTGCGTGTGCGCGCCACCGAACTCGGCGCGCCTGCCGCCGACGAGCCCAGAGCCTGGCGCCTCCAGTTCAAGCGCATCGCGGTTGCGACGTCCGGCTCCTGATCGCGAGCGCCCGAAACATCAATACGAGAAAGTAGGGGAAATATCGAGAAAAGCTATGGCCAACATCAATTTAGCAGCTCCCGGCGATTGACTTACAATCGTAAAATATGATAGAATAACGCCGCTTTCTTTTGGGTGAATTATACACTTGACCAGGAAGAAGGCAAAGAACGATGATGAAAAGCATGACAAATCGCATCAATTGCGACGACGCAAAGGCGGCATCCGCAGCCCTTGTGTGTGTGCTTTCTTGTCGCTTTGCCAGCAACGGGAGGACGAGCGTCCACGCGAGCCGCAACGAAGGGAGTGTTTATGAACGAGCGTAAGTATG
>CAMKJU010000179.1 GCA_946413265.1 uncultured Lentisphaerota bacterium
CACGCGCTTGCCCCTGACCGGCCAGTTGGAGTTGAACTCAACATCGCCCGCCGCCGTTCCGGCAAGCAAGGATGCTGCAAATACGGCAATAGTCAATGTTTTCATCTGATCACCTCACCAAGATCATGAGCCCGACTGGACGGCAGGCGTAGAGGCCGTCGTCCTTCACCTTGAACGAGATGTCACGCGCAACCCCCGCGCTACGGACAAACGCCACATCGGTCGGCGGGGTGGCCCAATTCACGACCTTCGTCTTGCCCTGTCCGAACGCGCGTTCACCAAGATTAACCGCAATGGTCGCGCCGGATGCGAACGTGACCTGTCCCGGATTGTTGCTGATATACGTGTCATTTTTGGATATATTGCCGGTGTGTCCCGTAGCATTCCAGCTGTCCGACACACCCGAAAGGTCAAGCGTCGCGCCATTGTTCAGCTCCACCGGCGGACGATACGCCCCGGCCTTATAGACGCCACCGACAACCACCTTTCGCGCCGTGTGCTTATGCGCCGCCCAGTAATTCCTCGTGTCCGTGTATGCAAAGTCTCTCACCAGAATTGAGCCAGTCTTGTTGCCGGCTAGGAAAAGGAAAACGTTCCCCTCGAACTGGAGATTTGCGGCGGAGAAGTCTGCATCGTCGGCGCTGATCTGCAACGCCCCTGCGGAAGCGGCGTTTATCTTTATCGTCCCCGTTTGCGTAACCCTCAAATTCCTGGCGTAGCATTGGCAGTTGTTGTCGCTACCCACGTTGATTTCCACGGTCAAGGTCTTGCCGTTCAGGTTCAGTTCCCCGTAGTCGTTCGCGTCGTTGCTGCCGAAGTGAAGCCAGCCGCCCTCGATCGTCGCGTCATCTATCAGAACGATGTCCTGCATCCATGTGTTGCTGAAGTCCGTGTCCCATGCCGCGTTCTGATTGGCGCCGCGGACTTTGATCGTGCCGCCGAGTTCGTAATTGTAGATGCTCCCGTTGATGTTGGTGTTGAAGTCAAGGACCGCACCCTTCTCGATTCGGATGGTCTGCGTCTTGTCGCCGATTCCGAACGGATTACGGTTCGCGGCATTTGCCGTCCAGATGTCGCAGATGACCGTCCCGGCTTTCACGTGCGTTCCGCCCGTGTAGGTCTGCCCGGCCCTGTGGGCGCGGAACACGCCGGTTCCCTCCTTGACGAACCGCAGCGTTCCGGAAAGCGCGATTCCGCCGTTATCCGAGATTATGCCGTTCACGAACTCCTCGCCTTCCGCAACGGTCAATATGAACTTGCCGCCGGAGCCCTGCGCCGAGCTGTCGGTCACGGACCATGCGTTAATCACGCTCCCGTTCAACGCCGTCATCTCCAAGTCGTTTCCGCAAAGGTCGATGGAACTCCCGGACGCGACCTTTGTTAAGTCTATTCCGTTCCAGTTGACGTCCGCAGTGAGCTGCACGTTGTCAAACCGGATCGCGTGGTAGGTCAGTGATGCATTCTCGGGGAAGGAGAACGCCGTCTGGCCGGCGATGATGATTGTCGTGTCCGCGCCGGGCAGGCCTCCCTCGATCGTCACCCCGGAGCTGTTGGCGCAAAGCCAGTTGTTCGTGTCGGAAAGGTCTCCCGCCGTACCGGCACCGGTCCAGGTCGCCGTCGCCACGACGTCATCCCGCAGGAACACTGCCTTGAACTCGGCCGGCATGGACGTCCTCACGGAAACCGTCGCGTCTGACGCCGTGCCGGATGCAATAAGCCCAACGGGGCCTTCCCAGTGGTCGAACAGGTATCCAGCCGCCGCCGTCGCAGTAAGGGTCGTCTCCACAGGCGTGCCGAACGTGCCGTCAACGGAGACCGTCGCGCCGGGCGCGCCCTGCCCGATGGCAACCGTTCCCTGTCCCTCGCTCGTCGCCGTCACCGTGAACGTTGTCGGCACGGGCACGGCAACCTGTACTGCCGCGATCGCGCCACGGTACTTTTTCTTGTTGCCGAGATTCACCACGCTCACATCTACGCGGCCACCCGTGTTCTCAAGCAGCACGGGGCCGATCTTCAGGTAGTCGCCGCCGTGTACCAGAGAGTTGGCCACGGCGTTTGCGGAGCTTCCCCATGCCCCATTGCCCTCCTGGACGATATTCGCCGAATACGTGTATGTCACGCCGTTGACGGTGACCGGCTCGAAAGTTCGACTCCCGTTGTCCGTTGACAGATAGACGTAAACCCAGCAGTAGCCCGGGAATCCATTCGCGGCAGTCAGTCCACTTATCGAACACGAATGGGCGGAATCGTCAAGATAGCTGTAGAAGAGGTTGCCGCTCGTCACGCCCGTCCCGTTCGCCCACGTATGGTGACAGGTGTGCGCGAACGTCACGCTGCCGGGATGGGCCGCGCCGTCGTTCCACAGGAATCCGGTCTGGGCTTCCAGCTCGCGCGCGTATGTGTTGTTCCAAAAGTCGCCTGCGACTGGAACGGCGCCGTATTCATCCGCCCCGGAAAGCGGACCGTAGTCTTTGTCGTTCGTCTGCTGTCCGCCGGAGAAGTTGACGGAGAGAGTATAGTCGCAGCGTTCACCGAAGTCGATCTGCACGGCGGAAAGCGAACCGTGGTATTTCGCGGTCGTTCCATCCGATGCCGCCGCGTACGAGATGGTCACGGTTCCGTCGGTTATCGCCACGCCTTCGATCTTCAGGTAGTCGCCGCCAAGCACCAGCTTCTTGTTCTGCGCGAACGTGCAACTGCCCCACGACGTCGTGCCCGCCGTCACCGCGCCGTTCGCGTAGGTGTAGGTCGTCCCGTTCACGGTCTTGGGACAGAACACGGCACCCGATCGGTCTGAAGTGCAGTAGATATAGACCGTGCAAGTAGAGGGAAAGCCGTTTTCCGCCGTCAGTCCCGACAGGGTCAGCGTCTGCGCGTCAGATCCATCGAGAAACGAGTTGAAGATGTTGTCCGTCGTGGAGCTCGTACTTACCGACCAGGTGCAGTTGGCGTTCCACGATGCAGATACGCCTGCCGCGACGGAGCCGTCGTTGAGCTTGATCGACGACGCGCTCGCCACGCCGCTTCCGTGCGTGGAGGAATGCGTCTGGAAGTTGTTCCAGTTGTCGCCGGCGACTGGCAGCGCGCCAAAGAGCGCCGAACCGCTCACAGTGCTGAAGGCCGAATCGCCCGGATTCGTCGGCGAATCCCTCGGCCCGGCAAAGTTGATCGAGATCGACTTTCCCGTTCCGGCCAATGCCGGCAACGCCGTCGCTACGCAGATTGCCGTAACTGCCATCAGTTTTCTAGTGTTCATTTTCGTTTTGTCCTTTTGACGATTAAAACTGAAACCAACACTATTTTACCCCTCCCCGTCGGTTTTGTCAATTAGGGAATTTGAAAAAATTGTAATCGGCCCGTCTCACGTTTCGCGTCTCAAGTCTCACGTCAAAAAACACCCTACAACGCGCTCTGCGGTCGATGATGCTCTGCTGACCGAAATGCCCGGAAATGGGCGCGAAACAAGCTTCAGTTGCAGTATGCGGAGAAATCGCGGATGAGCGGCTTCGCGGCGGAGGCCGCGACGGAGAGTCGCAGGCGCGAGGCGGCGACCTTCTCGAAGCGGACGATGTGCTTGTGCCCGACGCACGTGCCGGAGTAGAGTTTCTTCCACTCCGCGCCGACAAGCGCCTCCAGGTCGAACTTGCGGATACGCTCGCCGTGTTCAATGCGCTCTGCGAGGATGACCTGGTTCACCGGACCGGAATCCTTCGGAATCGCGAGTTCGAGGCGGTCGCCCTCTCCTTCGGCGGCCGCGAGTCTGTTTGCGTAGCGTCCCTTGATGCGCCGACCGAACTCCGCGTAAGTCTTCATCTCGCTTTCGAGAATGAGACCGTCAGGCTGCGGCGCGGCGTTGAGGAGGAGGTTGCAGTTGCGCCCCACGGAACAGTCGTACATGTTCATGAGGTAGTCCATCGTCCAGTTCGGTCCCCTATTGTAGCAGAACCACCTGTTGCGCCCAAGCGGGACATCGCACTCGCCGGGAATCCACCTTCCGCCGTCGGGATTGCCGTTGTACTGCATCTCCTTCGTGCCGTCGTCCGCCGTGCCGTCGATTCCCGTGGCCCAGCAGGGATACGGTGCCACACCGCGTTCATTGCCAACCCAGCGTATCAGGTTCTTCGCTTCGGGAGGTCCTTGGAAGAGAAGTGCGTTCGGTTGGTACTTCTCGATGAGCGGCAAGAGATCGGGGCCACCCTTCTCCGGCGCCAGCGCGCCGCCGTCGAACCATATCTCGAAGAGTTCTCCGTAGCGGCTCCAGAGTTCCTCGGTCATCCTCTCGCATATCTTCGCGTACCGCTTCTTCGACTCGGGCGAGGGGTCGCCCAGCCAGCAGCCCTTCACAAAGACACGACCAAGATTGTCCGCGCCAAGGAATCCGTTGCCGGAAACGCTTGCGTAAAGACCGGGCAAAAGGCCGTACCTGCGGGCACTCTCGACGAAGTCCTTCACAAGGTCGCCTTTTCCGTTCCGCCATGACGCCTGCTTAAGGCCGTACGGATAGAGATCGCTCTGCCACTGGAGGAACCCGCTGCAGTGCTTCGCGACGAGCACGACGTACTTCGCACCGTAGGCCTTCGCCGCCTCCATCCACTGGTCCGTGTCGAGCTTCGCGGGATTGTAGAGCTTTGGATCGGGAAAGTCCTTGAAACTTCGCCAGTTCCAGTTTGGCTTGAATACTGGGATGTCGAAGTGGAAGAACATCCCGAGCTCCATGTCGGCCCAGCGCCTCTGCGCAGCAGTGGGAACCGGCAGAGCCCGTCCCGCCGCCGCATTCGCCGCAAACGCGATTCCGCCCGGAAGCGCGGCATACGCACCACCTGCGGCCATTGATCCGATGAAATTTCTTCTTGTCGTTTTCATGCTCATATTATACGAGGCAATTCATAAACCCCTCTTTCGTGGCAGTTGCGGATCAAGCCTCCTGGTCTGAAATAAACCGCATAACTGCAAAAACACAATCGAGGTGTCCTGCGTGGTAAGTTTAGCAAAATAACCGCCGCAGACGCAAGCGGGAAATGAAAATTGAAGGCGTTGGACGCGGGCTGCGTGCAGGGCATCTTGCCCGTTACAATGGGCTAGTGCTTCGCACATTGCTTCATGTAATTCGCTCCATCACCTTGCGCGTCTTGACAAGGGCGAGGATGATGCGCTGGTAGTGGCGCAGGTCGTCTTGCGTGAGCGCGCGGCCCTTGCGGTCCTTGAGCCACTTCTCCGCCGGATGGTAGCCACCGATCGCCTGCTCCCACGCGGTGATCGGGATTTGTCGCTGGGACTCGCACACACCCGACTATTGACACTCTCGTTATAAGCCTTCCTCCGCCAGACACGGAGCCATGTAGATAGGCAGATACTCTACCCCGTCCTGAATCTTCCTGTCCTTCATCCAGAGAAGGTATGGCTTTGCCACTTCAATATTTTCAAATAAACATTGCCATGTAGTGCGGCAACGTGATTTTCTTCCCCGAAACGCCGACGTTTCCGTCGATGAACTTGTACCCGTACGGCACCTGCGGATTCTCAAGGGCCTCGTTCAGCGAGATGGTCGCGCCATTGGACGCCTTGACCTCGACCGGCACGATTCCGCCGTCACGCTCAATCGCAAACTCGACTTCACGCGCACCGTCCTCGCTTTTGAAGTAGTAAAGCGGGATGCCTTTGCGGTCAAGCACGCCGGCAATCAGGTTCTCGTAAAGCCCCCCCTTCGCATTCCCCTTCAGTCTTCCCGAATACAGAAGACCCTTCGTTTCCGTGCCATACAAGGCCGAGAGCAGGCCGATGTCCGAAAGGTACAGCTTGAACCATCCGTCGCGGACCTGCGCGTTGAGCGGCACTTCCGTCACCGTGACGTTCAGCGCACGGGAGGCGAACGAGGCATCGCAGAGCCAATCCACGGAAACTCCTGTTTTTCAAACGGCGAAATTATATCAGATTTCAATCGAGATTGTCAACATGCAACTTTTAGAACTCATCCAACAAAATTCACGGCGCCACTGCAAACTTGGCCACATTCAGCGCCAACTTTGCACCACACAGTCACGTCATTTGCGCCTCCGCCCCACTCCTCTTTCGCTGGCTCTTCCTAATCAATTACTTCGGCCAGAACTTCGCGAACCAGCCGACTGCGCCATGCGGATGCGGAAACTTCTCATCCCGGTCGAACTGCGCATCCGCCGCTCAATATTTCTCTATCCGTCAAATCACTACGGTTCCATCAAGTCGGCGAAAGGACTTCTCGCATGAGTATGTATCACTCCCTGTAGTGGCGTACTCGCTTACGATCATTCGATCGACGAATCCAGGATTCGCTCTGGCGAGGTTCGCAGATCCCAATATCGCCTTGATCGATTCGGACATTTGGATTCCATCAGTGCGAGAAAAGGCAAGAAGAGATTGCAACGCTTCCTCTTTTGTGAACGCATAGTGGTGCTGAAGCGCGAAATAGGCCTCCGAAAGCACAAGCGCGGATACGGTGAAAACGTCGCCTCCGGCGATATCGGCGGCGATCCGCTCGCCGACTTTCTCTGCCGCGCCTTCCGGCAACCCCGATATGATGCGCACGACCATCGATGTGTCAAGTCCGTGCGTCATGACATCTTCCTACCGGCGGCGATGCTTTCGCGTATCGACGCCATGTCGTGCGGTCCATTCGCGTTCTTGCGCACGAAACGCCGCCCGACGCCGAAGCAGGACAAATTCGGCTTTTTGCCGCCGACGGGCTTTGCCGCTGCAAGCCTCGGTGACGAATCGGGGTCTGGCACAAGGCCGCGCAGCCAACTCGCGTAGAGCATCACTGTCACGGAGCGAACAGACCGTCCTTCAAGTGCGCTTTTCGCCTTGACTTCACGGTACATCTCATCAGGAATCTGCATGGTTGCTTTCATGGCGGAGATTATAACAAAAACGCCGGATAACCGCAATGCTGTATTGCTGTATTTTCGCCTTGCGCCTTACTGCGACGTTCTCGCCATCTTCGGCCAGAACTTCGCGAACCAGCCGACTGCGCCATGCGGATATGGGAACTTCTCATTCCGATCGAACTGCGCATCCGCTTCCCGCATCGTCTTGAACCGCCCGTTCCACGCGAAGTTGAGGTGGTGGTAGACGTGTTCAAGCGAAGCGGCAAGGGCACCTTCCTGCCACGGCCAACGCAATGGCTCGTCGCCGACAGTGCCCTCCCGCCGCGTTCCGTCCCTGGCATACTGGATCGAATCCAGCAGCAAGTCAAGTTCCTGAGCCGCCTCGCGCACATGAAACTCCAGCAGATCGAGATTCAACAACCGCTTCAACATTCAACCCTCATGCGCCGATGTAGGCGTGGCGAAGCGTGATAGTACACTCCTCACTCGTCTCTACGCAATAGTAGGAACCGAGAACCAACCTAGTTTTCGTGAAATGGTAACGTCCATCTTCTCCTCCGTTAGGCTCATTGCCTTCATTCTTGAACAACGTCACGATGTCCTTCAACGAGATTATGATCGGCTCTTCACAGTTCTCATTTCCATCTTTATAAGAGATCCACGGCATGCCGGTAACGCCATTGGCTTCTTCGATGTCATACTCGTCTACAACAATTTGATCGTCCATTTGTGTTTTCCTTTCTGGTGGTGTTTACGCCCTCCCCATAGCAACATCCATGCCAATACAAAATCAAGCGGCGGAAGGCGCCTCCCGCGCCTTCCACCGCTCAATATTTCACCAGCCTGTCAGATTATGATCAACCACCTATTGCCCAAACCGGTAGGGCGCGCGCCCCGCGCGCGCCGCAAGC
>CAMKJU010000180.1 GCA_946413265.1 uncultured Lentisphaerota bacterium
TCTCTTCGGCCAGTCTCTCGATTAGTTCCTGCTTGTTGGTTATTGCTCTCATCTTGCCTCTTTCCTTTCTTTCTAAACCGAGAGTCGGATGGTCTCGTTCGGCTGATAGACGACCATCTGGTTTTCAACGATACCAATGGTGATTTCTTGTGTGGGGATAGTATAGCAAAAATCGGCAGGGGTGTGATGGACAGACGACAACAGACAGACGACAAAGGGAGTTTTGGGACATTGGACTTTGGACGATGCTACCTCGGCCGCGACAAGCGCGGCCCCTACCGCGTAGATTCGCAACGGGCAGGACGCCCGTTGCTCCAGTTGAGCCACCAAGATGGCGGCTTTCCCAGTCAGCGGCGGTCGCGGGGCGACCGCTCTACCGGCGCGTTCTGAGTGGCGGTTTCACGAAACCGCCCTACCGGTTGGGCGACAGCTGGGCGCGGATTTTGCTGAAGGAGGCACGCATCTGGGATTCAGGACCCCATGCCGCGCGCTTGCGCGCGGGACTGATGATGCGGCAATGGCCCGTCACGATGTTGCGCTCGAGCTTCCACCCGCCGCAGGTGTCGAGTACGTCCCACCACACGCCAGCGTCTATCACCTTCCATTCGAGGTTGATGCGTCCCTGCGGCACGCGCACCTGCGCAGACTTCGACGGCTTGCCGTCGAGGATGCGCCGAAGTTCGGTGAAGTAGAACGCCGCAAGGTGGTTGCACACGCGCTTGACAGTCTCGGAACGTCCCCATGCGGCGTCGATCTTCGTCTCGTTCGTGATTGTCTTCGGGACGGCGTATTCCACCACGTTCGCGAGCGCGGTTGGCGAGCCGTTCCGGCCAAGCGCCGGACCGCCCTCGCCGCCCACCATGTCGTAGCAGTACTTGAGAACGGAGTCCTTCGGGTTTACCACCAAGATGGCAGGACGCACGCACCCGCCGCCCATCAGCGCGACGTCGGGATCGTTCATGGGAATCGCCGGCGCGAGCATGATGCCCTGCGCCACCTTCATGCCCCGGCGCGACAGCTCCGCGAGCGTCCGCGCCACGATGCGCCCTCCGAGTGAGTGTCCCACGATCACGAGCTCGGAACGGAAGGCTGCGTTGGTGGCGGCGATTTCGTCGGCAAGACGCTTCGCGGCGACATCCGCGTTCGCCGCGGAGGTTGACCAGCTGCGGTCGCCGTCCCATCCCCAGAACGCGCAGACCTTGCCCTTGAACACGTTCGTGCAGGACGTGTACGCAAGCCCGTTCGTCTCGTTAGTGCGGTTCCAACCCGGCACGTACCATACCTCGGCGGACGCCGCACCTATTGTTGGGATCTTATCTTGGCAGCGAAATTCGATGCGCTCGTAACGCGGGAGGCGGTCGAGCGGAACGTCCTTGAGGTTGAGCGTCTTGGGGCCGAGGTGTTCCTCGCCGAGGTCGTCGCGCCACTTGCCCGCCGGAAGCTCCACCGTCTTCGCGTCATCGGGCGTCATCACCGGGGCGACGAGCCAGCGGTCGCCGAGCATGAACTGCTGCATCGGACGGTTGAAGCCCTGGTGCGGGAACTCGTACTCTATTGCGCGGACGATCGGCTCGCCGGTCTTCGCGGCGTGGCGCGCCGTCTCCATGATGTAGGGGCCGAAGGCGACGTGGAGGTCGGCGAACATCCGACACAGCCTCACGCCCTTCGGCGAAAGATGCCGCCACGGCGCCGCTGAAAACTGCATCATTGGCAGGAGCGACTGCATCGCGGCGGAGCGCACGAACAGTTTCTCGTCGACCTTCCGGCCAAGGTATGTGTGGTCAAGCCCGCCGCCCACCATGTCGCCAAGGGCGTAGGGGCATCCCAGCATCCCCGCCACGATGATCTGCGGGATCACGGTGTCCTGCGCCGAGCCGCCGGTCCACGCATGGGCCCTGTCGCTGAGGCGCGTCACGATCGGTAGCCCCCCGCACTTCCAGCTTACGCGGATTTCGTGGTACGGGAACTCCCTTGCGGCGAACTCCGCGTAGAGGCGCGTGTAGTCGACACCCTCGGCCTTCGGGTCGAACATCCTGCACCCCGTCTCGAAGTAGTGCGCCCCGCCCGCGTCAAACTTGTAGCCAGCGATGCTGTATTTCGCGGCGAAGTCCCTGAGCGTCTGGGCGTAGTACGCGTTCGCCTTGGGGTTGGTGAGGTCATAGACGGCGCTGATGCCGCTCCACCAGCGGAACACCGCCGCGTCGTGCGAACCGGGCCTGTCGACGTGTATCAGGTAGTCCAGTCCATCGGGCTTGCGGTGGTAACGCAGTTTCTTGTATTCGCGGCTGTCGGGCGAGACGAAGTTTGCGGTCCAGATGAGCGGCGTCCAGCCGTGCGAGCGGATGCGGTCGAACAGTCCTTTGGGGTCGGGGAAGTCCCGTGGATAGAACTCGTACGTCCCCTGGCTGATCATCCATCCGCCGTCCATCATGTAGATACCGCACGGGAAGCCGCTCTTCGCAAGCTCCGCCGTGTAGTCGTCAGCGGCTTTCTGTCCCATTCCATTCAGGAATATCTCGATCCAGTTGTTCCACTGCGGGAGAGTGAAGAAAATGTCGGGAGGCGTCTTGCCGTCGAAGCGGAAGTGCGCCTTCGTCGCCGCGAGGTATGCGTCCTTCAGCGTCTTGCCTGCGACGACCGGCTCAATGCGCTCCACGCGTGAATCAAGATGGAGAGTACCCTTCACGAACTGGTACTCGAACGGCTTCTCGCTCCAGACGTAGCGTCCGGCGGACGACACGAGAAGCGGAGAGGCCGTCGCGCCGCTGCGACTCAGGTTGATGCGCCGCGAGTCCTTCAGTCCGTACGGCTGGTTCTGTCCGTCGCCTCCGCCGCCACCCCACCACACCTCGCCCGGGAGCAATGTAATTTCGCTCTTGAAAGAAGCCTTGCCAGTGGCGCGCGGTGCCGCCGCCATGCCGAACAGCGTTGCCATGACGGCAAGCGCACAACAGCAAAACTTTGCAATGCTTTTCATGGTTTTGCCATCCTATGAGACTTTACTTTCTTGCAGAATATGCCTACTGTTCACCGGCGGCCTTGCGCGAAAAGCCCTCGCGGACGACCTGCGTGACCATCTTCGCCCTGCGGTATCCGTCGTACAGCCCGGCCAGGTTCTCCGCCAGCAGCTTCACGCGGATGTTGGACCCTCCACGGTGGTAGGTGCGGGCGTCGGCGAAATGCCACAGCGCAAGGCCGGACAGCTCCGGATCGGCGAAGATGCGGTCGATGACGTCCTTGTCGTAATGGTACTGGAACTCCTCGGTGCCCTGTCCTGCCGCCGGGTCATGGTGGCCGTAGATGGCGACAGTCCCCATCTCAGAGGCGATGATCGGCTTTTCGGGATAGAGCGTGCGGTAACGCCTGACGATCTTCGTCACCGTTTCGTCTATGAGGCGCTTCTGGTTTTCGAGGGTGCCGGCGTCGGACCCGATCCACCCGGGATAGGCGTTGAACGACACGAGATCGGTGTTCGCGTTCGATATGTCGTCGCCGTTGTGGTTGCAGGCGAACGTCACGAGGCGGCCCGAGTCCTGGGACCTGATCGCCTCGATGAGCGCGTCGTTCAGCTTCTTCCCGGCCTTCATCTGCGACTGGTTCTCGTTCTGGAACGCGAAGATGATCACGGACGGGTGGTTGAAGCTCGCACGCACCATCTCGCGCGTCTGCTCCACCTGCAGGCGGAAATACTCGCCGTCGGACATCTGCCGGGGCGTGTTGCCCCAGCCGAGCGACTCCTCCCAGACGAGCACCCCCATCTCGTCGCAGTAGTCGAGGAAACGCTGGCTCTGCTGGTAGTGGCTGCCGCGGAAGAAGTTGCCGTTCAGGGATTTCAGGAGCTGGATGTCCTGGACCATCAGCGCCTCCGGCGTGGCCGCCCCGAACTGCGGATGGGCTTCGTGTCTGTTCGCCCCCTTGAGGAACAGCACCTCTCCGTTCAGCCACAGCCGCCTCTTCTCGGCCTTGATCTCGCGGATGCCGAACCGAGCGGACACGTCGCCGTCCAACGACACGGCATGGAGATTCGGCGACTTGGGCGACCAGAGCTTGAAGTCAGGGACCTTCACCGTCGTGCGACCGTCCTTGAACACGGCCTCGACCGCGTGTTTGCCGTCGAAGAGCAGTTTCCCCTCGAAGTCACGCTTCCCGAAGTTCACCGCCTCGATCTCAACGGTGCCTGTCTTGTAGTCACGGGTCCGGACGAAGAGCTTGCGGTTGTCCAGCGAGAGCGATACGCCGTGGAAGAACCCGCCGTAGAGGTAGAAGTCGTAATTCGGAAGCGCGAGCTTCTGCGTGTTCCAGTCCAGCACGTTGTCGACGGCGGCGAACACCGTGTGCTCGCCCGCTCCAAGCGGGCCGGTCGGAATCTCCAATCGAGCCCATGGATAGGACTGGATTCCGCCGACCTGCTTCCCGTCTATCGCGAACTTCGCGCGCAACCCCATTCCGTCCACGACGATCCAGGCACCCTCAACGGGTTTCTCCAGCCTGAACGTCCGACGGTAGAGGCCCGTGCCGCGCTTGCAGAGCCATTTCGGCTGCATGTCGTAGCATCCCGGCACGGACATCCTGTCGGTCGCGGCGAAATCCGCGCCGCTCGACGTCTCGAGCGTCTTGCCCTCCTCGAATCGGAACTCCCACGACCCGTTCAGGTCGATGGCGCCCCGGCACGTCGCGGCACACAGTGCCGCCACGGCCACAATCATGCAGCTCTGTTTCATCATCCGCATCACAGGAAACGTCCGTATTCGGCGCGGGCGGCGTCGGTCCAATCGGGACCCATGAGCGCGTTCGCCTCAGGGATGTTCGTGCAGCGCATCGTCACAGGGTCGAACGTGAGGCGGCGTCCGGGGAAGCGCGTGGCGATCATGCCCATGAAGCCCATGATCGTGAACTTGCCGCCCATCTCGAACGGCGTGTTCGCAGGACGCTTCTGCTGGACGGCCTGGAGGAACTCGGCCCAGTGGTCCTTGTAGCGCGGATACTTTTTCGGCGGCAGATGCGGCTTGATGGCCTTCATGTGCGAATGGGGGATCACGCGCAGGCCGGAGGCGCCCGTCGCGCCGAACATCAGCGTCTCCTTCTCGCACACGAGGTAGCCGCCGCACCAGCGCGACTTCACCGTGTCGAACGGCAATTCGGGCTCGTAGGCGGTGGGACGCGGCGCGCGACGCATGCATTCGTACCAGTGGTAGATGAACGGCCCCCGGTTCCCCTTCGCGGGGAACTCGAACTTATAGTGCGCCGCATGCGGGAACGTGAGCGGCGTCTTCTTCGGGTCGAAGCCGCGTTCGTCGTCCATCGTCACAGCCGTGGGCATGTCGAGGTCGAGCGCGGTGGCGACGGGGCCGATCAGGTGGCAGCTCCAGTCGCCAAGACAGCCCTCGCCGTACATCGCCCACGAGCGCCAGCGTCCCCTCGGCACGAGTCCCTTGATGTACGGACGGCGCTTCACGGGTCCCTGCCACAATTCCCAGTCCAGTCCCTTGGGCGGTTCTGCCGGCTGGTTGGCCCATTCCGGCGGCTCCATGTAGTAGCCGTTCGGTCCGCAGCAGTAGATGTGCGCCTCAAGGGCCTTGCCGAAGATTCCGCTCTCCATCCACTCGCGCAGAAGCGGCGTGCCGGGTTCGGAGTTGCCGTGGTGGCTCACCTGCGTGATGATCTTCTTTTCGCGCGCGACGCGCATCATCGCAAGCGTCTCGTCGATCGTGTGGGCGAGCGGCTTCGCGCAATAGACGGGCACGTTGTACTTGCTCGCCTCGAAGAACGCGACGGCGTGCGAATGGTCGGGCGTCATGATCGAGACGGCGTCGTACTGCCCCGCGCACTCGGCGAGCATCTTCCGGTAGTCGGCGTAAATCTTCGCCTGCGGCTGTTCCTTGCGCACCCATTCGAGGTTAGGAGCATAGACATCGGCCGCGCATGAAATCTCGCAGAGGCCCGAACGCAGGAAACTGTGCAGGTCGGTGTGTCCGCGTCCGCCCGTGCCGATTGCCGCGATGCGCACCTTCGGCAAGGCAGCGCCGGCGAAAACCGATCCTGCACCAACGGCGGCCGCGCCGCCCGCGATGAATTCTCTTCTTGTCGTATTCACTTGTTTTTCTCCTGTTTATTATTTTCAGCAGCGACCGAGGCGCTGGAGGAACTTGAAAGACTCGGTGATCGGCACGAGGGAGTCGAGGCTGACCTCGCACTCGGCGATCCACCACTTCACGCCGTCGGCGTCCGCAGCGGCGGAGACCTTGGGCCAATCGACGCCCTTGGCGTTCACCGGGGGATGTCCGAGGATACCGTCAAAGGTATCCATGCGCTTGCGGCGGCCGTTGTCCTCCTTCGCGTGCATGGTGATGGAGCGGTGCGGATACTTGCGCCACTGCTCGCAGGGGTCGCGTCCGGTACAGGCGGTCCAGCCGACGTCCTGCTCCATGCAGACCTCCTTGCGCGTGTGCGAGAAGAAGTAGTCGAAGTAGGTCGTGCCGTCCTTCATCGTGATGTCGAACTCCGGCGTGTGGTTGTGGAGTCCGATCTTGCAGCCGTACTTCGCGGCCGTCTCGGAGGCGACGTTGTAGTAGTCGACATGGCGTTTCATGAACTCGTCCACGTCCTCGCCCTTGCGCGGGAAGTTCCCTGCGCCGGCGCAGATGAGCAGGTTGTTGCCGAATCCGAGGTGGTACTCGCACGCCGCCTTGATGCGGTCCGGACCGAAGTCGCGCTTATGGACGTGCGCGCCGCAGACGGTCAGTCCGTTCGCGGCAAGGGCCCGCTTCAGCTCTGCCGCGCTTTTGCCGAAGCACGTGTTGAACTCAACCGCCTTGTAGCCGATCTTCGCGACCTCCGCCAGGGCCTTGTCGAGTCCGTTCTTATGGATGTACGTCCCGATGGAGTAGAGCTGCACGGCGATTGCCTTGCCGCCTTTCCCCTGGCCGAAAGCCGGCACGGCGCAGGCCGCTCCCAGCGCGGCGATGAATTCTCTTCTTTTCATGTTATTGCTCCTGTTCTTTAATATCTCGCGGACATTACGCCGTCCTACAGCGCGGGCTCGTGGCGGCCTTTCATGGGTCCGTTGGGGTGGCGCTGGCACTTGGACGACGTGAGCGAATTGATCGCCGACGACTTCAGCCCGCAGTACTTGCATGTGTAGCTTGACTTTTCCCCGCCTTCGTAAAGGGCATGGCGTCCAGCACCGGGGCCGTTCGGATGGCGCTGGCATAGCGATGCGGTGAGGCTCCTTACCGAAGAGGCCTTGTAACCGCAGTACTTGCAATAGAAGTGCTGCACCGTTTGGGTGGCAAGCGCGGCAAACACAGAAAGACACAATGCACCGAAAACAACCAGTACTTTCTTTTTCATATCAACGATTCCTTTCTGTTCCAATTTACGCCCCCTTCCCGCGAGGAACGGGAAAGCAGCACCAGCGCGCAGCCTCTCAAAACTTCTTCGCGCCTGAAAACAGCGGCATTTTACCACATTCCCTTGTGGCATACAAGCCGCAAAATTAGCTGTCAGTTATGATGCCACGGAGTTTTCATTTGACCGTCTGCTTCTATCCGATTCCAGCGCTGCACTTCG
>CAMKJU010000181.1 GCA_946413265.1 uncultured Lentisphaerota bacterium
TTTTTAGCCGTGCAGAACATGTAGAACGTGTAGATCATGCTGCCGCATTGTGAACAGTTCGCGGCAACAAATATCCCTTGTGCCAAAATTGACCGTTCCGCACCGTAATATCACGGCGCGGAACGGGTGGATGTGGCGGCAGAATGGTGGGGCGAGCCGTCTCGGCGAGCCGCCCGCCCCACTGGGACAACGGACATCTTGCCCGTTGCGGCGAATTCTGCCAGACATCCCCCTTGCATGTGTACGACAATTGTAGTATAATTGTACGCCTTTGAAAGAAAAAGGATTCGTCTATGTACGCCTCTCAATCGACAGTCATGCAGTTTCGTATGGATACGGAACTGAAACACGAAGCGGAAAAGCTCTTCCGAGATCTCGGTACATCCTTCGCCGAGGCCCTGAGAATCTTTGCGCGGCAATGCGTCTTGACGCGCTCCATGCCTATTGCCATCGTAATGCCGCGTCATGAATCGGCCAGCGGCGCGTTCGCGCAGTACGCCGATCCCGACAAGCGCAAACTTGAAGGCAACGCATTCGCCAAGGCAATGGAGGCCAAGTATGCGAACGCTCGTTGACGCAAATGTCGTGCTGCGCTACATGCTCCGTGACGACAAGAACCAATTCCCGACAGCGGAACGAACAATACAAGAAGGAGCATTCCTTCTGCCAGAAGTCCTTGCGGAAATCGTCTATGTACTCCTTGGCGTCTATTCTGTGCCGCGAGAAGACATTGCCTCACGGCTTCAAATTCTTGTAAAAGAAGTTCAATCGGAGCATCCCGACATCCTGACAACGGCATTGTCAACATTTGGAACGACAAAACTTGATTTCATAGACTGCCTTCTCGCGGCATACAACAATCACCTTGGCGACAAAGTCGTGTCATTCGACCGCAAGCTGAACCGTCTATTGCAATAACTCACCCACCGCGCCTTGCGGCGTGGCGAGCGTTATGGAGAGCCGCCATCTTGGCGGCGGAACGGTGGGGCGAGTCATCCTCGACGAGCCGCCCGTCATTACCAACGGTAGGGGCCGACCACCGGGCGGCCCAGAGATGTGGCAAAACCGGTCAGACCAGTTTTGCCACAACTGTTCCGAACCGTGATATTACGGCGCGGGCTGCGATATTACGCTGCGGAACGAGTGGGGGTTGTTTTAGATTTCGCTTTTGTTTTTAGCCGTGTAGAACGTGTAGATCATGCTGCCGCATTGTGATATTACGGCACGGAACGGGTGGATGTGGCGGCGGAACGTTGACCGCGTGACTTGAACGCCGTCGGAATGACCACAGATGTTACTGGTATATGAGAAGTGGCAAAACAGGTCAGTTTTGCCCGAGGAAAAGTCAACGGCGCGCCAAGGCGGCCTAGGTTATTTTCTGCTATCGACTGAAGCAGTGGCAGGCGTGTTGTACCCGCCGCGGCGCACCCAGCAGCTGTGGCATTCGCATGCATCGTCGCGTCCGCACGTGCCCTGCACATCCGAAGCGGGGTGCGGCTTCAGCGCCTTGCGGCAGAGGGCGAGAAGCGCATCGCGGTCCTCTGCGCGGCAGAGCCACAAGAGGCGGCTCTTCGTCTCGTCGCCGCGGTTCACGAGCGCGTCGAACGGCTGCGCCGCAACGTCCGCGCCCACCTTCGCCGCGACAGCCGCGCGCAGCGCCTTCTCCCCTTCTGGATCGACGGCGCGTGTCTCCGGGCGGTTCCATCCGTAGCCGCCGAGGGTATACTCGGGCACGCCCATGTCCATCCATAGAATCAGCGTGCGCCATTCCTCTGGCGTGAGCTTCGGCCCGTGCCCGGCCATCAGTCGCTTCGTGAGCGCGCTTGCAGCGGCGAAGTAGTCGTGAGGACGCGACCTGTCTGTTTCAGCATAGCCGTGGATGAACGCCACCTGCCTGTCCCTGACGAGGCGGCGATGCCCTTCCGTGCCCAGGAAGCTGGGCGCCTTGCCGAGACCGTGGCATGAGATGCACTTGCGGTCGAATATCGGCTGCACCGAGAGCGCATAGCGGAAGCACCCTTCGTAGCCGAGGTCCACCTCCTTCTTCAGATCATGCACCTTCATGTCGTCAATGTGACGCGTGACGGCTCGGCTTGTGCGCTTGTCCTCGTGGCATCCGGTGCAGCCCTGCACTTCGCCCTTCTGCGAGTAGATGAAGCTGCGCATGGTGAGCACGGCCATGCCGTTCGTGTCGATTGCCTGCAGCTGCAGCGGCACGCCTGCGGGGATGCGGAACGCCGCCGAACCATCCGCGTTCACTGGCACCGTGCCTAGCGGCTCCTTGTGTATCTCGATGTCGTTGGACAAGTTGGGCGTCTCTCGTCTGGCGATGGGAAGACCATGCAGAAGGTTCACGCGCAGGGCGGCAATCGAGCCGGGTGGAATGCCGTGGCGGCTGTCATAGCAGTTCTCCACATAGCAGACACCCGTATTGTCGGCGTTGGGGGGAAGCGAGGTCGCCAGAACGGGAGGCTTCTTGCGCTTCACGAGAGGGATCGGATTGTAGGTGCCAAACGCGGGATCCTTGTAGATGAGTTCGCGTCCGCCGAGAGTGTCGATGAGCCATATTGCGCTCGAACGTGATTCGGGCCATGCGGCCATGCCGCCCACGTGCTGCGGGTGGCCTGGCGGATACCAGCCAGGGTCGTCGGTGTAGCTCGCGAAGAAGAGCGTGTCGTTGACGGGCATTGGGGCGGCGTAGAATCCGGGGAACTTCCAGCCTTCGCTCTCGGAAAACGGGATTTCCGGCGTGAGACGCGTGACAGGTTCTAAACCGTCCTCGCCCTTGCGTGCGTCAAAGAGGAAAAGCGATCCGCCGGTGATCGCGTGGTGCGCGCCGCCTGTTGCGACGACGAGCGGAGTGCCGGGAACGCTCTTCGCCTCGGTAGCCACGTAGATGCTGCGCGACCAGTTGCCATAGAGATGCGACACCGCGGTGCCGTCGGGGCGCGCAGCCCAAAGAGACTGAAACGGAATGGCATTGCGGTCGATGTAGTCCCAGCGTGTATACACGATTCGTCCGTCGTCCATCACCGAAGGCTCCCACTCGTTCGCCTCGCCGAAGGAGAAGCGGCGGATGCGGCAGTCGAACGGAGCGGATGCGCCCACGGGCGGCACTTCGCCTCGATATAGAAGAAAGCTCGGCGTGTAGCGTCCCCAGTGGCAGCGTCCGAACGTCTGGCAGCGTGTGGACGAGAAGAGAAACCCGCCGTCCGGCAGATAACACGGATCGACGTCTTCGATCAGCACGGTCTGCCTTCCGTCAACAGTCTCCATCGGATCGCCGGGACCGCCCGTGAGCTGGCGCACCCAGCTACCATCGGCCGCACATTCGTAGATGAAGTAGCGGCGGTGCACGAGATGGTGTTCTGGAACCTTTGGACTAAGAATCTTCGGTACCTTGAGTGCCGCGGCATCGGCCTCGGGCTTACGCGTGTGGTCGCAGAACGCGAATATGATGCGGTCGGCGTCCCAATGCAGATCGGGGTTGAACACGCACCCTTCCGGCAGCTTGCCGGCGAGCAGAACTTTCTTCTCTGGGAATGTGCGCCAGTTCTCAAGCACAACGAGTCCCGGGCCAGCGTGCGAGAAGCGGCCGAGATACTGGTCCACCATGTGGTTGAACTGCGAGAACGGCACGTCGCGCTGCACGCAGAGGAGGCGGTCGAACTGCAGGTCAGGGTGGGCGAAGAGAATTCTACGGCGGAGACGGCGAACGACCTTCTCGACGATCGCGCGCTCTGCGGGGCTCCTCGCGGATGCGGCCCACTTCTCGTCGACTTCCATCTCCCTCGCGAATCGTCGAGCTTCCTTCTCCGGTATGGACTTGGCAACGTAGTCATACGTGCGCCGGCACAGGGCCAACGCCTCGTCAAGAGATGTCGGCTCGCCGCCGAACGCCGCAAATCCAATCGCAATTGCCGCCAGCGACAGTGTCCTGAAGTTTCTCATCGCGCAGTTTCCTTTTGGAGAGGTATCATTCGCCGGTTAGAGCATAAATCTGCTTGGTTGTGCCGAATACTATGAGCTTGTCGTCGGGATGGATCTGGTCGTTCGGCCCCGGAATTATGATGGTGCGTGATCTTGCGCGCGCGTTTCACCCTTGAGGGCTGCCACATCATTTTCATCTTCTATCTTCCTTTTTTGTAAACAGTGTATTGATATTATATCAAACTAAACACGGCAAATCAAGCGTGACGGCGAAAATTCGAAATGTTTTCCTGCGGGGACAGTCCCCACGCTATTCAAGAAAATGGCGCGAAGAATCGAATTTCCCGGCTTTGCGCAGAGCCACCCGTCGCACCGTCTATTTGACGATCACGGCCAGGCCTGACCTCGCGGGCCCGGCCACGCGCAGGATGCCCTCGCCCACTATCATGTCAGTCTCGTGCGCGGCTCCGCTGCCGATCGCGCCCCATGTGGTCGGCCCGAGACGGCGCAGACGCCCCTTCAGCGTGAGCGTGGCCACGGTCTGGTCCGTGCCGCCCAGATCGAGTTTTGCTCCGGCGTCTATCGAAAGGTCGCTTTCCGGGTTGAGCACGTTGACGGCCACCGCCTGCGGGAGCACGAGCTTTAGCGTGCCTTCCTTGATGTGCACCGGCCCCGCGTTCGCAACACTGCAGCGCAGGGTGAGCGTGTTTGCGCCGATCTTAGTTATTGCGCCGCCCGCTTCACCCTCGATCGCGGCATCCACTATGGCGTCGCGGTCGGACGTGTCGAACACGGCACCGCCCTCGCCCACTCGGATCGGCCCCAAGGCCGGCAGCCAAGGGACGGCTGCGCGGAGCGCACTCGGCCCGATCGTGCCGCCGTCGATGTCGATCTTGAACGAGTCCGGCGCACCGCCGAGCGTTCCGAGTTTGAGTTTGCCTCCGTCGCGCACCGCGAGCGCGGTGTCGCCGTCGTAGGGCTGAAGCATCGACCACTCGGCCGAATGTTCTCCGGCTACCGTCATCGAGCTGCTGTTGACCAAGGCGAAGCCGCCAGATCCCGTCGCGCGGGACGTCCCGCCAAGAAACTCCGCCTTCGCACCGACGAACGTACCCCCCGGAATGTCCAGCGAACCACCGGTCTGCCTGAATACGCCGCCGGAGAACCAGTTGTCGCCCGTGCGCGTGTCGGAGCCGTCGAACACGAGCGTGCCCGGTCCCGTCTTCCACAGGCCGACCGCGCCGCCAGCCTCGTCCGCGAGATCCGCATGCATCACGAGATCCGAATCGAGACGCCACTCAAGCCATCTGCGCATTTCCGCGAGGCCTGTCACATTGCCCGGCATGATCTCGAGACCGGCCGATCCGGCAGGCAGGTCGATCGTGCCCATGGCGAGCGTTCCGCCGTTCGGGTCGATCTGCGGCATTCCGCCGGACGCCTCGGCGCGAATGGCGCGCACGCGGGCTCCGTCCGTCACGGCAATCGGCGCGGCCACGCCTTCGCCGTCGTCCACCACCGCCACCACCGTTCCATCGGGGATTGTTTTCGCGCCGGAAGAGAGCCGCGTCACCGTCATCTCCTGCGCCGCTTCATAGAAAAGGATTTCCGAGATGCCGGTGTAGCGGTCGCTCGAGTCGTGTTTCTCCTTCACGACGAACTGGAAGTATCGGCCGGTGACGGGAGTCTGGAATTGATAGTCTTCGCCTAGGTAGCCTGCCGCGCCCGGCGCCTGCACAAACTCCATCGTCTCCACAAGCGTGCCCCACGCGGCGCCGGCGTTTGCGTAGGAGCCACCCTCTGGCGGCATCGTGTCGCCTACGTACACCTCGGCTTTCTTGACGCCCCGCTTTGGGAAATTGGACCCGGACTCGTTGTAGTTCCACAGATGGAATCCCGTCACGGTCTTCACCTCTCCGAGGTCGAACGCTATCCAAGTGTCGGTAGTGCCGTTGCTAAGCCACATGTTTCCGGTGTTCACGTTCGCCATCATGCCTACGACATTCGGCATGCTCGAAGGAATAGGAGTCATTCCCGACCCGTCGATCGTGTTGGAGGCCTTGCGGTCGTCCGATCCTGTACCCTTGAAGTGGCTCTCGACAGTCGCCGCCACGGGCGATATGGGCAGCCCGATGTCGGGACGGTAAAAGCGCACTTCGGAAAGCCCCGTGAAGGCATCCTCTCCGTAGTTTGCGGTCACGCGCAGCATCACGTAACGCGTGGCGAGCGGCTCACCGAAATCCACGTCCTCGCCTTCGTACCCGGTGGCAGCTCCGGTCGCGCATGCAAGCGAGAGTGTTTCCTTCAGCGTTCCCCACTCGCCGGCGGCGGCGTAAGTGGCGCCATCGGCCAACGGCGAATCACCGACGCGCAGTTCGCACGTCCTCACGCCGCGCCGGAAAAGATCGTGGCCTCCGGTTCTCGCCTCGTTGTAGTTCCACACGTGCATGCCTGTGAGAGTCATTTCCTCGCCCATGTCGAACATTATCCACGTGTCGGTGGCGTTGTTGCTAAGCCACATGTACGATGGGGTATTGTCGG
Organism: uncultured Lentisphaerota bacterium; assembly: GCA_946413265.1. Taxonomy (GTDB): domain Bacteria; phylum Verrucomicrobiota; class Kiritimatiellia; order RFP12; family UBA1067; genus RUG572. Next base: position 6,469 of record CAMKJU010000181.1, read on the forward strand.
CCGTGTTGCGCGCGACGAGCGAATTGACCCACATTCCGGAACCGTCAATCGCCTTGGCCGGAGCGCGGTCGCCATAATGGCTCTGCGCCGTTGCGGCCACGGGCGCGACGAGTCCGGTGCCAGAATGGTAGAAGCGCACCTCGGAAAGCCCCGTGAAGGCATCCTCTCCGTAGTTTGCGGTCACGCGCAGCATCACGTAACGCGTGGCGAGCGGCTCACCGAAATCCACGTCCTCGCCTTCGTACCCGGTGGCAGCTCCGGTCGCGCATGCAAGCGAGAGTGTTTCCTTCAGCGTTCCCCACTCGCCGGCGGCGGCGTAAGTGGCGCCATCGGCCAACGGCGAATCACCGACGCGCAGTTCGCACGTCCTCACGCCGCGCCGGAAAAGATCGTGGCCTCCGGTTCTCGCCTCGTTGTAGTTCCACACGTGCATGCCTGTGAGAGTCATTTCCTCGCCCATGTCGAACATTATCCACGTGTCGGTGGTGCCGCTGCTCAACCACATGCACGATGCGCTGACGTCGGCCATGCTGCGCGCGACAACCGGATTGGCCGGCATTCTCGACATTCCCGAAGCGTCAATCACCTTGCCCGGAGCGCGGTCGCCATAATGGCTCTGCGCCGTGACGGCCACAGGCGCGACGAGCGAATCGGCAAGCGCCGCAGCCGCGCAAAAGGCGACCATCGCCGCGAACGTCAACGGATTAGCTTTACGGAAGTTATGCATTTGTTTCCATCTTTTGTAGAGTAGAGACCCACGCCTCGGCATTGCCGCGCACACGTTTGCGCGCCCTTCGGGTTGCCTTCGGCAATGTACCCTCCGAAGCGAAGCTTCTGCGGTGCATGATGCGACTTCCCCCTCGTCAAACCGTACGTGCGGATTTCCCGCATACGGCTTTCCATTGAGTGCTTTTCCTGTCGTCATGGCTTTCTTCCTTTCTTGGGCTGTTGAAGATTGGGTGTGTGAAAAACGCGGGCCGCGAGGCGCGGTCTGCGTCTCT
>CAMKJU010000182.1 GCA_946413265.1 uncultured Lentisphaerota bacterium
GGCGAGAACTGGCAGGACGAATACTACGTGTGGGACTGCGCGGGCGGCACGGGCAACCTCGAAGTCGGTCTCATGAACAAGTACCGCGTCTGGGTCTCTACGCTTGATCAGCAAGATGTCGATGTGATTCGCGAACGCATCAAGAACGGCGCGAACCTCCTCGACAGCCACGTGTTCCGCTTCGACTTCCTCAACGATTCCTTTGATAAACTTCCCGAAGATTTGCGCGACGTCATCAACGACCCCGAAAAGCGAAAGTGCCTCGTCATCTACATCAATCCGCCGTATGTTGAGGCAAGCAACGCGCAAACCACGCATGGAACGCCTGGAGAAAATCGCGTTGGGGTGTCGGTTTCATCAATTCGAGCACAGTACCTCGCGGAAATGGGCCGCGCTGTCAATGAACTGTTTGCGCAATTTCTCATCCGTATCGCTACCGAGATTCCCGGTTGCGTCATCGGGCAGTTCTCCAAACTGAAGCATCTTCAGGGACCCAACTTCAATATGTTTCGGCGGGCTTTTCTCGGCACGTTGGAAAAGTGCTTCATCGTTCCGGCAGATACGTTTGACAACGTGAAAGGACAGTTCCCCATCGGCTTCTTCGTGTGGCGGCTTGGGGGTGGCGTATTCACTTCTGCCGTTGCGGACGTGTACGACCGCCAAGGCGTGTTCATCGGCACGAAGTCGATCTATTCTCCTGACGGGCAACATGTCCTGACGGATTGGATTCGTCAGTTCTACGATAAGGTGGGTGAGTATCTTGCTTACTGCCGTTACCTCGGTTCCGATTTCCAGCACAACAATGGGGTGTTCATTACTCTTTCACCTTCTGCGAGCGATCTCAAGCAAGTCAAGGGCAACAGGATAACGCCAAAGAATGTGATGGCCTTTGCAATCTATTTCGCGGTTCGGCTCTGCATTGATGCCGACTGGCTGAACGACCGTGACCAGTTCCTATATCCGAACGACGGATGGAAGATCGACGCGGAGTTTCAGGCTGATTGCCTTGTGTTTACGCTGTTCAGCGGGCAGAACCGCGTCAGTTCCGCAGACGGCGTGAACCACTGGATTCCGTTCACGGAAGAGGAGGTGTCTGCGAAGAGCTGTTTCAAGAGCCACTTCATGAGCGACTTCATAAACGGCAGGGCAGGAAGCACGCTGTCTGCCGATGCGGCGCGCTCGGTGATCGCGCCCTACCAGGGGGAGCTAGATTTTGAGAATGTGGAATTGTGTAAGTGTGAAAATATGGAAGTATGTAAACAGCCAATGCTGGATGCCGCCACTCATTTTCATAGTTCCATACTTTCACATTTCCACAATTCCACACTTTCACATTTCTCTCCCGCCGCCCGTGCAGTCCTTGATGCCGGGCGCGAACTCTGGCGCTACTACCATGCCCAGCCGAACGCCAATCCGAACGCCTCCTACTACGACATTCGGCTTCATTTCCAAGGGGTGAAGCGCACCGCATCCGGCAAGGAGCAGATGAACGCCACGTCCTCCGATGCGACCTACAACGCGCTTCTCGCCAATCTCCGCGCCGCACACAAAACTCTTGCTGCGCAGATAGCGCTAAAGGTGTATGAGTATGGCTTTCTTAGAAAGTGAGGAATAAGATCATGAACCTGAAAAATGGATGCTGGTGGTGTCTGGGTGTCGCATTAGTGGCGGCGGCAGGCTCGGCGGCGGATTTCATATCCGTTGAAGGGCCTGTGCCCGAGGTAAACAGGGGCGGGTGCAGCACGGCCGTGTTCGTGCGCCCCGTGACCAACCGCGCAGCAGTCGCGTCCGCAACGTGGACGGTGACGGGCCTTGGCGTGTTCCGCGTGTTCCTCAACGGCGCGGAAGTCGGAGCGGAGGATTTCCTCAAGCCGGGCTACACGCATCCGTACAAGCGCCGTTCGTCGTTCTCCTACGACGTCACGGACGCCTTCCGTCGCGATCCAGGCGCGCGCAACGTGCTGTGCGCTGAGGTCTCGACGGGCTGGTGGCGCGACGGAATCGTCGGCCGCGCAGGAAAAATCTCCGCGTTCCACGGCGTGCTGAAGCTCGCGTATGCCGACGGCTCGGCGGAGGAGATCGTCTCCGACACCTCCTGGCGCGCCGCGTACGCGGGGCCGCTCCGCCACGCGACGATCTGGGGCGGCGAGAAGTACGACGCGCGCGTCCCGACGCCGTGGCGCACGACGGGCGACGTCGATTGGAAGCGGGCGCGCGTCAACGGCGAGTTCAAGGGCGCGGTGACGCCGCTCGAAGGACGTTCCGTGCGGGTACGCCGCGACCTCGCGTTCGCGCCGCGCGACGCGTGGGCGTGGAAGGGCGCGGACGGTGCGGCGAAGGACCGACACGGACGCGCGCGTATTCTGCGCCGGTACGCCGGCGGCGAGGCGCTCGTGCTGGAGCCGGGCGAGACGCTGGTCGTCGATTTCGGACAGAACTGCGCGGGCGTTCCCGAGTTCGCGGCGCGCGCGGCGGCGGGGACGGAACTTTCGGGCCATCCCGCCGAAATGCTGAACGACGCGAACGGCGAGAGGTCGCGCGGCAACGACGGTCCGGCGGGAAGCGCCTACTTCGCCAACTACCGCACGGCGGAGTCGCGTCTTCGCTATGTCTTTGCGGGCGGGGACGGCGAGACGTGGCATCCGTCCTGCACGTTCTTCGGTGGACGGTACTGGTCGTTCACGGCGAACGGGCGCGTGGAGTTCAAGCGGCTCAGTCTGCTGCCCGTGATGTCCATCGCGCCCGAGGACGAGACGGGGACGATCGTGACGGGCGACGCGTCGCTGAACAGGCTCATCTCCAACTGCCTGTGGGGAATGCGCTCCAACTACCTCAGCGTGCCGACGGACTGCCCGCAGCGCAACGAACGCTGGGGATGGTCGGGCGACACGCAGGTGTTCGCGGGCGCGGCGGTGTACGCGGCGGACGTGTACGGGTTTCTCTCCAAGTGGATGACGGACATGCGCGACTCGCAGGCGGACAATAAGTCGAAGTGTCCGGGAATGTTCGCGAAGGTCGCGCCGGGACTGTTCGGCGGCCGGCTGATTGGCTGGGCGGACGCCGGCGTCATCGTGCCCTATACCCTGTGGCGTCAGTTCGGCGACGTGGGGGCCGTGAACGTGAACTGGGACGCGATGGCGCGGTTTCTGGCGAACCTCGACAAGTCGAACTGGACGACGCCCGAGAACGAGCGGCAGTGCGTGGACTGGCTCTCGCCCGCCATGTACGAGGGACACCGGCGCGGCTGGGGCTCGAGGTTCTGCAAGAACCCGTTCTGGGACGGCGAGACGAACGCCGACGAGCGGCAGTACTGGGACATGCTCGGCGCGTGCTACCACATCTGGGACCTCAAGATGATGGTCGAGATGGCGAAGGCCACCGGACGCGACAAGGAGGCGGCGGCGTACGCGCAGCGCGAGGCGAAGGCCGTGGCGCGCTACCGCAACCTGTTCCTCGACCACCACGGACGCTTCGCCGAGCGCTACCGGAACATGCAGACGCCGAACCTGTTCGCGCTCAAGCTCGGCCTCTTCCCGACGCAGGCGGCGACGGACGCGGCGAAGGCGGATCTCGTCGCGAGCGTCAAGGCGGGGAACTGCAAGGTCGGAACCGGCTTCCTCGGCACGCCGCTCCTGCTTGACGTGATCGCCGACATCGTCGGCGATCCGGCGCTCGCCTACTCCGTGCTGCTCCAGCGCGACTGTCCCGGGTGGTTGTATTCCGTGGACAACGGCGCGACGACGATCTGGGAGCGCTGGGATGGCTACACGAAGGAGCGCGGGTTCGGTCCGCCCGAGATGAACAGCTTCAACCACTACGCGAACGGCGCGGTACTTGGCTGGATGTACCGGACGATGGCGGGGATTCGTCCCGGCAAGGAGGCTGGATACCGTCATTTCACGCTTGCGCCGAAGCCGGATCCGCGCGTCGGGTCTTGCAAGGCGAGCTACCGCACGAAGTACGGGACGGTGAAAAGCGAATGGCGGTATGTGGACGGCGGGAAGCTCGAATGGTCGTTCACCGTGCCGCCGGGTACGACGGCGACGATCATTCCGCCGGACGGCGGCCCGACGGTGGAACGTGGCCCCGGCGACTATCGGATGCCGTCGGATTCAGCCGCAGATGCTGGTGCGCAGAAGGGCGGCGATCCGTTCCGGTCTGTACAGACGCCCAAAAAGGAGTGTCGCGTTCGACTCAAGCTGCTGCCGCGCAACAATATGCCGCTCGTGGAGGCGGAGGTGGACGGGGCGAAAGGCACGTTCCTACTAGACACGGGCGCGACGCACACGACGTTCGACCTTGCCTTCGTCAAGAAGAACCTGCCGAACGCGACGCTTACGCCCGTGGCGATGATGGCGGAGACAAACGTCGAAGGCGCGCCGCGCTACATGCGCGTGAAAAGCATGAAGCTAGGCGCGGCCGAGTTCGGCGACTTCGGCGCGATGGCGCTGGACATCTCCCATCTGCACGCCTCCGTCGGGGTGAAGGTGGACGGCATTCTGGGCATGAGCACGCTTGGGCGCGTACCATGCATCGTGGCGTTTGGGGCGGGCGAGGTCGTGTTCGCGCCCGGCAAGGAGTCGCTCGCCGGGTTCGGACGCCTCGTGCAGAGGTCGCTTTCAGATCCGATGAGCATCCTCCTGCCAGTGAAGTTCGGGGAACGCACATTCGAGGTGCTGGTGGATTCGGGTGCGTCCTTCACGTTCCTTTCGCGCGAGACGGGCTGGCCGACGACGGGCGAGGCCGCGAACGTTCCGGCGGTGGACATCAACGGGAAGGCGAAACTTGCGCCGCTTGTAGGCAAGAAGGGCGTACTTCCCGTGGGCGATGGCATCGAGGTGTCGCCGCTTGTAGTTCCTGCGCCGATGAACCGCATTGGCTCGGACGTCCTGACCGCATACGACATGCTGATCGCCGGACGGTACGTGAGCTTTCGGCGCCACATCCCCAAATCGGAGCGGTGATTCATACCATTTTTTAAACCGCAAAAGGCAAACTTCGTAATTGACAAAACTGCGCGGGTTGGGATAAAATAATCTCCATTCACAATTTTACCGAGGAAAGGGATTCAACTAATGAGCGTGAGAAAACAGATTCCAGTTAAGTCGACAACGCGCTGGCAGCGCGTTGTATCAATGGCGATTGTCGCGATCTGCGTAGCGACGGCAATGCCGTCGTGGGCGGGGACGGTCAAGTTCCCGTACTATTCGTACATGTACCGCATGGGCTCGTCGGCCAACGACAGCTCGGCCGTGCTCACGACCACGCCGAAGCTCGCGTTTCCGGGGATGATGCTTTCGGATGTGGCCAAACGCCTGGCGGAAGGTTATGTCCTCGGTGCGTACCAGTGCGGAACATCCATGGCCAGGCGCCAGATACAGGTAAAAGACGTGTTGCTCTGCCGCAATCCCGAGACGGACGCGATCGTGAAGATTGTCGGCGTGTTCGTGTTTGTGGACGGCGGCTACACAAAGTCCGTGTCTGCGGAGTTGACCGACGGTACAGACGGCGTGTATGCGCGCGCCGCAGGGGCGCAGTATGTCAGCGGCAGCAATCCTAATTTCGTGTTTGCAGAGCTGGACGGCAACGGCGATGTGATCTATAGCCGCGATTCAGGCAAATCCGGCAAGGCGAATCCGGGTAACCTGGCCGTCGGATGGGAAACCGCAGGCTACGGCGCGTGTTCGCTGAGCCTCGTCAAGCCTGTTCCCAACTCGCCGGCGCTCTTCTTCGCGAACGCGCCGGGCGAACCGGTCCTGACCGTCGAGGACGTCCGGGACTACGACATCACAGCTGCCCTTTGCGGCACAAGCGTGGCGCCGGCATACATAGGGAAGGCAATGACCACCTGCAACAGGAACGTCGAAACGAACGCGGCGGGCGTTGCGACGTCGATCCGCATCGAGTTCCAGTACAAGGAGGGCTCTCACCTCAAGTGCGCCGTCGTTAAGTTCACAAATGGCGAGGGCGGCGTCTATGCGCAGCAGACGCATTCGGCGTACCTGACCGACGGGACGGTCGGCTATCATTTCATAAAGGACGACGGTACGCTCAATACAGTCACCGGCAGCAGCGCTCCGGGATTCTATGGACAATGCGGGGGCCTTAACGATTCGTCGGGCTACGGCGCGATGACGCTCCGCGCCACGCCGCCCGCGTCCGCCCAGCCGAAGATGCTCTGGAACAAGGCGGAGAACATGTTTGCCAAGACGCACAACATCCCGGACGTCTCCCAGCTGCCGGTTCTTACGCAGACATGGGTAAAGTTCCTTGACGGCATATCCCTGCAGGAAATGGTCAATGACGGGTATGAGATTTCCGCGTACTTCTGCGGCGGCAGCGTCAACACCAAGCAGAAGGTTTACGCGAAGGGTTTCCAGTCGTACACGCCTTCGGGGGAGACATCGATTTCAAATGCGATTTGCTGGTTCGTCATTTATGACGACGGGCATACCAAGTCTGCGACAATCGAGTTGGAGTCGCGCGCGGACGGCGTGTATGCCAAGTATGGCAAGGGACAGTACCTCAACAGGACGAACAACGTCAACTTCAGATTCGCGTGGCTCGACGAGAACGGCAACGTGGTCTATGAATGCAATCAGGCGAGTCATTCCGCGGCGGACAGCGGCCAGTACCCGACGACGTGGACTGAGGCCGGCTACGGAATCGCCGGTCTCAAGGCGTCGAGATTCATGAAACTGAATGAAAGCCGACTCGCCTTCGCGAACCCTGCCGGAGAGCCGGTCCTCACGCTTGACGACATCAAGGACTACTACCTCGGATGCAGTTTTGCGGGAAGTTCCATCAGCGCGAATGACGGTGAAGGCGTTGGGTTGTACAGGGCATTTGAATACGATGCGAACAATTCCGTTTCGTTGATGCGCGTGGAGTACCAGGTGTATGACGGCTCAGGTGGCTATGGTTCCTACAATAAATGCGTCACCGTCAACTTTACGAACGGCGTTGATGGCGTCTATGGATACGCCACTTCGGCGCGATATGACGGTCGTGCCTCTGAGAAGATAGGTTTCCATTTCGTCAATGCGAACGGCACGTTTGCAGGATCGCAGGGTACTGTGGTGACCAATTCGTTTACTGACGGCTACGGCATCTACGACCTCTTCGCCACGCCGATGATCACGCTTGACCGCGATACGGACTGGAGCGCGAACGACGGCGTCGTTCAGCTCGGCGACGCCGTGGTCGATCTGAACGGACACAACCTGACGCTTCAGGGCGTCTCGGGAAATGGCACTCTACAGTACCCCTACTCGCAGATATTCAACTCCAACAACAGCGTCATGTCGGAAGTCCATTTCAACGTCTCGG
>CAMKJU010000183.1 GCA_946413265.1 uncultured Lentisphaerota bacterium
TGCCCGTGCCGCCCGCGCAGTCCCACACGTAGTATTCGTCCTGCCAGTTCTCGCCTAACACGGCGGCGAGATACTGCTGGCTCTTCTCCACCCAGATTGCGGGCGTGAAGAACGACCCCTTGCGTTCGCGCACGTCCTGCGGGACGAGCAGGTCGAGGCGAGAGACGATGAAGTCCCAGTATTCGCGCTTGGGCGGACGCTTGTACCGCCGCCAGAACGAGGCGTAGGCGGCGAGGCCGTCGGGCTTGAATCCGAAGACAAGGTTGAAATTGAGTTCGTCCGCCGTCTTTCGCCGGATGGTGTACGGATCGCGGGCGTTCGCGTCGAAGGTGATGTAGAAGTCCTCTGCTGGGCGGTCGTCCACGACCTCGGGGGTGCCGTTGTCATCGACGTTCATCTCGGCGAGAAAGAAGTCGCGGTCGTAGAGGGCGTACTTCTTCTTGAGTACGTCCCACGGCGCGTCGATATGCGGCATCACCTCGGCGCGCCACTTCTGATAGATGAAGGTGAAGTTGTTGCGGTCGATGGGCGTAGCGAGCGCGGGAGATTCGCCGGAGGTGAAGTTACGGGCGATGAATGCCTTGATCTCCGCGTCGTCCGCGCCGAAGTGGAACATGACGATCTTGTCTTGGGGTATGACGCCACGCACAGTCTCAACAGTCTTGTCGTCGACGGCGGAGGGCGTCTGCGTCCAGTTGAAGTCGTTCAGGTTGAACACTGGCAGGATGTAGTGGTATTCGACGAAGGCGATCTTCTCGTTGTCGAAACATCCGACGAAGCGCGGCGGCTCGAGGTCGGCGGCGTGGGGACACGCCGCCCTACCAATGCCCTTGATTGTGAGAATCAGCTGCGCGAGCATGCGGTGTACGTCCGTCGGATGGTTCTTGGCCTCGGCCCAGAGGATCGGGGCGTCTGGGATGAATGTCATCTGGCGCGAGTCACGACGTTTCGGAGACACGCAGAAGTCGATGTTACCGACAATGCGAGTGCAGTCGAACGCACCGAAGAAGTCAGCGGCGATCTTGTTCTTCAGTTCCTCTTCTCGGATGGACGATGGGTATTTCACATTCATCTCGCACCCTTTTCAGGAGTCTGCCGCATCAATTTATCACGAAGAGACGCATTGGACAAGGCTTGAACCTCCTTCAGCAGCTCTTTTTTTCGTGCAGATGGCAACTCTCGGCAATTCTTTCCGAAGTGACCGTCGCTGAAGTACGTTTTGTAGTGGAGCGCCCCATCTTCCGCACTCCTTCCGTTTCTGGTTACTTGCAGAGCGTGCCGCCACGCAGGATCACCGGGCCGATCAGGCCGGACGGCAGGAGGTCGTCCTCCTTCGACCAGTGACGCCACGTGGTGAACGTGTGGCGGCCGGTGGGCGAGGGCCTGCCCTCCTTGACCCACTGCGGAATCTCCCTCACGCCGAACTCCTTCACGCCGCGGCGCGGAACGCCGTTCCATGCGCAGTCGTCCGCGTAGAGCCGGTCGTCGCCGATGATGCGGTTGGGCCAGAGGTTCGTGACCCTGATCTCAAGGTCGATAGATTGCGCCTCGCATCCGGAATCTCCGGATCCCGTGAGCGCATCGGTAATGTCCACCCTGAACGGCGGCCTCCAGAGGACGGGGAACTTCTTCCCGTTCACCGTCACCTCCGCGAAGTTCTTCACCACGCCGAGGTCGAGCATGATCCGATCACCTTGGTCCAACTTTACACTTTCCATTTTACACTTTACACTCTTCCTGTACGTGGCCGTGCCGGAGAAGTACTTGACGCCGTTGTCCGGATGCTCGTTCCACGGAATGAGCGAGTCGAACGTCGTGTTCGCCGGCGCGTCCCATCCGGCGGGGAACGAGACGTTCCACGGGCCGGCGACGGGGACGCCCGCCTGCGGAAGCGCGGTGATCGCCTGCTTCGTGCCGTCGCTCATGGAGACCTCTGCCGAGAGCGGCTGCCAGGCGAGAATCTTGCCGTCGCGCCACTCCCATGTCGGCGGCGGCGGGGGCACGAGCTTGGCGACCGGGAGCTTGAAGATGTCATGCTCCGCGAATGTCGCGGTCGTCTCTATGCCGTCGTACACGTAGGTGACGATCATCTTCTTCTTGGTCCTGAAGAGCGGATCGCGTCCGGCGAGTTCGTTCTCCACCGCCACGTCGATCGTGCCGTCCTTCACGAGCGAGGCGAGCTTGGCCGTGACGTCGACCGTGGTCTCGCCCGCCGGCGGCTCCCACGCCGGATCGATCACGCCGTACCACGCGCCGACGACCTTTGCTTCTCTCGGCAGACGGTAGATCGAGCCCTCGGCGACGACATCGCGACGGGTTTCGCCGCCGACGACGTAGCGCACCTCGAGCTGCTTGACGTTGCCGAACGAGGGATCTCCGCCCATCGCGTCGTTGTTCACCTTCACCGTGGTTCTGGGCTTGATGAGCTTCGTCACGTTCGCGCACTCCGGACGCTCCGAGCCGCTGAACACGCCGTACACGGCTTTCTTGATGACGAGCGTATGGCCCTTTTCGGGAAGCACCGGGTCGGGACGCGTGGAGACGACGGTCTCCACGCGGGTTGCGTGCGGCGCGGCGGCGGGCCGGCGGAACACGACGAACGCGGAGCCGCTGGGCCTGAAGTCGAGCGTGACGACTGTGCGCCCGTTTTCCTCGCGCCAGACGGGGGCGTCGCGGACGCAGCCGGTTTCGGCGTCCCACACCTCGGGGATGCGTCCGGTCTGGCGGAAGGACGCCTCGAACGTGGCGTTCGTCTCGTTTCCGAGCGCGACGAAGTACCAGTCGGCGCCGGCGGCGGAGCCCGCCGTGCCGGTGCGGTGGATCCACGAGACGCCGGGCGTCTCGGTCGCGAAGTCGGGTTTCACGCCGAGGCGCTTCAGCGCATCGGCGGCGCTGCATTCCATCACGCCCTTGGCCCACACCTCCTTCACGGCGGCGCGCAGGCGCGCGTCGGCGTCGGGTCCGGCGGCGAGGCCCGGCGCGCGGTTAGGACGGGACGGCGCCACGACGCGGGCGCCCGCGTCCACGAGCTCGCCGATCTTCCTGACCATGCGCTCGCTCATCGTGCCGTCCGACCCTCCGGCGTCGACGACGCCCTCCGTGCGCGCGATGGACGCGCCGGACGAGGGAAGCACGAGAATCTCGTACTCCACGCCGCCGGGCGTCACCACCTTGCCGTTCCGCACCTTCAGCATCTCGACGGCCTTGGTGGCGCAGATGTCCCAGCTGTATCCCGGCGGCAGCGACACGTGAGCCTTGCCGGAGTTGGGGGCGGCCTCGCCGCACCAATACAGCACGTCCGCCGCGAAGCGGCCCTCCTGCAGCATCCACTGGCAGCGGGTCTGGTAGCGGAACCATTCGCCGGCGAGCGGCCACCACGTCTGCGTGCGGTCGAGGTGCATGCCCCAGCGGCCCATCGTCATGCCGGGCACGTACTTGTTCCCGGGCCAGGGCTGGTGTACGAAGCGGTGGTAGATGATGCGGTTGATGCCCTCGGAATAGACGCGGTCGCCCTGCGCCTTGATGGAGTAGGGCGTGGTCTTCCAGCGTCCGCCGGAGCCGGGGGAGGCGGTGAACGACTCGGTGGCCGCGTAGCGGCGGCCCCAGACGTGGGCGAGGTAGGAGGCGAAGCGCGAGTTGCCGGTGTTGCCGACGTTCCGGCCGTTGGCGTCGACGCGGCTCCAGAACTCGGCCATGGGCACGTCCACGTCCTGCCCGTACTGGAGGTCGTCGGCGTTGCTGCTGCCGTACGGCTCGATGGAGCAGAGGAGGCCGTACTTGTGGCAGAGCTGCGTCAGGCGGCCGGCGTAGTTCTCGGCGAAGAGGTCGGCGAGGACGCGGCGGAAGTCCTCGAGGAAGCGCTCGGTCTCGTTCACGGACTCGACGACGCGGCCGGCGAAGACGGGCAGGTACGGCTTGAGCGAATAGCCCATGCGCGCCTCGAAGGTCTTGTCGAGGTTCTGCGTCCAGTTCTGGCAGCCCACTTCGTAGCTGTCCACGAGGATGTTGTTGAATCCGGTCTCGCCGATCTTGCCCGGCTCGATGCCGAGGGAGCGGCAGAGGCGGGCGACGTACTGCTCGAAGTGGTAGTCCATGGCCGAGGCGGAGAGCTTGTCCACCTCAAGGCCGCGCCCCATCTGCGAGGCGGGGTGGTTGCAGCGACCGTTGCAGATGTAGCCGATGCGGAGGATCGTCCAGTCGCCGGCGGGAACGTCCCAGTCGAGCGAGCCGTCCTTCTTCGTCTTCGCCGTGAGGTCGATTATGCCGGCCTTGGAGACGGTCTTGGAGCGGTCGTACTCCTTCGTGTCGCGGACGACCGGGCCGCGGGAGAGGCCGATCTTCACGGAGAGCGAGGAAAGCGCGGCGCCGGGGGCCGGTGTGGGGTAGGCGAGGACGGCGATGTCCTCGTAGAAGCCGTTGTCCTTCTTCGTGCGCGGCAGCGTGCCGGAAAACTTCGAGGGGCCCTTGGCGGCGGTTTCAGTGAACACCGTCACCTTCATGCCGTTCGCGGGCGGGTTCCAGGGGCCGCCGGAGCTGGACCAGCCGGAGCAGTTGGGGATGCAGATCTCGAGGCCGAGGCGCTTCGCCTCCTTGTGGGCATGGGCGAACATGTCGAACCAGGCGTCGGAGTTGAACTTCAGCGGGCCGGGCGGGATGGCGCATCCGGCGTCGAACATCTGGACGCCGCCGATGCCGGCCCTGGCAAGTGCCTCGAAGTCACACGTGATGCCCTCCTTCGTGACGTTGCCGTTCATCATGTGGTACCAGGTATGCGGCTTCGCCGATGCGGGCGGAGCCTTGAAGCCCTCTTCAAGCGTAAGGGCACCAAGCGGCAGGGCGAACGCGAACGCGGTTGCCGCCGCGAGAGTCAGTGTTTTGCAGTTCATGGTTTCTTCCTTTGCTTATGTTCTTGGGAAATCACTTGCCGCCCGGAGCGGTGTTGCCGCCGGACTGTGAGGCGTTGTATTCATCCAACAGCTTCTTGGCGCAGTTGGTGGTCACTGTCTGCGCGCCGCGCTTGAACGCCTCCACGGCGTCGTCGAGGTCGTCAACGGTCCAGACATGCAGTTCCAGGCCGGCGTCCTTGATCGCCTGCATGTACTCCGGCGTGGTCACGTCCCGGATGAACCGGAGGTCGACGCCGTCCGCGCCCATCGCCCGCGTCGTGGCGATGATGTTCTCGACAGGCTCGGGCGGCGCGTCTTTCGTCCATCCTTTGCAGCAGTTCAGGCAGGACAGCACCTTGTATTCCGGCATCAGCTTCTTGAACGCCTTGCCGCACTCCACCGAACCGCAGAGGAAGAGTGTGTTCTTCGGATTGGCCCTCGTCTGCTTCGCGAAGATCGCCTTAACGTGCGGGACGATCTCCGAGGTCTTCGACTTCACGTCGATGTACAGCCAGCGCCCGTCGCGGGTGAGCTCCAGCACCTCCTCCAGGAGCGCGGGACGCGTTCCGGCGAACTCCGAGCCCTTCCACTTGCCCCAGTTGCCGACGTCGAGCTTCGACACTTCGGCCCAGGTGGCGTCGTTGCACTTCTTCTTGTTGACGCCACCCGACGTGCGGGTGAGCGTCCTGTCGTGGAACGTGAACACGCGCTTGTCGGCGGAGAGGTAGATGTCGCACTCGAAGCCGAAGCCTCGCTCCACGGCGGTCTTGTAGGCGGGCAGGGTGTTCTCCGGCGCGTCGACGGACTCGCCGCGGTGCGAGATGAAGGTATCGAGGGCGGGGCCGGGTTTTGAAACGGTGGTGCAGCCTGCGAGAAGCCCGCCGAGGGAAATCGCGCAGAGCGCGTATTTGGTAGATGTCGTGCTCATATTAGACCTTTCTTGTAGATGCAACACGACAAGTATACCATATTATCCGCCGATGCGTAGAAACATTCTCGCAATCAGCACATGGCGTCCCAGGTCACAGCCCGGGCGCTTCAAGCAGGATGAAACCGTGTATCGAGCCGAAGCGTTCGGGATCGTAGAGGGTCCACGCGATTTTTCCTGACTCGTCGAATTCAATCAGCTGCCAGCCGCGTTTTGAATCGGCGGCGCCGTGTCCGGTCCAGTTGGCAACCATGAGGTGTCCGTTGGAAAGTTCCCGCACTTCCGCGATGAAATAGCCCTTCTTGCCGTCGGAAGGCGCGACAGGCCACACCTTCTGGACCTTGCCGTCCGAATCGTACCGCACGGCCTCCACCGCGTATCCGGCACCGGTCCAGTAGCCTTTCCCGTCGCGCGCGGGGACGGCGTGGTACATGTTGCGGCTATGCGGCATCTTGAAGTGCTTCATCTCCGTAACTTCCATGTCGCGGTCCTCGCGGGGGATGCGGACGCGAGAGAAGCCCTTCTCGTGGGCGATGAGGGCCTCTTCCCCGCCGGGGAGAAGCGTCATGGTGCGGGCGTTGAAGATGCCCGCGCAGGTATAGGTGGCGACCAGACGGCGGTCCTTGGAGAACCTCCGCAGCAGTACGGAACGGTTTTTGGGATTGGTCTTGGTGCCGCGCGGGTTGACGCTCGCGATGAACCCGCCGTCAGGGAGCGAGCTGACGGAGGATATGCCGGCCAGGGAGGGATGGCGGAACTCGTCCACGTCGCGGCGCTCGTCCAGGTCTACGACCTTGAACCCATTGCGGCACACGTACCGGTACCTGCCGATCTTCCCCGGCTCCGCCACGCCGACGCGCTGCATGTCCCACGTGGTCTTCTCCGCTTTCACGAAGAAGCACTTGGATGGATCGGACGAATCGTAGTAGTGGATGCGCCCGCGCGACTCGTCGGAAAGCACAATCCGGCGCACCGGCTCCGCGGCGGCCGAGGCGACAACAGCCGCCATCACCGCACATGCAATGATCTTTTTCCTCATCTTATTTCCTCCAGCATCTTTGGGATTACATTCAATGCGGCGCTAGTATATCATACAGAGCTGCTCCGCGCAATGGGACAAAAATCGTGCCAAACGGTCGATTTTGTCATTTTGTTAACATCTCAAATAGTCGGTTTTGTCATTTTGTTGCAACCCTATAAGGTCGGCATTTCTTTGGGGCTATATGCGCCAACTCGTCAATGGACGAGAATCGGTCGCGCCACCTACTGGACGATGATGACGAGGCCATTGATCTTCTTGATGCGGAGGCCGGCATCCGTGACCTCGCACTTGAAGTGCTGTCTCGTCGACTCGTCGAGGACGAACGTTGTCGTGTCCGCAGGCTTCGTCGACCACGTGACGATATACGGGCTTTCCGACTTTGCGATTGTCTTCAGGTCAGTGCGCCCTTCGAGGTTCACCGTTATCGTGG
>CAMKJU010000184.1 GCA_946413265.1 uncultured Lentisphaerota bacterium
CGCCCACGCAGCCGTACAAGGCGATGACGTACAATCGCGAGGCGCGCGCGGTGGGCGCGTCGGAAAAGACATTGATGCTGACGGAAAGCGGACTTCCGGCCTCGATCAAGGTCAATGGACGCGATGTGCTGAAGAGGCCGATGCGGTTTGTGGTCGTGACGGAGAAGGGGGAGTTTGATGTTGGTGCGGGGGCGTTTGTGGAACGCGAGACGGAGAGGTGGGAGGCGAAGGGGCATGTCGCGTGGAGGGTGAAAGGAAGACAGCAAGCGTACAACAGCAAGGTAGTGACAGACGCGGGGCGGGGAAGACAGCAAGCGTACAACAGCAAGTTGAGGATTGACGTGAAGGGGCGGATGGAGTTTGACGGGTTTGTGCGATATGTCGTGGAGGTGGCGGCGGAAGGGGACGTGAAGGTGAAGGACGTGCGGCTCGTGACGGAGTACACGCCTTATGCCTCGGAGTACCTGATGGGCGCGGCCTATATGGGGCGTGACGGCGGGAAGAGGCCGCAGACGTATGTGTGGGATTGGCAGAAGGGCTGTTACGACAGCTACTGGACGGGCGGCGCGGAGGCGGGGTTGCACGTGGAGTTCCGCGGTGGCGCGTACCACGGTCCGCTGATTGCGGACAGGTCGTACAGCTACAAGCCTCCGCAGGCGTGGGCGAACGACGGGAAGGGACGCCTTGAGTTCGGCGGCACGGACGGCATGACGGTCGTTGCGCGCACTGGCGAGACCGCGCTCTCCGCCACGCCTCGTCGGTGGGAGTTCGACCTCAATATCACGCCGGTGAAGCCTCTCGATATGAAGAAACAGTTCTCGCAGCGGTACTTCCATGCCGACCCAGCGCGCTTCGACGAGGTGGCTGCGACAACCGGCGCGAACATCGTGAACATCCATCACGCGCAGTTGTTGAATCCCGTGATCAACTATCCGTTCATCGTGCAGAAGGAGTTGAAGGAATACATCGCCGCCCAGCATGCGAAGGGGCGCAAGGTGAAGCTCTACTACACGATCCGGGAGCTGACGAACCATACGGCCGAGCTTCAGGCGCTGAGGAGCCTTGGCGGAGAGGTGATTGCGCCCGGAAACGCGCACGGCGCGCCGTGGTTGTGGGAACACATGGGGGAAGGATATCGTCCAGCTTGGTACGTAAGGATGTGGAATGGAAGCTACGTGGACGCGGCGTTCGTGACGAGTCCGCGCTCGCGATGGATCAACTACTACCTCGAAGGTTTGCGCTGGATGTTCGAGAACTACGAGATCGACGGTATCTACATGGACGACGTGTGTTTCGACCGCACGGTAATGAAGCGCATGCGCCGCATCATCGAGAAGTACCGTCCCGGCGCGGTGGTGGACCTCCACTCCAACACCGGCTACTCCAAGGGGCCGATGAACCAGTATACGGAGTTCTTCCCGTACGTGGACCGCCTCTGGTTCGGTGAGTCGTTTAGGTACGACGAGATGTCTCCCGACACGTGGTTCGTCACGTTCTCGGGGATCCCGTTCGGACAGATGAGCGAGATGCTGCAGGGCGGAGGCAACCGGTGGCTCGGTGCGGTCTATGGCACGACGCGCCGCTGCTACATGGACTTCTCGGCAGGCAATCCCGGCGCGATCTGGAAGGCGTGGGCGGACTTCGAGATCGAGAACGCGCGGATGATCGGCTACTGGGACGAACATCCGGCGGTGACAGCCGACTCGCCGGACGTGAAAGCCACGGCATTCGTCCGCGACGGTCGTACGCTCATCGCACTCGGCAACTTCGCGAAGGAGCCTCGTAGCGTGAGGCTTTCCATCGATTGGAAGAGACTTGGACTCGACCCGTCCAAGGCGAAGATCGAGGCGCGGCCGATCCAGGGCTTTCAGGAAGGTCGCACGTTCGCCGCAGGCGAGACGATTTCCATGCCCGCCAAGAGTGGCTGGATGCTCTGGATATGGTAGTTGCAGTTTTTAAACGGAGAAATAATAATGAAAGAAATGACGAAAACAATAATGCTGGCCGTCGGAGCACTGGCGGCATCCGCCTGTTGCGGATTTGACATCGGCGGGTCGCGCCTGAAGGGGCGTCCGCCGGAGACCCTGATAGCGTGCGGAGGCGGAAGCGTGTGGCTGCTCTCGCCGGATGGAAAGGTCGAGTGGCGAAAAGACCGCTGCGGGAACATACACCGCGCCGTCAAGCGCGGCGACAAGGTGTACTGGTCCAACGGTAACTTGTGGGTCACTGACATCCCGTCCAAGAAGACAGAACTTTTCTACAGCCCCGCGAAGAGCAACGGGACGTACGGGTTCTGGATTACGGACGAGGGCACGATTGTCGTATCCGAGAACGCCACGGACAACATCACGGAGATGAAACTCGGCAGCAAGGAGGTCGTGACGCGCTTCAAGGGTGATCCTCGGGGAATCGACGGCAAGATGCCGGGTGCGCACCACCACTACCGCATGGTACAGAAGACGGATGCCGGCACGTACCTCGTGTGCTGTTCCGGCGCAAACGTCGTGCGGGAATACGATGCCAAGGGTACGCTCCTGTGGGAACAACCTACGCCGACGCTCGCGTTCGAGGCGTTCCGCCGCGCTAACGGCAACACGCTCGTATCACACCTCGGCGCGATTACGGAGTACACGCCCGACCATAAGGTCGCATGGCGTTTCTCGTGTGATGAAGCTCCAGAGCTGAAGCTAGCCAACCTCTGCGGAATCTACGAGCGCGCGAACGGCAACCTTGTGGTGGGTACGTATGCGAACGGCGTGGAGGACGGCAGCCGCACAACCGCATTTGAGGTTACGCGTGACAAGAAAATCATCTGGAGTTACGCCCCGGCTGGTCGCCGTCTCTCCACGATGACGGTGCTTCCGTGTCCCGCCGCAGAACCCGCATGGCCCACCGTCGCGAAGGAGATGCGCCCGTGGGCGTACAACTGGTGGATGGGATGCGCCGCCGACAGGGCTGGCCTCGAGCTCCAGGCGAAGGAGTTCGCGGAGGCCGGCATGGGCGGCTACCATGTGATTCCGATTTACGAGGCCAAGGAAGAGAAGCATCCGAAGGTCGCGTTCCTTTCGGAGGAGTGGACGCGCCTTTTCAATACAGCTGAGGAAACGGCGCGGGCGCGGGGGCTCGGCGTCGATCTCTCCATGGGATGCGGCTGGTGCTTCGGCGGACCGTGGGTCTCAAAGGAACACGGCGGCTGGCATCTTGCGCGCATGTGGAACGACGAAAAGCCCAAGAAGGCCGGGTCGCGTCTTCTGTGGGAAGGGAAGAATGAAAAAGGCAAGCGCATGGCCCTCTACTCCGTGCCGACCGGTTTTAAGGTGAAACGCCCACCTGAATCTGGCAAGGGGCTGATGATCGACCCGTTCTCGCCCGACGCCATGCGCGAGCACCTGAAGCCGTTCGCCGCCGCGCTTGACCGCCCCGGTGCCGTCGCCCCGCGCGCGTTCTACCACGACTCCTACGAGTACTACGGCGCATCGTGGACGCCCGCCCTGTTCGAGGCGTTCAAGGCGAAGCGCGGCTATGACCTGCGCGACCACCTGTCCGCATTCGCGGGCGCGAGCGGTACGAAGGACGAGCAGCTCCGCATCCGCCACGACTACCGCGAAACGCTTTCCGACCTCATCCTCGACACGTTTACGATCTGGTCGGACTGGTGCCGCAAGCGCGGCATCATCACCCGCAATGAGGCGCACGGCTCGCCCTCCAACTGGCTTGATTTCTACGCCCTCTCCGACATCCCGGAGACCGAGATGTTCAACAAGGACCGCGACATCCTCGTCTCGAAGTTTGCCTCGTCGGCGGCCCATGTGAAGGGCACGCGCCTCGTTGCCAGCGAAAGCTGCACGTGGATCAACGAGCATTTCAACGCCTCGCTCGAGGAGGTGAAGGGGTTCCTCGACTTGCTCTTCCTCTCTGGCGTCAACCACATGTACTACCACGGGTGCTGCTATTCGCCCGCCGATGCCGCGTGGCCGGGCTGGTGCTTCTACGCATCGCTCGAAATGAACCCGCGCAACCCGATCTGGCGCGACGCGCCGATCCTCAACGCCTGGATCACGCGCGTGCAGTCGCTTGCGCAAACTTCGGAGCCAGACGAGGACGCGCTCATCTACTGGACGCTCCACGACTACTGGCGCAACCAGCGCGAACTGTCTTTCGGTCTGGGCGTCTCCGGCAATGACTGGTTCGCGAAGACCGCTGTCGGCAAGACGGCGCGGCGCCTCTACGCGGAGGGCGCGGCATTCGACTTCATTTCCGACCGCCAGCTCATTGCGCTTGCGCAGCAGCCGAAGCGGAAGTGGAATGCCATCGTCATCCCGGACTGCGAGACGATGCCGGTGGAGACGGCGCGGAGCCTCGCGGCGCTCGCGAAGAAGGGATACAAAATCGTATTTGACGGACGGCGTCCCGCAGACGTGCCGGGTCTGAAGGACGTGGAGGCGGGACGCGCCGCGCTCGCAAAGGCGCTTGCAGATATTCCGGGGGCGGATATGAAGAACGCCGTGAGGCGCGAGCCGTTCAACGCAAAGGCGGGGCTTGCCTACACGCGCTTCCGTCGCGGCGACTATACGCTCTACTACGTGGTCAACATGTCCGACAAGACAACGCAGGGCGTATTCCGTCCCACGGCGAAGACGGTTGGCGCGTGGCTGCTCGACCCGATGAGCGGGGCGATCAAGCCGATCACCGTGAAGGACGGCGCGGTGGAGCTGGCGCTCGAGAAGGGCGAAAGCGTGTGGGTTTGGTGTACGCCTTCGGGAGGGCCGCGCTCCGTCGCGGCCGAAAGAGCACGCATTGCCTCCTCCACAATCACTCTCAATGGCCCGTGGACGCTCACGCCTGTCTGCGGTGGACCTGACTTGGAGAAGGGCTGGCCGCGCACGATGCAGACGCTCACGTCATGGTCGCGCAACGACGATGGCACGGAAAATCCGTTCTGCGGGACGGTCTGTTACCGGACGACATTCATGCTGGATGTCGACGGCGCGCGGAAGGGCGCGACGCTAGACCTCGGGCGTGTGTGCGAATCGGCGCGCGTGAGCGTGAACGGTGTGTGCGCGGGTGTACGCATCATGCCGCCGTATCGCGTGGAGATCCCGGCGGGTATGCTCAAAGTGGGCGAGAACGTGCTGGAGGTCGAAGTCACGAACGTGGGCGCGAACCGCATACGCGATCTCGACAAGCGCAAGGTGCAATGGAAGATATTCAGCGACATCAACATCGTCGGACGCGACTACCGTCCGTTCGACGCCTCGAAGTGGCCGCTGCGCGACTCGGGTCTCCTAGGACCAGTTTCTCTATCACTCCGCTAACATCCTTACAATCTTTTGTTTGTAACTTTACTTATGGATTCTCTTATTTGCTTTCGCTGCTTGGAGTTTTGGAGTTTAAGAGACTTGGAGGATTTTTATAATCTCCTCAGAATCTCCTAATCTCCTAATCTCCCAGTAGCGAAAGCAAGCAAAGCTATCCTTATGTTCATTTCTGCGCGAGGACGTGCCGCTACACTACGTCCGGCGAATTCGTCGATACGGGCCTCGTCTATGCGAACCGCAACGGACACTACCGCCGTTTCGAGGCACGCGGCAAAAAGCGCCTCAACGTGAGAATGATCATCAAGCAGACCGGGCGTTAAGAGGTTAGCGTGAAAAGCCAGCTGGGGGCGGAGGGCGATTCGACGGCGACTGACTGCGCGATGCGGTAGCCGGGCACCCACAGCACTTCGCCCGTCGCGGCGTCACAGATGAGCGGGAGGTCCGCGCGCAGGACGGGTGGTACCTTCGCCGTCACAAAAACGTCCTGCAATTTGCGGCTGTGTCCGTGGAGGCCCGTGGGTGCAATGCGGTCGCCCGCGCGCCAGCGGCGCAACTCAAGCGTGCGCCCCGCGAGCGCGGCGCGGCTCATTTCGCAGGCGGCTGGGAGCGCGCCAACGGCTTCGGCGCGCGGCGTGTAGCCAGTGGCGGGGGCGATGGTGAGGTGGTAGCGGCCCGCTCGGCGAGCGGGCCCTACCACAGGCGCGTACGCTGGTAGGGCCGCCTCGCCGAGGCGGCCGCCAGATCGGCCCGCTCGGCGAGCGGGCCCTACCACAGGGCCCAGGGAAAGGTCGCCGCGGAGGATGGCGACGCTTTTGCAAAGGTGTTCGGTGATGTGCGGGTCGAGGTGCTCGCGCAGGAAGGGGAGGATCACGTGGCGGACCTTGTTGCGCAGGATGGAGGTGTCGGCGTTCGTGGAATCCTCGCGCCACGTGAGGCCGCGACGGCGGAGATAGGCGCGCAGGTCGGTGTCGCGGAGGCCAAGAAGGGGACGGATGAACGTGATGCCGTCCACGTGCGAGACGGGTTTGAGTCCGGCGAGGCCCTCCGGGCCCGCACCGCGCGCCATGCGCATGATGAACGTCTCGGCCACGTCGTCGGCGTGGTGTCCGGTGGCGATGGCGTCGAGGCCCAACTCGCGCGTCATGCGTGCGAAGAACGCGAGGCGCGTACGGCGCGCAGCCATCTCGAGCGACTCGCGTGGACGCCGCCGGATACGCGCGCGGAGCGTGCGGCAGGGGATTCCGAAGCGCGCGGCGAGCACCTCCACGAAGCGCGCGTCGTCGTGCGAGTCGGGACGCAGACCGTGGTCGACGTGCAGTACGACGGCCTTAAACCCAATTGTCTCGCGGAGGTCGGCGAGAGCGACGAGAAGGGCAGTGGAGTCGGCTCCGCCGGAAACGGCGAGGCCGATTGTCCAGGTGCGCTTCTTCTGGAAGGGGGCTTGCATTGCTATAATTATACCATTTCCGTTTGACCCCGTGGGGGATGTTTGGTAATCTAATCGCCCATGAAGGATTTTGGTTTCTATCTTGTGATCACCAATCCGGTGGTCGGTTATGCGCGCTGCGCGGAGGCGGCGGTGCGCGCGGGCGTGCGGATTGTCCAGCTGCGGATGAAGCATGCCACGCGCGAGGACGTTCTGCGCGAGGCGCGCGAGATGCGCCGCGTGACGCGCGGCACGGACACGCTTTTCATCGTGAACGACGACCCCGCGCTCGCTGCGGAGGCGGAGGCGGACGGCGTGCACGTGGGGCAGACCGATATGGTGGCCGGAAAGGTCCGGGAATATCTGGGACCTGACAAGATCATCGGCGTGACCGCCAAGACGGTCGGGCAGGCCCTGGCCGCGGAAGAAGCCGGGGCGGATTACCTGGGGAGCGGGGCTGTCTTCGGGTCCAGCACCAAGCAGGACGCGGTCCCGCTGGACC
>CAMKJU010000185.1 GCA_946413265.1 uncultured Lentisphaerota bacterium
GAAGATCATGCGCCACGACGCGGAGCGCCGCGTGGATGCCGAGTCGAAGATCTTCACCGCCGCCGCCGAGGCGATCGGTCCCGGCATGGCCAGGACGTGGAAAGGGCAGCTCGCCCAGTACAAGACCGAGTTCGACTTCCGCACCGAGGCCGAGAACATCAAGACGGGCGTCGAGCTCTACGACATCCAGGGCGGCAAGAACGCCGGTCTGCAGGCCGTTGCGCCCGAGGTCACGAGCATGAAGCTCTCCGACCTCGTGCCGCCGCAGAAGAACGTCCTCGTCGCGACGGTGGCGGTCGGATACACGGTCGACTCCTACTTCAAGGATCAGATCGAGAAGGTGCGCACCGCCGCCTCCGCCGTCTTCGAGCGCGACCCGGAGACGAACCGCATCAAGTGGGTCGACGGCCCGGTCGATCCCGAGACGAACAAGCCGAAGAAGGTGCCCGTGTTCCTGCAGAACATCCCCGCCAGCGCCCCCGTCTGCCTGCAGAACTGGCTCGCCAACAACTACGACAACCTCCAGAAGACGTCGGGGCTCATCCTCCAGGCGACGAAGGCGTGGTTCCACGAGGCGATCGTCGGCTCCGGCAAGTTCCACGGCGACACGCATTCCGGCAACCTCATGGTCGCCGCACACGACATCACCTTCATCGACTTCGGCAACCTCTTCAAGCTCGAGGCGGAACGCCCCGACGGCGTGAACGAGCGCCATGAACTGATGCGCGTGATCATGGGCGCGGCGTTCCGGGACAAGACCTTCGTCCTGGCCGGACTCGAAAAGCTCCTCTCCGCCGAAGGCAAGGCCGCGCTCAACGCGAACCGCGCGAAGGCCGAGGCGATCCTCGATTCCGTGCTGGACAAGTCGAAGGGCAGCTTCGCGTTCAACATCGTGTACCGCCTTCAGGCGGCGGTGGTGGAACTGCAGAAACTCGGCCTCGAGCTTCCCTCCCAGATCAACTGCTTCATCCAGTCGCTCGTGCGCCTGTCGAACACGCTCGCGGAGATCAACACCATCATGAACCAGTACAAGGCCATGCTGGACGCGACGACGACGCTCGTGCGGCCGCCGGCGCAGGTGGACGACCTCGACCTCGTGGGGCAGATTTTCAACGAGTACGCGTCCGTGAACGGGCAGAAGATGGTCAAGGACACTGAATCGTTCAGGAGGGACAAGCAGATCCCGGCATACCTCCAGACGCTCAGGTCGGAAGCATACGGCGGACGGAACAAGCTGAACAACGCGACGTTCAAGCCCGGCGGCGAATACTACACGAAGGTCCTGAACCGCATCACGAACGCTCCGGACCCTCACGCCGAGGTCGAAAAGTTCGCCGCGACGCTCAACGCCCACGCCGACCGCGCGCACAACGTGTTCAACGAGGCCGCTCTCGCCGGCCGCCTCGACGGCGCGGTCGCGAAGTTCCGCGAAGACTGGCCCAAGGCCGACACGCCCGAGAAGAAGGCCGAGGCGATAAAGGCGGTCGTGGGAGGGCTTGCCGATGGCGAGGCGAACATCCTCCAGACCATGATGAACTTCGGCGATGAACTGCCGAACTACGTCAACAAGCTCAATGAGCCTCCCAAGACCTTCGCCTCCGCCATCACCGACATCCTCTTCGACAACTACGACGCCCTTTCGGGCGGGATGAGCGAGGTCGATCAGGGCAAGATCGCCATGGACGCCCGTTCCATTGCAACCAACGAACTCGGTCTCTCGTTCTTCCAGTCGTTCTCCCCGGCGAACATCATCAACAAGATCATCGAGGACGCCCAGGAGATGGGCGGCGACAAGGACTACAAGGTGGACATCGGAGTGTAAAGTGTAAAATGTAAAGTGTAAAGTGGAGAGAGCGGCAGATGACTTTTGAAGGACTGATTGAGAATCTGGGCGAGAGGCTCGGCATTGCGTTCGAGGACGCGGGCGGGGCGGTCGCAGTGGAGGTGGACGGCGAGACCGTCGTGCTCCAGGACGCGGGGGAGCTTCTGCTCCTCCGCGCCGAGGTCGGCGAGATCCCCGCGGACGCGAAGGAGTCGATCCTCTCGTCCGCGATGGAGGCGAACTTCCTCTACCAGGGCACGGGCGGCGCCACGCTTGCCGTCAACCCCGCCGACGGCAGGCTGCACATCCACAAGTACAACTGGATGGAGCGGCTTGACGTGGACTCCGTTCTCGACGCCGTCAACAAGCTTTCCGCCGCCGCCGCCGCATGGCGGAGGATACTCTCCGACTGCCGTTCCGGCGCGCCGTCCGACGATGGAAAGACGACGGCCTTCGGCGCCGAATTCATCTCGGTCTAGCACCATGCGGCCAAAGGGCGTTCCGGGGCACATTCCCGCACACTCCATTGACCATAGCCACTTGACGGCAAACAAAAAAATGCTAAATTACTGGCATTGTTCTGGGCGAGAAGGGCTTTCTCGGAACAGTGGCTTGTAACCAAAGAAAGGAGCATTGCATGTCGTTCAAGTTGAAAATCGGGAGCGCCGCGTTCCGTCGCACCCGCAATGGCATGAGGAGGATTTTCGCGATAACGGAAACAACAAAACAAACAAGGAAAGAGCAAATGAGCAAACTGCTGAAAACGAGCAAAATCAGGGGGAGGCGTAGCTTAGCCGCCATTTGCGCGGTGTTGGCCGCTTTGCCGTCCTCGGCGACTGTTTACACGTGGACCGGCGGCGACGCGGAAACCCCCACGCTCTTCTCGAAGACCGCCAACTGGGACGCCAACGGCATCCCTTCGACCTCCGAAACAAACGAGGAAATAAAGTTTCCGCTTTCCGCCGCCGTCACCATCGTCAACGACATTGGCGATATCGCCGTAACCAAGATTTCATTCTCCGGCGCGTACAAGGCGACGATCCAGAGCCCCGCCGGCTATAAATTCACGGAAGTCCAGACGATTGCCAACAGTGCCTCGGTCAACCATGAGTTCCAGTGCAAAGTCGTGTGTAAGAGCGGCATCACGCCGAACATTGCACGGACTTCAGCGACAAGGCCGGCGTTTCCTGGTGGAATCGTGATGGACAAGTTGCCCATTACGGGAAGCTCTTCGCAGGATGTATGGAGCGGCAATATCGAAACGACGACCGAAGACTTACAGGAGTTCGCAAATGCGTCAATGACCGGTTCCATGACATGGCTGCTGTCCGGCACGACATTCAGAGCGAAGTATGCGACGCTCGACCGGATCGGCATGAGCGCCGGGGCGACCTCCGTAGTCGAGCGGCTTTTGTACTACGGGTGCAAGAGAGGCGTGAACGGCGGCTGGTATTCGCAAGTCTGGGACAACGGGAACGGGGTGGTCAAGACGGAGGAGCTTCGTGTGACAGGCGACGCCACGCTCATGCACTCCTACGCAGACAAGGACGAAATAGGCGGGACGATCATCGCGAAGCGCCTCGTGTACGGTGTGACGAAGATACCGGGCGGAAATTGGAAATGGCCGCGCTTCTTCCTCAATTGCGGCGGCATAAGCAGTGGCAGTATAGTGGCAGGCGACGCAAACGGAGAGGGTTTCTGGGTCATCGGTTCGGGCGGGCTCGACTTCACTGCGGAAAAGACTACCGGGCACTACAGCGTCCGCCTCATGAAGAAGCTTTCCGGCAACAAGCCCGGCGCAATGCTGCAGTCCTACGAGGACTGGGCGCTTGCAGAGAATCCCAACGGCAGAGACGTTACGGCGTTTGAAATCTACGGGGACAACACTATGGTCACGGCAGTGGCGATCGACACCGCCCACTATGCGATAGGCGACCCCGAACTGGACGCGGCGACAAAGCATACCGTCACGCTCAACGGCATGATCACGGGCGGCGGCGCGATGCGCCTTTATGGCCCCGGCGAGGTGGTCTTTGCCAATGCACACACGGTGTCGGGCGGCGTGACGGCCAACGACTCCGTGACGGTCGTCTGCAATGCCGGGTGCAGACCCGGAAACGGGGCCGTGACGATGAATGGGACTTCGACGCTCAAAGTCGCCGAGTCGGGCGAGATTTCGCTTGGCGGAGCGTTGACGCTCGCAAGCGGCGCTATGTTGGCGTTCAATTTCACCGAGAAGGACACTGCGCCGGTGCTGAATGGTGCGGCGGTGACGGTGTCCAGCGGCAGCGTGAACGTGAAAGTGTCGTCCACTGGCGATTTTAGGCCGAAGGGCGGAACCTACGCGCTCACAAGCGGGATGGATTTCTCGGGCAAGACCGTGAATCTCGTCGATAAGCCGGAGTGGGCGCAGGGTGCAAACGTCGTGGACGGCAACATCGTTCTTTCGGTCAAGCCGAAAGGCTTCATGATCATCGTCAAGTAGCAATGTCGCGGTGACGCTGGATGGCGTCTCCCCCCTGGTTTTCGCTGCGTAATGCAAGCCATATGGAGCAAGGGCATAATTCGGCTGCAACGGAACAGGAGAAGTGGAAAAAACATGAGACGCAAAACGCAAAGTATGAAAGGCGTCATTGCATTGGCTGTAACAGGCGTTGCCGCCGGCTTGCTCGTGGGCGCGGCACGTTGCGATGTTGTGGGATTGTTGAAAGGAGATGTAAGATGAGAACGACGTTTTTGACTGTCTGCGGCTTGTCCGCAGTATCACTTTTCGCCGTCTTGCCGATTTACGGGGGCATTGACGGGGTTGCCGGAAATGACGGAGAGACGTTGACGGGAGAGGCCATCCAGTCGGCAGTTGACGCCGCCGCAGCAGTCGGCGGAGGAGTCGTTTCGCTGGAGCGCGGGAAGACCTACCATTCGGGCACGATTCATCTGAAGAGCGGCGTCACGCTTGAGATCCCGGAGGGCACGGTGATCGTCGGGGGCGAAAATCCGGACGACTACGACGACATCGACGACCCTCGCATAGACGTCACGCCGGAGAGGTCGAAGAAGGTGTTCATTTCGTGTCTTTTCGCGACGAACGTGACGATCAGGGGCGGCGGCGTGATCGACGGGCGCGGTCTGTGCTTCTACGACGTCAAGAGCAACAACGGGGCCGGACAGTTCGTCAAGCCGCCGCATCCTCGCCCGCGCATGGTGCAGTTCGTCGGCTGCCGTAACGTGCGCTTCGAGGGCGTGACCTTCAAGGACAGCCCCGGATGGACGTGTTGGATCAGGAACTGCGAGGACGTGGAAATCGAGCGCGTGAAGGTGTTCGGAGACCAGCGCATGCCCAACAACGACGGTCTGCACATAGATGGATGCCGCCGCGTGCATATACGTGATTGCGATCTCAAGACAGGCGACGACTGCATCGTCATGCGGGCGATACGCGGGCCCGGAGGCAAGTCGCTCTGCGAGGACATGACGGTGGAGGATTGCCGGCTCGACAGCACCTGCCAATGCGTGCGTCTGGGATGTCCGACGGACGGCACGATCCGCCGGGGCGTGTTCCGCAGGCTTGTCATGCGCGGCGCGAACGGCATATTCTGCAACCACCCCGCGCGGTGGATGCACCCGGGCGAAAGCGGCGGCTTCGGGATGGAGGACATCTTGTTCGAAGACTGCGACATCGCCGTCCGCCATTACCCGATTCTGTATCAGGCCGATCCCGGCGTGATGCTTGGGTCGCTCGGGAACACCGTCTTCAGGAACATCTCGATCAAGGCGCATGATGCGATACGCCTTCTTGGCACGGGCGATTCCCCGGTCTGCAACGTAACCTTCGAGAACGTGACGGGAACATTGCGCGACAGCGTCCCGTTGCGCATGGAATCCGTCCGCGGCATCACGTTCAAGGATTTCAGCGTTACGGGCGGCCTCGGCAAGAAACACCCCATGGCCGTCGGCGGCAAGTGTACCTGGTAGCGGCTTTGCATTTTCGCCTGAAATGGGATATAATGTCCGCATGCAAACATATTTACCGATGAAAACATATTTACCGAGAGTTTCCGATTTGATGATCATTGCTGTGGCCGCGCTTGTGTCGGCTGTCGCGTTCGACGCTGCGGCGGGCGAGCCGGTCGGCTTCAGGGAGCAGTGCCGGAAGCAGCGCGCCTCTTTGCCCTGTCGTTCGGTCGAACAGAATAAAACACATAACAGACAATGAACATGAGCAAACTGATTACCTTCGCCGCAGTCGCGGCGTGTGCGGCATTCGCCGCGACTGCGGACAAGAAGCAGTTCAGCGCTTTGGACGGCGAAGCGGCGAAGCGCGTAAAGACGCATAATTTGGATGGCTCGCCCGTCGTCTGCGAGAACGTCGCGACGGTCGAAGGGCGCGAGGCGTCGCTTCTCCCGAAGGGACGCCAGTTCAAGCTGGTCTGGAACGACGAGTTCGACGGCGATCGTCTGGACGACTCGAAATGGGGCTGGCGCACCAACTTCTGGGGGCGTCCCGCGCACTGGTTCGCGAAGCCGGAGGACAAGGCGCACGAAGTGAAGGACGGGCTTTTGCATTTGAAGATCGTCAAGCGTCCGGACGGGCAGTTCGTATCGCCGCAGCTGCAGACGGGCGAACTTGTGTGGGACGTGCCGCCGGCGAAGAAACCCAAGGGCTTCTGGCCGCTCCCGAAGCGCGGCAGGCCGAAGTTCATGCACCGCTACGGCTACTACGAATGCCGCTGCCGCCTGCAGCAGAAGCCGGGATGGTGGACGGCGTTCTGGATGCAGGCCCCGATGCAGGGATGCTCGCTCGACCCTCGCAGGGCCGGAATCGAACACGACATCATGGAATCCGTCCAGCCGGGGACGGTGATTCCGCACTGTTTCCACTTCGGCGGCTACGGTGCGGAACACCGCAGCTTCAAGTCTCCGCGCGTGAGGGATGACATGGCCGCGATTCTCGCGCTCGACAAGACGGAGTTCCACGTTTTCGGACTTCTCTGGGAACCGGACGGCTACACGATCTTCATCGACGGCAAGCAGCACGGCCCGAAGGTCGGGCGCGGCAAAGGCGAGGCCGTCTCGGAGACGGAAGAGTTCATCCTTGTCACGACCGAGGCGAAATGGTTCCGCAAGAACAACATGACCGGCAAGGGCGTGAAGGAACTGGAAGATGCGATTGGCGACGAATTCCTCGTCGATTTCGTCCGAGTTTACGATATCATGAAATAAATCCGGGACAGCCGCTTCGCGGAAAATCTGCGGTCGGCGATTCCCTCACGGCGGCGATCAGGGTCTTGGTGTAGGGATAGTTGCGC
>CAMKJU010000186.1 GCA_946413265.1 uncultured Lentisphaerota bacterium
GTGTATCAAATCCCGCGGCACCGCGCAAGGGGGTTTTTTAAAAAAAGTGAAAAAAGTTTTGGGAGTGCAAAAACGGCCCGAAAAACTACATTTTTTCAACATGCAGACGCAGCTGGCCACACGCTGCAGCCACATCCTTGCCCCTGCTACGGCGCAACATGGTCTGAATGTGGCCTTTCATGAGCACGTCGAGGAACGCGAGCTGCGTTGTTTCGTCCGGAGTTTCGAGGTCGGGACGGTGGTCCACGGGCGAGAGCGGGATGAGGTTGACCTTGCACGAGGGCAGGCGCCGCAGACGCCGCACGAGCTCCTCCGCGCACGCGCGCGAGTCGTTCAAGCCCCTCACGAGCGTATACTCAAAGGTGATCACCCGACCCGTCTCGCGCGTGTACGCCGCGCAGGCGGCGAGCAGCTCGTCGATCGGCCACCGCTTGTTGACGGGCATCAGCTGCGAGCGGAGTTCGTCGTTCGGCGCGTGGAGCGACACGGAGAGCTCGAACTGGTAGCCCTCCGCCGCGAGCTTCGCGAATCCCGGCACGATGCCGCACGTGGAGAGCGTGATGTGGCGCGCGCCGAGGTTCGGACCCTTCCCCGCGTTGAGGAGCTTCAGCGCGCGCAACGTCGCGTCGTAGTTCGCGAACGGCTCGCCCATGCCCATCACCACGAGGTTCGTGAGGCAGAGGCCGGAGCCTTGCCGCTTGTTCTCCGGCGAGGCGAAGAGGTGCTGCGCCGTCATCACCTGCGCCACGATTTCGTCCGCCTCCAGCGACCGCACGAGCCCCTTGCTGCCGCTCGCGCAGAACGCGCACCCCATCGCGCACCCCACCTGCGTGGAGACGCATTGCGTGAAGCGCCCCTTCGCGGGAATCACCACGGTCTCCACCGAGTTGCCGTCGGAGAGTCCCAGCAGCAATTTGGTGGTTCCATCCTCGGCGCGGTCCTGCGCGAGCACCTCGGGGACGCGCAGGGGGAACTCCGTCTTCAGCGTCTCGCGGAAGTCCTTGGGGAGCGTGGTCGCGGCGTCCCAGTCCATGATCCAGTCGCGGTAGAGGCTGTGCAGGATCTGTTCCGCGCGGAACGCGCGCAGCCCGCGCGCCGTGAGGAGCGGTTTCCACTCCTCCGGCAGCACGGACCACGCCGGTCTGGAGACAGCGTCGCTCACTTTCCGTTGGCGCGGGCACGAACGCGGTCGTGCGCCGCCTTCAATACGGCGGGATTGTACTTGAGGACCTTGCGGTCGTACGTGAGCAGACCGTTGATCTCGATCTCGACGTCCGTCGTCTGCGTGTAGATGGAGCCGGCCAGACCCTGCTCCGCGAAATCGCCGAGCTTCTCGATCAGGCCGAGATAGGTCTTTTCCAGCCCTTCGCGGGTCTTGGTGTCCTCAATGCCGCCGTAGCCCCAGCTACCGGTCTTCTCGCCCAGCACCTTGCCCTGCGCGAACTCGCGCCAGATGTGGCCATTGACGGGGTGGCCAAGACCGCCGAACTCGCCGAGGAAGCTCACGCGGCGCGCGTTGACGGCCGGCATCGCGGGACCGCGGTACGCATGGTAGTCGACGATGTCGGCCGCCTCGCATTTGTCGGCGGGAAGGTGCTGCGTGGTAGTGCGGCCCTTCTTGTCGCGCTGGAACGTGGAGCCGCCCTCGAAATCGCACCAGCCGGACGGGCCGTCCACGAGGCGCGTGGGGTCGTACTTCTTCACGAAGTCGAGCGTCGTGTGCGTGAGAACCGGATCGTGCTGGCTCCAGCCCTCGTTGTAAGGCACCCAGATGACGATCGACGGAACCTTGCGAAGAAGGTCCACGAGGCCCTTCAGCTCGCGACGGTAGAGGTCGTAGCCTTTCGTGACCTCCCAATGGAACGGGTCGTGCGCGCTGTGCGTGGTGCTAGGCATGTCCTGGAGGAGCAGGAGACCCATCTTGTCGCAGAGCGCGTAGTAGCGCAGGGGTTCAACCTTGATGTGCTTGCGCATCGCGTTGAAGCCGCAGTCCTTGAGCGTCTGGATGTCGAACGCCATCGCCTCCTCCGAAGGCGGCGTGAGGAGACCGTCCGGCCACCAGCCCTGATCGAGCGTGCCCATCACGTAGTACGGTTTGTTGTTGAGGAAGAAGCGGAGGACGCCCTTGGCGTCAATGCGCTTCTCGAACTTGCGCATGCCGAAGTAGCCCTTGATCTCGTCCTTGCCGAACTTCGCGGTGAAGTTGTAGAGGTTCGGGGTTTCCGGCGACCACAGTTTGAAGTCCGTCGGCATCTTGATCGTGCAGGGCTCGCCAGGCTTGAACGACGCGGCAGTGGTACCGTCAATGCGCACCTCGCCCAGTTCACTGTCTCCGTACTTGAGGCCGCAGACCTTGAACGTGAGCGTCACTTCGCCCTTGTCGATGTCGGGCACGACGTCGTAGTCGGCGATGTGCTTCTCGGGGACGGTCTCCATCCACACGGTCTGCCAGATGCCGCTCATGCGCGTGTAGAAGCAGGCGTAGGTCTTGAAGGACTGCTTGCCGCGGCTGTTGATGTGCGCCTCGGTCGGGTCCCACACGAGCACGGTGAGCGTGTTCTCGCCCTTCTTTGCGTAGGGCGTGAGGTCGACCGTGAACGGAAGCTGTCCGCCCTCGTGCGGCGTGCAGCCCACCTCGTCGTGGCCGAGGTACACGATCGCGCGGAAGTCGACCGCGCCGAAATGGAGGAGAATCTTCTCGCCCGGCTTCGGGTCGAGGTTGATCTTGCGCGTGTACCAGAGGTACTGATGCGGCGCGAGCAGCTTGCCGTTGCAGCCGGAAAGCGGGGCTTCAAGCGCGAATGGCACGAGGATCTTGCCGTCCCACTTCTCGGGACGGGCGTCCGTCTTGCCGATGTCGGTGATCGCGTAGTCCCACTTGCCATTCAGGTTGGTCCAGTTCGAACGGACCATCTGCGGACGCGGATAGCCGCGCCAGGCGTTCTCGGGCGTCACTTTCTCGCCCCAGGGGGTAAGCATGAGAGTGGATGACGTTTGCGCAAACGCTCCGGCGGCCAAGCCGCACGCGGCGGCGATTAGAATCTTTTTCATAGGGTCTCCTTATTTGATGGGGCTTGTATTGTACCATAATTTCTCGATTCGTGGGGCATCCCAGTTGCCTCGGCGGCGAAACCGTGCTATACTTTCCGCGTCAGGACAAGGAAGGAAGGAAAAGAAAATGGCAAGTGTACTCTACGACAAACTCATGGCCGACATGAAGGACGCCATGAAGGCCCATAACATGCAGACCGTCAACGCGGTCCGCGGCGTAATCGCAAAGGTCAAGGACCTCACCGTCAACGCCGGCAAGGAGATCACGGACGACGTGGTGCTCGCCGTCGTCGCCAAGGGCGTGAAGCAGCGCGAGGAGTCGATCGCGCAGTTCGAGTCGGCTGGACGCACCGAGCTCGCCGCAGGCGAAAAGGCCGAGCTTGAGTTTCTCAAGGGCTACCTGCCCGCGCAGCTCTCCGAGGCCGAAGTGGCCGAGGTGGTCAAGGCGACCGTCGCCGAACTCGGCGCCACGTCGAAGAAGGACATGGGCCGCGTGATGAAGGAAGTGATGGCGCGCGTCAAGGGGCAGGCGGACGGCAAGCTCGTCTCGAAACTCGTCGGCGCGGCCCTGCCGTGACTCACCCAAGCCGACACTTGAAGTCGGCGTAGCCGAACGCCTTCAGCGTCTCCACCGTTCCGTCAATGCGCCGCACGGCGATCGATGGCAACGGCATGCCGTTGAAGGTGTTGTTTTTCACCATCGAATAGATCGCCATATCCTCAAACACCACCCGGTCCCCTTCCGCGAGCGGATGCGGGAAGGTGTACGTGCCGATCTCGTCGCCGGCCAGGCACGTGGGCCCGCCGAAGCGGTAGGCATAGCTGCCCCCACTCACATCATTTTCCATTTTACACTTTACATTTTCCATTTGCACCCGTGGCGTGTACGGCATCTCCAGCACGTCGGGCATGTGACACGCCGCGCTCACGTCGAGGATGGCATTTGAGATTCCATCCGCGCCCGGCGGCTGGATCTCGAGCACGGTCGCCTCCAGCGTGCCCGCGTCGAGCGCCACCGCTTCGCCCGGCTCCAGGTAGACCGTAAGGTGCGGATAGCGGCACTTGAAATCCTGCAATAGTTCCACGAGTCCGTCCACGTCGTAGTCGGCGCGCGTGATGTGGTGTCCGCCGCCGAAGTTCACCCACTTCATCTGCGGAAGCAGGTCGCCGAACTTTTCCTCGAACCCCGCCAACACCTTGCGCAGCTCCTCCACCCCCTGCTCGCACAGACAGTGGAAATGCAGCCCGTCCACCAACGAGGGAATTGACATTTGTGATTTGTGAACATTTGTGGCAATTGAGATTTGTGAACAATAACTCTCCCACGCCCCCCGCGTCGTCCCCAGCCGCGAGCCCGGCCGGCACGGATCGTACGCGGGCGTGGTCGCCACGGACACCTCGGGATTCACCCGCAGCCCCACCGACACGCCCGCCGCACGCGCCTGCGCACCGAACTTCTCCACCTGCCGCGGCGAGTTTAACACGATGTGATTGACGACGCGCAACAACTCCGGCATGTCCTCGGCGCGGAATGCCGGCGCGAACACGTGGTTCTCCTTCCCGGGCATCTCCTCATGCGCGAGCCGCGCCTCGAAGAGACCGCTCGCCGTCGCGCCGTCGAGGTACTTCGCCACGAGCGGGTATAATTCAAAGCACGAAAACGCCTTCTGCGCAAGAAGGATCTTCACCCCCGCGCGTTCCCGCACGGAGGTCAGCACCTGGAGGTTCGCCTCCAGTTTTACCTCGTCGATGATGTATCTAGGCATGGTATTCACTTCCCTCCCATGTTGAGATAACCTTGAACGGCTTTGTCGAAGTCCGATTTCAGCTGCCGCATCTCGCGCGCACGGTAAATCTCAAACTCCGCTTCCGCCTTCGCCATGGCTTCCTCGTGTGAGACCTTCCCCTTGTCGGTGAGGATATTCGCACGAAGCCGCTTGAGCTGATCGTCTAGCGCCGCAACCCAATCACTCATCGACATCGGCTCTTCCGAGAGCGCCTTGTACTCGGCAAAGTCGAGAAACTGGGAGACCAGCAGGTTCAGCCGAGAGATTTCATTCTCGGTGAGATAGTTCTTCGCAATCCTGACATCGTCTTTCGTCACGTAGTCGCCCCTGAACGTCAACATGCCCACATTCGGTTTGTCGCTATCGACCCGTTCGTAGATCACTTCTGCCGCCGTATGCTCATGAACGGCATAATGCATCTTGTTCTGCACGGTCGCGAAGAATTCCCGCGTGATGTCCGCACGGGGGTCATAGTCGGTCGCCGTCGCATAGACATCCGTCACTTGCTGATAGAAGTTACGCTCGCTCGCCCGGATGTCGCGGATGCGTTGCAACAGTTCCTTGAAGTAGCGGTTACCGCCCTGCTTCAACCGCTCGTCCTCCAGCGCAAAACCCTTCTGGATCAGTTCATGAAGCCGTTGCGTCGCCCACTGCCGGAAACGGATGGCAATCGGACTGTCAATGCGGTAGCCAAGGGCAATGATTGCATCCAAGTTGTAGTGCATAACTGGCCTTTTTGCCACTTGGCGAACATTTTCATCCATAGTAAAGAATTTCTTTACTACGGTATTCGCATCTAGTTCGCCACTATCCAGAATTGACTGAAGGTGTTGCCCTACATTCTGTTTTGTCGTCGAAAACAGTTCTGCCAGTTGCTTTTGCGTCAACCAAACATCGTCATTCTCAAACCGTGCCACAACGGATGGTTTCCCATCCTTCGTACTGAACACGGCAAACCGGCTCGGCAGAGTATTCTCGTTTTCGGCCATTTGATTCGCTCATGTGGCTCTTATTTCTCGATGATCCGCGGCCAGGCGCCGCCGAGGTGGCCTTCGTGGAAGACGATCTCGCCTGCGGAAAGCGCGGCGAGGAACTCCTCGTCAGTGCCGCGGAAAAGTTCACCGTCTTTCGTGAGAACGGCCTTGCCGGCCTCATCTGCGGGAATCAACCGAATCGTGTTTCGGGCTGCCGCGATCATCTCATGCCATTTCCGGCAGAGGCATGCAGCATCCAAGGGTTCTTCGGATTCGATTGCCGCGTCAAGCTCTTCCTGGACATAGCGAACGCGCATCGCCATGTCCAGAATAAACGCCGGACTAAAGCCCAGATCCTTGCCGCACGCCGCCCAGGCGAGATACGGCAACGGTTGAAGTCTCTCGTGGCATGTGATCGTATCGACCCAGTCGCGCGGAACTTCGCGTCCCATCAACGCCAGCAGCTTGTTTGTGGCAAGGTCGAATGGATGGAGCGTCAGGCCAAGGAGTTCATCTTCCAGAAGTGGGAAGAACCTGTAGGCGCTGTCGCTCACCCATTGGATATCGGTTTTCTCTCCATGCGGACCGACAACCGAGACTTCCACGAAGTACGGGGCTTTTCTTTTTTCGATGACTTCAAAACCCGCTTCACGGAGCGCGTTGCTATCGCATCCGTACGCGGCGTGAAGTGCCTCCGTGCTGTTGTTGAACACGTCAATGTCATGCGAGAGCCGCGGCGCCTTCAACTGGTAGTTGAGCGCGAGGCCTCCGGCAACGTACGTTTCGCCAGACTTTATCCGTGAATCGGCAATCCGCTTGAGTACGTCGGCTTGAAATTTGGTGACAGCCATTTTCTAATCCTCCCGACCCGCTTGTATGCATTGAGATCCCCATTGCGCTCAATCGACGTGAGAATCTGCTCGAGCTGGACGCCTGTATGCGGATGATAGCACTCCGGGGAAAACCACAAGCACACATCCTTGTAGTCGTCCACAACGGAGATATACTCCGGCGTCTTTATGATTTCCTCTACTGTCATGAAACCTCTCCGGAGGAGAGTATACCAAATTCCACGCCCTCCGTGTTATGGCACCATCACGGGGTCGAAGGTCTCCTTCCAGGGGAGACCCTGCACGTTGAGCTCGGCCATGAACGGGTCGGGGTCGAACTCCTCGCAGGTGTGGACGCCCTTCTCGGTCCACTTGCCCTCAAGGAAGCACTTCGCGCCGATCATCGCGGGCACGCCCGTCGTGTAGCTGATCGCCTGCGAGC
>CAMKJU010000187.1 GCA_946413265.1 uncultured Lentisphaerota bacterium
ACCTCCGCATCGCGTGTGCGCCGTCCGTCTGGCGCGTCTTTCGACGAGACCTTCGCCTGGTACGTGGACGAGGTGATTGACGTGAATGGCAACAGGATGACTTACACCTACGCGACCTACGCCGACTCTCCTGGCGCAATCTACATCGCGGCGATCCGCTGGTCGATCTTCGGAAACGACTGCCATGTAGTCCGCTTCGACTACGAGGCGCGCCCCGATGCCTTAAGCTCCTATCTCTCCGGCTTCGAAGTGACGACGGGACGCCGCTGCAGGCGAATCCGCGTTCTGTCCCGTGACTTGCTTGTCCGACGCTATGAACTGGAATACGAGGTGGATGACGGCATCGAGCCGTCGCTCTCCTATGGATTGCCGCTTAAGTTCTCGCTCCTTCGCAAGGTGACGCAATACGACAACCGCGCCGAGGCGGAGGCATCCTATCTGCCGCCGCTTCGCCTCGGATACACGCAGTTTGACGCAATGAAGGGCAGCCGTGGAACGCTCACGGGAACGCCCGTATGGTCGCTCGGCAATCCCAATCTCGCGCTTGCCGACATCAACTGCGACGCCTTGCCGGACTTGCTTTACACCGATCCTCTCACCGGGAAGCACGAAGTTTCATATAACCTTGGACATGACCGCTTCGGGGCGCCTGTTCCGTTTGTGTGGCAGCCTACGGGCGTGACGCTGGACCAGGCAAGCGTGCAGTTGCTCGACATCGACGGCGACGGACGTGTCGATCTCGTGCAGAAGGCGGGGCTTGAATACGGGCATTTTGTCTGGTTCGCCAACACAACTGCCCCCGTCGGCCACGACGAGAGCCACCCCGCATGGGGCGCGGAGCAGTCCTTCGCGACGCCGCACCTGCCGTTCGACCTCGATTCCCCCGACGTCCGTTCGCTTGACCTCAACGGCGACCGGCGCATGGACTACATGCGCACCACGTCCGCCGGGTTCGTCTATTACATCAACGGCGGCGACGGCTCATGGCACGAGAAGGGCATCTATCTCTTCGGCGAGGAGCAGATGGGCGACATCTCCTACACAGACGATGTCCAGTTCTGCGGTTCGGACGGCAGCCCGAACCGGCTCGTGGAGCTTGCCGACATGAACGGCGACGGACTTCTCGACCTCGTGCGCTGGAATCTCTTCGGCGACTCGCTGGAGGTCGTGTTCTGGCCGAACAAGGGGAACGGTTTCTGGGGCTATCGCACGGAGATGGCGCGGAGCGTCAGGCTGGGGACTCTCCCCGAGGAGAATCTCCGCCTCTTCGACATCAACGGGGACGGCCTCTCCGACGTCGTGATCGTCGGCTACGACCAGCTTTACTTCTGGATCAACCTCGGCAACAAGTCGTTCTCCTCGTGTTTCGAAATCGGCGGCATGCCGGAATACGTGGCCGGGCAGACCGTGCTGCGCCAGGCGGACATCAACGGGAACGGCTCCACCGACTTCATCTGGGAGAACTGGGATGCCGCGACGGGCAGCTGGAAGATCGAATACTACGACTTCATCGGCGCCGTCAAGCCGAACCTGCTGACCGCCATCGACAACGGCCTCGGCATCCGCACGGACATCGAGTACGCCACGACCACTGACTTCTACATCAAGGCCCGCGACGGCGGAACGCCGTGGAACACGCGCCTGCCGTTTGCCTCGACCGTGGCGGCGAAGATCACTAAGAACCTCGGCCTTGACCTAGACACCCTGCCGGGCGCGGATACGACGATTCGCGAGATGGCCTACTTCGACGGCTACTACGACACCTTCGAGCGCGAGTTTCGGGGCTTCGCATTCGCCAAGGAGGTTGAGCGCGGCGACGACAGGTACATGAAGCCGAACGAACAGCGAACGGTCCACTCGCCCTCCGTCATCACGCGTACCGCCTTCCACACCGGCGTTTCGGACGGCGTGGACAACAACGGCGATGGCAGGGTGGATGAAAAGGACGCGGCTTCCGGCTATGAGGAGGAACCGCTCAAAGGCAAGCCCCTGTGGCAGGAGACGACGTTGCTCACGAAGGATTTCGACGGACTCGACAACGACGGCGACGGACTCGTTGACGAAGACGACGAAGGCGAGGCAAGCGGCGTGACGGCCTCTGATGCCGTTGTCTTCACGCGGACCGTGACCGATTGGCGCATCCGTACCCTGCATGGACCCGATGGAGGCTTCATCTACCGCAATGCCGCCGGGGAGGTGGTGTCGGCGTATTCAATCCCCTACGGCACGAAGGACGGACGGCGCGTGTCGCTCGCCTACCCATACGAAAAGCGCGTGTGGAATTTTGAGGCGAACGGACGGCTCTCGCTCGACGATGTCCGAATGCCGCGCCGGGCACCTACCATGACGCGCGCCGTGACGGAGGTCGATCCGTTCGGCAACACGCTCTGGCTGCGCGACTACGGCGAGGACACGGGCAGCTCATACCGCGACGAGACCTTCACCTCGACCGACTACGCCTTCAACCTCGACGCCTGGATTCTCGGCCTCCCCGTGCGCGAGACGGTAACAGACGCCGAAGGGCATTTCGCAGCCGCCACGCGGAACTACTACGATGGCGCGGACTACTGGGGTCTCGGCTACGGAAAGGTCGGGACGCGCGGACTTCTGATGCGCACCGAGAAGGCCATCAACGGCGCGGAGGACGTGTCCGCGCTTCTGGAGGCGACCGACAGGATTGGCGATCCGCGCCGTCCCAAGAACACGTGGATCACAGTTCTTCGCAACAAGTACGACGAATACGGCAACATCGTCTCGACGGCGGATGCCGAATGGCGTACCGGCACGGCGGGACATGAGCGCATGTTCGGCTACGACGGCGTGTTCCACACGTACGTGACAAGCGAGAGCGTGGTGGTGGACGCTTCGCGCACCTTCACCGCGACAGCCACCTACGACTACGGCGGTGGCGTGACGCTCAGCACGACGGACTACAACGGCCATACGTCCTACGCCTTCTACGATAGCTTCTACCGTCCCGTGTCGATTGTCCGTCCGGGGGATTCCACCGCGTTGCCTACGCAGACGTTCGACTACAGACTTGCCGATCCGCTCCGAAAGCTCTACTACGACTACGCCTCCGACGGACGTCTCACTCTCGTGTACACGACGGACGCCTATCCCGCCCAGCGCAAAGGAACCCACCGCCGGGAGGAGGCGTTGAAGCACGGAACGCTAGACGTGTATTCCTTCAGCGACGGCGCGGGACGTGACCTCGGCACCGCCGAAGAGGACGCGACGCCCGGACTCTGGATCTACAAAGACATCCAGCGTTACTCGTCGCGTGGACATCCGCGCGCGCTTTTCCAGCCGTTCCGTTCCTCCACGCTTGCGTTCCAGATACCGCCCGACTCCGCCAGCCATCTCGATTCGTATTACGACGCGATGGGGCGCGTTACGCGCACGGTAAACCCGCCCGAGACGGATGAACCAAACGCACTGCGCTCGGAGACGCGCACATACCACCTGCCGTTTGAGACGATCGCCTACGACGCAGAGGATTTGCGCGTTGGCTCATCCGCATACGGCACGCCCACCATCACGAAAACCGATTCGCGCGGCCTGACGCTTTCGGTGACGGAGACGCTGCGTCAGGGCGAGAGCAACGTTGCCGTGACGGTCTCCACGGAATACGACGTGCAGAAGAACGTCGTGCGGCTCGTGGATGCGCACGGGAACGTCAAGATACAGCGGCACGACGGGCTTGGGCGGCGATTCTTCGTCTCCGACCCGGATGCCGGGCGCACGCTTACGACGTTTGACGGTCTCGGGAATCCAATCTCCGTGGTCGATAACAAAGGCCAGGAAATCCGCTACGCCTACGATGGTGCGGGGCGCATCCTCTCCGAGGATTGGATTGGCGCGAAGACACCCCGCAACGCCACCTACAGCTATGACGCGCCCACCGCCGACTATCCAGACGCCTCGAACCTGGCGGGGACGCTTGCGTGTGTGCAGGATGCATCGGGTGCGGAGTTCCTCTCCTACGACGCGCGTGACCGCGTGACGCGGCGCGTGAAGCGCGTCCGCTATCCCACCACGGGGCAGTTGCTGGACTATTCCATGCAGCTGTCCTACGATTCGATGGACCGCGTCCGGATGCAGACGCTCCCGGACGGCGACCGCATCATATTCGGCTACGACGCGCATGGAAAGGTGTACGCGATGTCCAACCTCGTCTCCGGCGTCACATACACGGAGTCCGACCAGCTGGACACGATCCGCTACGCGAACGGCGTCGTTACGCGCTACGGTTACGACCCGCGCCTCCGCCTGAAGCGGCTGACAACGTCCGGCGCCGGCGGCACGTTGGGCACGAACATTGTCGATTACGCCTACACGTACGACGCCATGTCGAACATCCTCTCGATAGACGACTGCCGCGAAGGGGCGTTCGCGTCAATTGGCACCGACCGCACCACGCCCACCGACACGCAGCTATTCACCTACGATTCGCTCTACCGGCTCACGCGGTTCCGCATTTCGGACGCCGCCACGCACACGATGAACATCGGGACCATCGACTACGGCTGGGACCTCATCGGCAACATGACGTCGAAGACGACGCCCGGCGCGGGCGCGATCGGGCACATCGACCACATTGAGAAGGGGAAGTCGGTGGTCGCTATCGGCGCGATGATGTCGGGCGGAACCGCCGGCACGAAGAACCGCACGGGCCGACGCGCGGGCGATGCACCGGGGCCGCACGCGCTCACCTCTACGGGCGACGGACGCACCATCGACTACGACGACAACGGCAACGCCGTTTCCTTCGAGGGCATGGCGCTCACGTGGGATTACAACAACCGTCTTGTCGCGGCGGAGAACGGCGACTTCCGGGCGGAGTATGCGTACGACTACGCGGGGCGGCGCGTCACGAAGTCGGTGACGGGCAAGACGGTTGCCGTCACGAACAGCGTCACGGTCTATCCCGACAAGACGTTCGAACTTCGCGACGGCAACATCCCCACGAAGTACGCTGTGGGAGGCGTGAACCGCCAGGCTCGTTTCACCAAGATGCTCAATCCCTCATCCGTCTGCCGCCAGTGGATCGCCCTCAAAGAAGGCTGGAACTTCGTCTCTCTCCAGATCAACGGTAGGGCGGTCGCCCCGCGACCGCCGACGGCGTCCGAAATCTTCGCCCTTGGCACCTCCGTCGATTCCGTCTCCCGTTTCGACTCCACCTCCGGCAAATACGTCGACATCTCCCCCAGCGACCTAATCGAACCAAACGTTGCCTACATGATTCACGCGAACGAACCTCACATCTGCGAAGTCGAGGGCGCGTATGTCGGCGGAAATGTTCTGAAACTTTCGGCG
This sequence comes from uncultured Lentisphaerota bacterium, assembly GCA_946413265.1. Classification (GTDB taxonomy): domain Bacteria; phylum Verrucomicrobiota; class Kiritimatiellia; order RFP12; family UBA1067; genus RUG572. The sequence goes on from CAMKJU010000187.1 coordinate 5,320, forward strand.
GGCGAGCAGGCCGTCGCACTGGGACGCGCCGCCACGCTCCAGCAGGTTCTGCCGCAGATGGACGCGAAATCCGTCTGGACACTTGACGGCACTACCGCCCAGGGCCATGCCAACTGGAACGTCTGGCGCAACGCACCGGGAGGGACGCGCTCCGTCGCGTCCGCCTCGGCCACGCTCTTATCCTCCGTCCCCTCTACAACCCTCAAACCTGAAACCGCTGCCTTCGTCACGCTCAACTCCGCCGCCACGATTGACCTTGACGCCGCCGCACCCGAATCCATTCGCTTTTACCATCAGAACCATCTTGGCTCCACCGTTGCGACCACGGCGTCAGATGGTTCGCTCGTCGAGGAGACGCGCTACTATCCCTTCGGCTATCCCCGCGCCACCTTCGGCAGGCACGACGCGACAGGCGACTACACCTTCATCGGCAAGGAACAGGACGCCGAAACGCAGCTCCATTACGTTGAAGCCCGTTACCTCGCCTCCCATCTCGGCCGTTTCATCTCCGTCGATCCCATCGGCACCGACGGCGGAATGAACGTGTATGCGTATTGCGAATCAAATCCAATAAGATACGTTGATACGATGGGGTTAATATCTGACAACGCGCATCTTTATCTTGATGCTGCAAGTTTTATTCCGGGACCAATAGGAATTGGTGCTAGTGCCATAAATTCTATAGCGTATCTTCAAGAAGGGGAAAAAGCGAAAGCGGCTGTAGCGGCACTTGGAACGGTTCAAGTTCTAAAGTATGCAAAAGTAGGAACAAAAGTCGTTAAAGGAGGAACTACAGTTATTAAATCAGCAAACACAACTAAAAATACAACACAAGCCGCAACAAAAGCAGATTTGTTGAATTCTGTTAATCATAAAGCCGAAAAGTTTAAAACAACAGCACAAGATTTGAGAAATCGATTAGCAGCTAACGAAAAAAATATCAAGATTAATGCGGACAAGGCTCGTGAAATGCTTAAAAAGCCTAAACCTGTTGGAGAAGTGCGAGCACTAAATTCATTAAACAGAGCACCAAATTCATTAAACAATGTGAATGCAAAGATGCCAACAGGTTCCCAGTATCATGGTAGAACTCTTAATAAAATTGAGATACAACAACAACAGAATCTGTACTATGGAACTTGGAACAAAGTATACAAATAATGGTGTCAATTGTCATTTGTGAACAATCCTCACCGCGCCGTCGCCCATAAGATTTTCTCTGCACCATAATCCCACGCACGCTTTCGGCAGACCACGCGATTTCGTCCGCACCGTAATCTCATTTCCTGTCTTTGCGCCCTTTGCGTTCTTTGCGGCTGAAACACAATCCCGCCAATCCTGCGGCTCGCGATGACGCTCGCCATACCATGCTGCGCGACGAGGCCGCCGCGCACAACCATCGCCGCCAAGATGGCGGCTATCCCAGCCAGCGTGCGAGATTTGATGTTTGCAATTTTCGCGCTGAATTTGCGGTGGATGAAGTAGCGCGAAATTTGACATTTACAAATCTCGCGCTTGACCATCGTTTTGGATTAGCCGATGGGCACGGGCGAGTTAGCCCGTGCGCCAAAGGCAAGTTGTTTCAAATAGTTGTTTCCAATCATAAGAAGGCTCAGCGGTGAATTACGCAAATGCGCCCCAGTTGAATGAAGGTGAATTGGAGGTTCCCCACTTTTTCGGGCATGAAAATTCCCACACCCCTGTAAACAA
>CAMKJU010000188.1 GCA_946413265.1 uncultured Lentisphaerota bacterium
CGACGCCCGTGGCCAAGATGAACCCTGCCGAAATGACCAGTCTTTTTGCGTTTTTCATCCTAATTTCCTCGACCAGTTTCCCGTGGCTTCTGCGGCTCAAGCCGAACGGCCTTAACACCCGCCGCAGAACGCTACTGCACGCCAAATTGGCCATGTCATCTATTATGCCAAAATCAGGGCGTGTTCACAAGGGGAAAATTTGAAGGTGCGAAGCGGTCTCGCGCAGCGCTTTGCATCAGCATGCCATTGCGAAAGATCAGGGGGTTTGGTATAATCCCGCGTATGAACTACTGCACATTGACCATTGCCGCGCTTTCGGCGGCTTCAGCCTTCGCGGCAAACCCGATCACCCCGGAAGGCGAGTTCCTCTCTGACCCCGCCCCGCGCACAGGTCCCGACGGCACATTGTACGTGTTCGGTTCGCGCGACGTGCGCACGGCCGGCGGCGCATACTGCACGCACTTCAACGACGTGTTCGAGACGCGCGACCTTTGCGCCTGGACGGCACGGCGCGGCGTTCTGGCTTCGATGGGCGCCAACGACGGCGTACCCGCCTCCGACGCGCCTCTCTACGCGCCCGACGCGATGTTCCACAACGGGAAATGGCACATCTTCTACTGCATGCCCGACAAGTCGCACAGAGAAGGCGTCGCCTCGGCCGACACCCCTTCCGGCCCGTTCAAGGCCACTTTCGCATACCCCTGGGCCAAGCAGATCGACCCATCGGTGTTCCGCGACGACGACGGCACAGTGTACTATTTCTGGGGACAGTTCTCCGCAAAGGGCGCCGTGCTCAAGCCCGATCTCTCCGGCATCGAACCCGGCACCCTCCATGCGGGCGTGATCGACGAGGCCCGCCACAATTTCCACGAGGGCATCCAGCTCACAAAACGCGGCGGCACATACTATCTCGTGTTTGCGGACATCTCCCGGCGCGGACGCCCCACATGCATCGGCTACGCGACCGCAGCCAATGTGTTCGGTCCCTACACATACCGCGGCGTGATCATCGACAACTACGGCTGCGACCCGAACACCTGGAACAACCACGGCGGCATCGTGGAGTTCAACGGCAGGTGGTACGTGCTCTACCACCGCTCGACCAACTGCTCGCAGTCAATGCGAAAGGCATGCGTGGAGCCAATCGAGTTCGGCGCTGACGGATCGATCGGCGAGATTGAGATGACTTCCAACGGCGCCGGGCCGCTGCTGGATCCGTTCGCCGAGACGCCCGCCCGCCTGGCATGCCTCATGTTCGGAACCGTGCGCATCGAAACCGGCGCGGATGGACGCGAAAGCCTCGCGAAGGTGCATTCCGGCGACTCCGCCACATGGCGCTACTTCAACGCGCCACGCGCCGCCGCGAAGCTCGTTCTGCGCGTTGTGCCGCGCAAAGGCGGGATCGTGGAGCTGCGAGACGGGAACGGCGCCTCATACGGACGCGCCACGGTGCCGGGCGGCGACGGAAAGGCCGAGCGAGAAGTGTCCATCACGCTTGACCGCCCCTTCCCAGCCGGACGCAATGCGGTGGTACTTGGCTTCCACGGCCGCGGCGGGTCTTTCGGCGGCCGCAACGACGCCGACATGTTCGACGTCGTCTCGTTCAGATTCTTTGACCGCTAATAAGAACAGGGAGAGGAGTGCCAGAGGGTCTGACCCTCGCGCCCCCCTCCCTGTAGTCTCATGGCGAACATTATACCAAAAACTCATGTTCGCCGCAAAGCGGCAGCGAGCCAGGCTCAAGAAATCGCGCGATCAGCCTTGCAATTTACGGAACGACCTTGTTTTCAAATTGCTTCATTTGTCTTTCCCCGCATTCCCCCACTTGTCCACGCTCTTCACAGAGAAAACTGGAGGCGCGCAATTTATTGCGTCCGAGGCGATTGCAGCCAACTGCGGCCCACCCAAATCGAGCGACGTCGCCACTGTCGAGGCGATCTGCTTCCCGTCCTTGTACACGCGGTAGTAGCGGTGTTCGGGCTCCTCGCTCGGCTCCCAGGCGAGCAGTCCGTTCGCGACGCGGAGTCCCGTCACGGCGGCGGGTTGCCTGTCCACGTAGTCCGTCGTGAGGAACGTGATGGACTTCGCCGGGAGAGCCACGCTGAAGGTGCCGTCCTTCGCCGTCACCGTGCCGGACATCGGCTGCAGGTCGTTGAACGGGCTGTACGGCACGTGCGCGACCTCGTACACGTAGCGACGCAACGGCTGGTGGAACGCGGGCGTGCCGTCCGCGCGCGATTTCCACGACGAGCAGTCGACTGCGACTGTCTTCTCCGGGCCACGGTTGACGAGCGCGATGGAGACGGACTGGTCGGGGTTGATCACCGCGCCGCCGCGCAGCATCGGGTCGGCGAACGCACAGGGCAGCACGGTCGCATTTTTCCTGAAAAGCTTCGCGAGCCACCCCATCGCGTAGAGCTCGGCGTACGCCCTGTAATCGCGATCCGTCGAGCTCCAGCGAAACGCACCCCACTTGTTGTACTTGGTGTCGAGACGGTAGCCACACTTCCCGGCCTCGTAGATGGCCCGTTCGGACGGCGAGTCGCCGTCCTCGATCACGAACGGGTCGGGGTAGTCCACGAAGCTCCAGCTCACGCATGCGAGCGTCCCCTGGTTCATGGCCGCAAGCCCCACCTCGCACTTGCTCAGCACGCTTTCCTCGCACGTCTCGGGCTGACGCAGGTTGTAGCCCCCGTCGTCCCACATCACGCCGCGCCGTCCGCGCACGGGGCAGAAGCCGAACTCGCCGAGCATGTAGCGCTTCGCATTGCTTGACAGCGCACGCTGCACGACGTTGGAGAAGTACACGTTGCAGTCGTTCCAGAGCTTGAGGTCGTTGGCCTTGCGCCCGTACACGTACCAGTGCGTGCAGTACGCGCCCACGTAGTCGCCCATGTTCGCCTTGATCCAGTCTAACATCGGGTAGATGTTCTTGGGAGCTTCGGGATTCGGCGACGCCGACTCGTCGGAGGCGAGGAGGCGGATGTCGAGATCGTGCCGACGGAACGCGCGGAAGAGCGCGACGTTGAACTTCTTGAAAAGCTCCCACCGACCCTTCTGCGCGAACCAGCCCCACCGGTCCCCGTTCATCAGCTCGTTCGTGAGGCAGTAGTAGCGGATCTTGCGGCAGTTGCGCGTCTTGATCAGGTATTCGAGGTTCTTCGCGACCTTCTCGGCGTATTCGTCCGCGTCAAGTTCCTCCGCGAGCGGCGGCATGGCGCACGGCACGGCGTAGAGCGTGGTGCCGACTTTGCGGAACGTGAGGTCGTAGTAGTCGGCGAAGCGGTCGAGCTGCTCCTGCGACTCGTCGGCGAAGCCCGTGTAAACGCGCGAGAAGGATGGCGAGATTTCCATGAACGTCTTGAGAACGCGCTGGTCGCGGAAGTCGTCCGGCATGAGCGCCACGAAGTTGGCCTCCGAGTTCTGGAAGCCGAACCCGTTGAAAAGCCATCGGAAGTACGGCTTCGTGATCGTCACATCCGCCGCCCCGAGCGAACTGCCGACCAAGAGCATCGCTGCCGACACTGACAGCATTTTCCTTGTTTCCATCTTGTTATCGTCCTTTTTCTTGTCGTTTATTTAACATCAGAGTGGTGCCGCAGGAGATCTCCGGGGACAGACCCCGTCGAAATCCGGGCGTGGGGAAACCCGTTCTGGACGCTACGCCTACCTGACGATAACCATCATCCCGGACTTGGAGAACACGATGTCAAGGTTGTCGTTGCTGCGCATCAGCTTCGCCTGCCACCCTCTGGACGGGAATGTTATTCCCGTTGCGTCAAGCGAAAGCGCGGCCACATCCGCATCCGCCGCCAACACGCCCAGCGTGGCAGAGGCCTTCCATCCGGTCAATCCTGAAAAATCGCCGTGCGGCTTCACCGTGGCCGTGCCTGTGGCCGGAGTGGATATCGAGCCGGCGACAGATCCACCCGCGCCAAGCGCCAGCACGGCACCAGCTTCAAGCGTCACGGCATTGGGTGCCGCCAAGTTGTCCACCACCTCGAACGTTCCGCCCCCGCGCACCGTCACAGGGCCAGTGGTTATCGCGTTGCCCTGCCTGAACGTTCCGCCCCTCACCTCTATGGGAATCGTCTTGATGGTGACAGCGTTACCCGCTTGTACCATGCCCGCCGGCTGCATCACGAATACGCCGTCGCCCTCCTTCACAATCATTCCGTTGTTATCCCCGTCGTTACCTCCGGTCATCTTCGCCGTCCAGGTGACGGTGTGGCCGTGGGTATTGAACGTGAGCGGGGCATAGATGACGAACGCACTGTTCGCGTGCGACCCCGCGATTGCGAAATCGGTGGTCGCATGGTACACGGCATCGGTCTTTTGGAACCAGAACCAGTCCCGTGAACCATACCCATCCTCGTACAGGCCGTATGCGCCAATGTACACGTTGTTCGCGTTTATGCCCAGCACCACCTTGTTGCCTGTGCGCTTGAAGCCGCCGGCGCGCACAACGCCGGTTGAAAGCGTCTCCGACGGAAACAACGCAAACAAGTCGTCCGTCGCGTTGCAGGTACACCATCCGTCGATTTCCAGCTCGCCGTGTACGGTGATGCGGAGGCCTCGCGTCCCGAGCGTCGCGGACGCGAATTTTGCAACGCCGCCCTCCTCGACGAGGATGGACGAGCCGTTGCCGCCAGAGACGTCCATACCCGTCACGCGCGATCCCGCCGGAACGGTGTATGCCGCGCTTGCTGGCAGCACCCAGGCCGAGGTGAAAGCGATGTCGCCTTTCAGCACGTTGCCGTATGCGCCGAAAGTCGTTCCCGGCGCCGTGGCCGTGGCCCCGCCCGCGAAGGTGACCGGTCCTTCCGCAGTCACGTTGTAGGCGGCGTCGAACGCCACCTTGCAGTTGAACGTCGTACCCACGCCCTCCCCCGTCCGCATTCGCACCATGCGGATGGTGTTCGTCTCGGCGGCGCTTGGGTTGACGAAAGCCACGGAATCGGACCCGAACACGCGTAGCTCCGCAATGGCCGCGTCACCGTCGAGAACCACGACGACATTCGAGGACGGAGTGAAGAGCGCGACATCCTGCGCACCTGGCGCTGAAACCGCAGTCGCCCCGTCGAGCAGCCAGTTCCCCGCCGTGGAATACCTGCCGTCCACGCCCCCCTTCCAGGTATAGACGGCGCGGTTGTCGCTCGTAAACACAAGCGCACCGTCCACCACTTCGAGCGTTCCTCCGACGCTTGCGGGAGAAAGCGACATCCTTGCCAGGACCTCGTCTGTCACGCCGGACGGAATAAGAATTCCCGTCTCCTTCGCACAGATGTATATGTCACCCTCCGGCCATGTGACCGCGCCGCCAACCACGGCGCCAGACCCGAATTCCAGCGTGGCACCGGATTCGAGCGTAATGGCGTTTGCAATCGTCACGCCGTCGGCCACGGCAAGCGTCGCGCCCCCGCGCACCGTCACAGGGCCAGTGGTTATCGCGTTGCCCTGCCTGAACGTTCCGCCCCTCACCTCTATGGGAATCGTCTTGATGGTGACAGCGTTACCCGCTTGTACCATGCCCGCCGGCTGCATCACGAATACGCCGTCGCCCTCCTTCACAATCATTCCGTTGTTATCCCCGTCGTTACCTCCGGTCATCTTCGCCGTCCAGGTGACGGTGTGGCCGTGGGTATTGAACGTGAGCGGGGCATAGATGACGAACGCACTGTTCGCGTGCGACCCCGCGATTGCGAAATCGGTGGTCGCATGGTACACGGCATCGGTCTTTTGGAACCAGAACCAGTCCCGTGAACCATACCCATCCTCGTACAGGCCGTATGCGCCAATGTACACGTTGTTCGCGTTTATGCCCAGCACCACCTTGTTGCCTGTGCGCTTGAAGCCGCCGGCGCGCACAACGCCGGTTGAAAGCGTCTCCGACGGAAACAACGCAAACAAGTCGTCCGTCGCGTTGCAGGTACACCATCCGTCGATTTCCAGCTCGCCGTGTACGGTGATGCGGAGGCCTCGCGTCCCGAGCGTCGCGGACGCGAATTTTGCAACGCCGCCCTCCTCGACGAGGATGGACGAGCCGTTGCCGCCAGAGACGTCCATACCCGTCACGCGCGATCCCGACGGAACGGTATATGCCACGCCCGCCGGCAGCGTCCAGTTGGCCGTGAACGTGATGTCGCCGGAAAGGACGTTGCCGTACGCGCCGGAAGTCGTGCCCGGCGCCGTGGCCGTCGCGCCGCCCGCGAACGTGACCGGCCCCTCCGCCGCCACGTTGTACGCGGCGTCGAACGCCACCTTGCAGTCGAACGCGGCGCGCGCGTTCGCCACGCTCGTGACCGATCCCACATGGATGGTGTTGGTTTCGCCCGCCGACGGATTGACGAACGTCACGGCGCCTTCCGCCGTTATCGCAAGAGTCGTGCATTGTACGTCTCCGTCAACCACGTACTCACCTGGCGCGCTGATCGTCAGCGTTCCGGAAACGACCGGCATCGAACTGAGATCCGTCGCATTGACCGCGCCCGACAGCATCGCCCCCAGTACCGCAGAAAGCAAGGCACCCGCTCCGAATCCGCCCCGCCTCATCTTCCAACCCCCCGTGAGCCGGCCGTATAATTTACCCCCCCCCTTGAATTCTTGCGCTTTTACGCACTTTTATCAACGCGTCCATCTCCACACCTCTTTGAAACTTGCATGGTTCATTCGTCCCTTCGAGGGTCAAGCCGACACGGCTTGAAGAAACCCGCGAAAGCAACTTGTACGATTGAACACAACGGCATTGTAGCAAATCCGCATGTTCTGTGCAAGGCGGAATTCATCTCTGGAGTTTACCCATTTTTTGACGCAGGGCCAACTCGTCTGCGACTGCCGGCGGGCGCCTCACCGGACGATGATGTAGGTGCCGCCATACAGCAGCGCAATACCGCCGTCACGGCACGTTGCCTTGGCGCCGCGATGCGCTCCGTTGACTGTGACCGTCCAGCTACGAAGGTTCGCCGCGTT
>CAMKJU010000189.1 GCA_946413265.1 uncultured Lentisphaerota bacterium
AAGCCAAGTTCGGGGAAGTGGGTTTCCTCGGATCGGTAACCTGTAACCAAGGAGCATTGTATGTCGTTCAAGTTGCTGAGAACTGGGAGGGCGCGTGTCCTCACGCGCCGCATCGGGAGGGCCGCGCTTGTCGCGGCCGCAATCTGCGCAGCGATGTCGGCGGCGGCCGACGGTCTGCCCGAGGGCTACACGCGGCTGCCGTACATCAAGGCAAACAAGAACGTCCAGGTCAAGACCGGCTACACGCCGAATGCGACGGACAAGATCGTGATGACGTGGTGCCCGTCGCAGGCCAGTACGGTGGAGTGCCTTTGGTGCGCGCGTTCAAATACGACCAAAGATGCGTTCACGGCGTTTGCATACGCGGGGAAGCAGGTCGGCGTCATCATCAACAACGTCTCGCTCGGCGACGGCGCCGTGCCGGCCTCCTTTACGGTCAACAGGCGCGACAACCTTGCCGCCTACACGAAATACACGATAGTAGCCGACGGCAACGCCAAGACGCTTGCGGTGACGAACGCCTTCACGGGCGCGGAGGTCGTGAACGCCTCGTGGACTGTCGCCAACGACTTCACGGTCGGCTCGGAGCTCTGCCTGTTCGCGTCGCACACCACCAAGATCAATTCCCCCGGCAACTGGTCATCCCACTTCCTCTACTCGTTCAAGGTCTATGACGCAGCGGGGAGCCTGAAGCTCGACCTCGTTCCCGCAAAGAACGCCAGCGGCGTCGTCGGCCTCTACGACGCGGTAGGCGACAGCGGCACCACGGGCGAGAGGTTCAAAACAATGAGCAACGGCACCGGCTCGCTTTCCGACACACTGATCGACAAGACCTTCGACGACGACTTCACGCTCCTCGGCGACGAGGTGTTCGGGACGGTTACCGTGGCGACCAACAAGACGCTCAACCTCAACGGGCACAGCCTCACCGTCGGCGGCCTCGCCGGAGACGGAACGATCTCCGCCGGCCTGCGGGACCTCACCTCGCCCGATCCGGACGGAGAGCGCGTGACATGGACGTCGAAGACGGGCAGCCTCACCAGCAACACCACGGGCGCCAACCTGTTCAACGACAACTATGCGCGCGTTGTCGATTCCGAGCACCGCGCCATCGCCTCGACCGCACAGCTTCCGTTTTCGGTGACGTACGATTTCGGCGCGGACACGCCGCAGAAGGTCGATCTGTACAAAATCTACTGCGGCGCGTGGGAGGGCAACCAGGCTCGCGGACCGAAGGCGTGGACGCTTGAGGGAACGGACGATACGAACGGCACGTGGACGGTCCTCCATGCGAAGGACGACGAGACCTGGGACAACACGCACGAGGCGCGGACGTACGCGGTCGCCAATCCCACCGCCTACCGCTATTACCGCATCACGTTCACGGAGTCGCGTGGCTCGTATCTGGAACTGGTGCAGCTGGAATACTTCGACAGTTCCCTGGGCAACGCCGCGCAGGGCGAGCTCCATGTCGCCGTCCCGCAGGGCGCGGAGGTCACGAACGCGACGGTGTCGATACACGGCAACGTCAAGCTCGTCAAGGAGGGCAAGGGGACGTTTGTCGGCAACAGGCCGTCGCAGGCCTATCACGGCGGCACCCTGGTTTCAGAGGGAACGCTCAAGGCCATGCCGGGCGTCCGCCTCCCGTTCGGAGAGGGCGGCGCGGACATTCAGGTCGATCCGGACGCCGCGTATGACTTCAACGGCGCGAACACGAGCTACATCTACCACTTCAAGATGAACGGCGGAAATCTCGAAAATACGGGAACGCACATGACAGCGAGCCAGGCGCAGGTCGGTGCGATGACGCTCATGGCGGATTCACGCATGGTATCCCCGTCCGCGCTTGGGTTCCGCGGGGTAAACGACAGCACGGTGAACGTCGATCTTGCGGGGCATACGCTCTCCGTCACCAACGGCGACGTGGCTTGGTTTAGCGCCGTGACTTTCCTGAACGGCGATGTGCGCGTGGCGGCGAATGTCGGGATAGCATTCCACAACGGCGGACACGCAGACACGGCGGCGTTCGACCTCAAGGGGCCCGTTGCCATATACGAGGCCGACGTGACCGTGAGCAACCTCATCCTCCGCAGCGGAAGCAGCGCGTCGACGTATGACACCGCCAAGTATGCGTTCAAGGTCTCCGGTACGTTCAAGTCCGAGACGGACAACTTCCCGTTCGTGACGATGATGGACGGCTCGACGCTCGACCTGACGGATCGGGAGGGGGCTTTCAACGCCGTCAGCGCAAGTTCCAACGTGAATGGCTACCGGCTCCGGTTCGATCCCGGCGCGACGGTGACGATCGACGTAAGCGGACGAACCCCTGCGACCGGCGAGTGCCTTGTCGCGTGGGACGAAGTGCCGCAGAACGTCACATTCCAGTTCGACGCCGCGACCGCCGCGGGCGGCGTCTTGCCGGTCGTGGCGGAGCGCGGGCTGCTCTACGGCCAGGACGACGGCGTTGTCGAGCAGGCGTGGTGGACCGGCGCCGCGAACGACGGAAACGTCGCCAACCCCGCCAACTGGCTCTGCAAGAACGTCGCCGGCGGAACGGTGACGGGCGCCTCCGCCCTGCCTTCCGCCGTCACGCATGTTTACATTGAAGGCACGCTGGCGACCAACGTCCAGAGCCTTGCCTGCCGCATCTGCACGCTCACCAACGCCGCGCTCGCCGCCGACTGCGACCTCCGCGGCCTCGGCGCGGCGCTCGAAATCGCACCCGAGGCGACGATTAACCTGAACGGCCACAAACTCTACGTCGCGGCGTCCGCGCAGGTCGGCGTCTGCACCGTGAGCGACGCGGTCCCCGTCGATCTCACTTCGCCGGACACGACGCCCTCCCGCGTGACGTCCACGGGAGACTTCTACGGCGACACCGTCGGCGCGAATCTCTTCAACGACAATTACGAACGCCAGGGGGACGAAACGCACCGCATCATCGCCGCGACGAACGCCCTTCCCGTCTCCGTGGCCTACGACTTCGGCGAGCCGACGGTCGTCGATGCCTATCGAATCTGGACGGGGCCTATCAAAAGACATTCAAGCCGTCTGCCGATGCAGTGGAAGGTCGAGGGGTCGAACGACGGCGTCGACTGGGCGCTTCTCGACTACCGCAAGGGCGTGTCGGGCTACGGCGAGGGGAACGGATCCAGAGTGTACTCTTTCGACAACGAGACGGCGTACAGGCGTTACCGCATCACCCTCGAGGCCGCGCAGGTGAACAACAACGGCTACCTTGAGATGGTGCAGCTCGAATACTACCGTCTGAAGCCGACGCAGGGTGAACTCCACATCGACACGACGGGCGTTTCGGACGCGGTCGAATACTCCGGCCTCTCGCTGGCCGGGAACATGCGCCTCGTCAAGGAGGGCGCGGGAACGATCCGCCTCTCGAAGGAGTACCAGACGAACCTGGGCGGCTTGGAAGTGCAAGGGGGAACCGTCATTCCCGGTACGTCGTCGGCGACCAGCATTGCGACGAAATCGCATTTCGGCGTGTTGGGCGTCAACGTGATTGTGCGCGGCAACAACACAGGCGAGGCGGACGCGGAAAACGGCGTCGTCGATTTCGGCGCGACGAGCGGCTACACCAGCTACCGGTTCGTCCTGGACGGCGGAGCGGTGTACAATCCCGGGCTTGCCAACCTGACCGACATCCGGCTTGATTCAGATTCGTGGTTGAAACTCACGGACGTCACGCCGAAGAACGGCACGAACTACATCGGCCGTGCGGACAGCCCGTCCTTCGTCGACCTGCGCGGACACACGCTTTCCTCGTACATCGAGTCCGGCGGACGGACGCTCTACCTCTACAACGTGACGGTTGACGACGGCGAGGTGGATGTCGTAAGCGGAGGGTGGTTTGGCTCGCGCGGCACGGTCGTCGCCACGAACAACGTGTCGTTCACGGTGAATTGCGCATGTGACATCCAGGGCACGTTCGCCGCGACTGATTGCATCTATCGACAGTCCAACACAGGCTACAACCGCGGCGAAGGCGTGGTCGATGTCTTCGGAAGGTTCGGCATGCTCGTCCGGGTCTTCCACGGCACGCGGCTGCACGACGGCGCCATGATCGACTTCACCGAACTTGACGACGGCATCCCGTTTCCGCTACCGACGGTCGCGATGTTCGCCACCAGCCAGACGGGCGACAAGACGCTTCGGTTCGAGCCGGGCGCGACGATCGGCGTGAAGCTCGGCGAGCGCAAGCTTGAGAAGGGGACGCAGGTGATCTCGTGGGATGCCGCGACCGCGCCCGACGCAACGGTGAAGTTCAAGTCGGCCGACGCAGAGCGGAAGTACCGGCTCAAGAAAGAGGCCGACGGCCTCTACTACTATCCTCCGGCCGGCTTCACGCTGATCGTGCGGTAACCGTCCATCATACCACAACCGCAGTCTCGGGATTCTTGTCCCCGACGTGGAATTCGCGCCGCACAGTGCGGCCGTTGGACGTTGCCTCCACCTCATACGTGCCGCGGAAGCCGCGGAAGGAAAGCCGTCCGCCGCCGACGTCCCGCTCGAAGTTCGTGCGCCACTCCCTGCCGAAAAGATCGCAGATGACGTTGTACGCCGGCTTCGGGCTCATGTCGCGGCGGCAGAGCGAGCCGACGTGTTCGGCCGTCCACGAATAGGCGTCCGAAAGATCCCAGTAGATGATCGCCTCCATCGAGGGGTGCGAGAACCAGATGCTGTAGAGGTTGCGCACGATCTCGGCCTGCACGGCCTCGTCGCCGGGATCTTCCGAATACGCGGGGATGGTGAGCTCGGTGATCTGCAGCGGCCTTTCAAGCTGCGCGTACGTGTCCATGATGCGGAACATGTGCTCGGGGTTGTACTCGAAGCGCGCCTGGGACGCGACCCTCTTCATGTTCGTGCCCCACACCGCGTGCGCCTGGATGCCGATTCCGTCGATTCGGCATCCCTTCATGAGCGCGTTCTCGATCTGCATGTAGTAGGCGCTGCGCGTGGCCCTGTAGCAGTCGATCACGTTGGGAGCCGCCTCGTTTATCACGAGCTTGTTGGAGGGGAAGTGCTTCGCGGCCGTCTTGAAGCTCCACTCGACGAAGTCCCGTTTGCCGAAGAACACGCTGTTGCGGTGCTGGGTCGGCCCCCAGAAAAGCGTCTCGTTCGTGACCTCCCACATCGGGATGCGCTTCGCGTAGCGGGCGGCAAGCTCGGCGAAGCGCTTTTCCAGCAACTCCTTCTCGCGCTCCACCGTGCCCCGCGCCCACGCCGGCTGCCAGTCGGCGTAGTTCAGACAGTGGGCTTTGGGTTCGATGCCGTTCGCCTCGCAGAACTCGAGGCAGAGGTCGATCGGGGGGCGGCGGTAGATGTAGGGGGAGTCCTTCGCATAGCGCGTCTTGCCACGCTCGGGCTCGACGGACTTCCAGTAGAACGGCAAAGTCGCGAGGTTGAACGCCGCCGCGAAACGCTCGCGGTACGCGGCGGCCATCTCCGCGCCGTCTTTCGTCTCGGCGAGACCGAAGAGGTTCGCGCCGTACTTGAAGTCGTGTCGCTTCTGCCGTACCTTCACATGGACGGTCTCGCAGGGACGGCCTTGCGCGTCCTTGAACACGAGCGTGGCGTCAGCCTTTCGGTTGCGTTCGATTCCGTCCTTCACGCGCGCGTCCGTCTCCTTCGCTCTCGCGCGGAAGTACCGCAGCACGGCGTCTCTGTCGTATTTCATCGCCGCCATGAACGGCGCCGTGACTCCGGCACCCGCCAGCATCACCGCGTTGCGCAGGAAATCCCTGCGCGTCGAAAACGTATATTGCATCGTTTGGACTCTCGTGATTTTCGGATGGCCCGCCGGCAAATTTCCTGTGCAACACCCGCTGCAAGGTCAATGCGGATCGTGCCTCCCTGTGAAAGAAGCGCCAACAGTATAGCACATTTAGATTGCGGATGCATGGGCGCACTGAAAACACCCTTGTCTTGGATTTCCTGAGATAAGGGTGGAGGCGAGTATCTTTGTAATTCACCGCCGAGCCTTCTGATGATTGGAAACAACTATTTGAAACAACTTGCCATTGGTGCGCGGGCTAACTCGCCCGCGCCCATTTGCCGACTCTGGAACGGATTCCCGTCTGAGGTGAGGATCTCTCGGTTGTCCGTATCGTAGAAATACCGCTCGATGGTGGCGAACTTCGGATAGAAGTTGACGATGATTCCGCATGGCATCTTGAGCAGCCTCATGCAGTTGAAAAGTTGGGCCCGATGTGTGGACGTCAGAACCGACACGGCTTTACATTCAACAATGACATCGCCCTTGCATAGGAAATCGATGCGGTATTCCGCATCCATCGGGCGCCCCTTGTAACGCGGGTGGAAGGCCTTTTCCCGTTCGAACGGGACACCTCTGTCGGACAATTCCATCGCAAGAGCTTCCTGATAGCAGTATTCGTTGATGCCTGGCCCGAGCTCGTCGTGAACGGAATGCAGTGCGCCTACAATGTCATAGACGTGGTTTTTCAATTCTGCTGCATCTTTCATGGAGTCTCCTTCACGGTTGTGGTGGCGCAATTATATCAAAAATCCATCGAAGACGATATGCAGAAGGCAGAAAAAGCGCGGGCGAGTTAGCCCGCGCACCTCTCTCAAAGTTGTTTTTACCAGTTGTTCTGGTTGTTTCCAATCTCAAAGCGCATGGGTGAAAAACGCGGATGCGCCCAAATGCTGTGTTGACACCGCCGAGCCTTCTGATGATTGGAAACAACTATTTAAAACAACTTGCCTTTGGCGCACGGGCTAACTCGCCCGTGCCCATTTGCCGATCCT
>CAMKJU010000190.1 GCA_946413265.1 uncultured Lentisphaerota bacterium
CGTCCGCGTCCGCGTCGCGCACTTCCTTGATCTCGAGGTAGACTTCCTTCTTGGTAAGCTTCTCGAGGTCGGTGCGGACGTTGTCCACGTCCTGCCCCTTCTTGCCGATGATCACGCCGGGGCGGGCGCTGAAGAGGCTCACGCGCACGCGGTTGGCGTACCGCTCGATGAGCACCTTCGAAAGGGCCGCCTCCGCAAAGCGCTTCTTGACGGCCTCGCGGATCTTCTGGTCCTCGACCAGAAAATCGGCGAACGCCCTCTTGGGCGCGAACCAGCGGCTGCGCCAAGCGCGGTTGACGGGCAGGCGGAACCCGGTCGGATTGACTTTCTGTCCCATATTACTTGCTCTCCTTGCCGTCCGTCAGGACGACCTTGCAGTGGCAGAGGCGGTGCGCGATCGGATGCGCCGAGCCGCGCGCCGTCGGCCAGAAGCGGCGGATGCGCACGGACTCGTCGAACACGCAGAGCTTGACAGTGAGCGCGTCGGCGTCCAGACCGTTGTTGTTCTTCGCGTTCGCGACAGCGCTCAGCAGCGTCTTCTTAAGGATCCCCGCCGCCTTCTTCGGCGAGAACTCCACTACCTTCAGGGCGGCCGCGACCGGCAGGCCCTGGCACTCGCGCGCAAGCGGACGGCCCTTGGCCGCCGACATGCGGGCGTTCTTTGTAAGTGCAATCACTTCCATGACTCAGTCCTTACTTCTTGTCGGCCTTGTCGACGTGGGCGCCGTGCGACTTGAACGTGCGCGTGGGCGCGAACTCGCCGAGCCGGTGCCCGACCATGTTCTCCGTAATCTTGATCGGGAGATGGACCTTGCCGTTGTGGATGGCGAACGTCAATCCCACGAAATCGGGGAGCACCATCGAGCGGCGGCTCCACGTCTTGATCGGCTGCTTCTTTCCGGCGGCCGACATCTTCTGGACCTTCCGCAGGAGGGATTCCTCCACGTACGGTCCCTTCTTGAGTGAACGCGACATGTGTTACTTTCTCCGCTTGACGATGACTTTGTTCGAGGACTTGCCGGGCTTGCGCGTCTTGCCGCCCTTCGCGAGCTGTCCCCACGGTGAGCACGGGTTCGTGCCGCCGGACGTACGGCCTTCGCCGCCGCCCATCGGGTGGTCCACAGGGTTCATCGCGACGCCGCGCACCGTCGGGCGAATGCCCAGGTAGCGCTTGCGGCCGGCTTTGCCGAGCTTGATGGAGCCCCAGTCCTTGTTGCCCACGGCGCCGATCGTGGCCTTGCAGCGCGCGCTGAAGAGACGCACTTCGCCCGAAGAGAGCTTGAGCGTCACCGTGTCCTTGTCGCGCGCCATGATCTGCGCTTCGGTTCCAGCCGAGCGCGCGAGCTTGGCGCCCTGACCCGGCACGAGTTCCACGGCATGCACGAACAGGCCGAGCGGGATCTGGCCGAGCGGGAGGCAGTTGCCCACCGTCGCCTCGGCTTTCGTGCCGCTCATCACCTTCATGCCCACCTTGAGGCCCTCCGGCGCGAGGATGTACGTCTTCACGCCGTCGGCGTACTCGAGGAGCGCGAGGTTCGCGCTGCGGTTGGGATCGTACGCGATCGCCTTGACCTCGGCCTCGACTCCGTCCTTCTCGCGGCGGAAGTCGACGATGCGGATGCGCCGCTTGGCGCCGCCGCCGCGGTGGCGCGTCGTGATGCGGCCCTGGTTGTTGCGGCCTGCGGTCTTGCGCTTCGCGCGCGTCAGGCTCTTCACCGGTTTCTTCTCGGTGATCTCCTCGAACGTGGAGGCCACGCGGAAGCGCATCCCCTGCGAACGGGCTTTAAACGTCTTGAGTGCCATATTGCGGTTCCTCTCCCTTACACGATTTCAATGCGCTCGCCGGGCTTGACTTCGACGATCGCGCGCTTCCAGGTGGTTTCCGTGACCTGGCGGCGCGTGCCGCGGACGGTGCGGAGACCGCCCTTCACGTTGACCGTGCGCACCGCGAGGACGTGCACGCCGAAACGCTCTTCCACCGCCTGGCGGATCTGGGGCTTCGTCGCATCCTTGTCCACCTCGAGGAAGTACTGGTTGAGCGCGCTCAGGCGCGAGCTCTTCTCCGAGAGGATCAGTCGCTTGATGATTTCACGGGCCATTACTTCTCCTCCTTGTTGCCGGCCACACGGGCCATGAGGGCGTCATAGCCGGCCTTGTCGCACACGATCTTCCTGAAGAGGAGAACCGCGTACGGGTTGATCTCCTGGGCGGTCGCGGAGTCGACGCGAGGCAGGTTGCGCACCATGCGGTCGATCGTCTCGTTGATGTCCGCTGTCACGACGAGCGCGCTGCGGTCAACCCCGATCTTCTTCAGGAACGCCGCCATCAGCTTCGTCTTCGGCGCCTCGAAGGCGAACTCGCTCACCACCAGCACGTCGCCAGCCTGGATCTTCTCCGAGACGGCGCGCGCGAACGCGAGCTTCATCACCTTCTTGTTCACCTTCAGGCCGAAGTCGCGGGGCTTCGGACCATGCGCCACGCCGCCGCCGCGCCACACCGGGCTCTGGCGGAAACCGGCGCGGGCGTTGCCCGTGCCCTTCTGCTTCCAGGGCTTCTTGTTGGAGCCGGCGACTTCGCCCTTGCCCTTCGTGGAGGCCGTGCCCGCGCGCATAGCGTTGCGGATGGCCACCACCGCGTCCTTGAGCGCCTGCGCGCCCTTGTCCAGGACGAGCGCGGCGTCGTCGACCGCGATGTCGGCACCGGCCTCGCCGGCGGACGTGTACTGCTTAATCGTACTCATGTCTTACTTCGCCCCTTTCTTCGCCTTGAACGCGAGGGCCGCGTTCTTGAGGGACTTGCGAACGATCACCGTGCCGTTGCGGGCGCCGGGGATCGAACCCTTTACGAGAATCACGTTGTCTTCGGGACGGATCTGCACCACCTCGAGGTTCACCGCCGTGCGGTTCACGTCGCCCATGTGGCCGGGCATCTTCTTGCCCTTCTCGATCCAGCCGGGGAGGTCGCGCGCGGCGAGGCCGCCCGTGCGGCGCTTCGAATGGCCGCCGTGTGTCATGTTGCCGCCCGCGAAGCCGTAGCGGCGGAGAACGCCCGCAAACCCGCGGCCCTTCGTCACGCCCGTCACGTCAACAAACTTGACGCCGTCGAAGTTGGCTACCGTGAGCACGTCGCCCACCTTCACCTCTTCGCCGGCGTCTGGCGCGAATTCCTTGAGGATGCGCACCTTCTTGTCCTTCAGACCGCCCGTCTTCTCCTGATGGCCCGCGACGGCCTTCGTGAGACGGTGCGCCTTCTGCTCACCGAAACCGAGCTGGGCGGCAACGTAGCCGTCCTTGTCAAGCGTCTTCACCTGGACGACCGGGCAGGGGCCGACTTCGATCACGGTCACGCACACGCGCTTCCCGTCGTCGGTGAACACCTGGGTCATCCCGATTTTCTTTCCAATCAAACCTTCCATTGCGCCCTCCTTACACCTTGATGGTGATGTCGACGCCCGCAGGCAGGTTCAGTTTCTTCAGTTCGTCGATCGTCTTCGCCGTGGGGTTGACGATGTCGAGCAGGCGCTTGTGCGTCCGCATCTCGAACTGATCCATGCTCTTCTTGTCCACGTTCGGCGAACGGTTCACGGTGAACCGCTCGACGCGCGTCGGCAGCGGGATCGGGCCCACCACCTGCGCACCCGTCCCGCGGGCCGTGTCGATGATTCCACCGACGGCCTTGTCCAGCACACGATGGTCGTATGCCTGCAGGCGGATGCGTACTCTCTGCTGTTGCATCTCTGTTCTTCTTTCGTTTTGCTTTTTACCTAGTACCTGCCCTTCAACGGCTCCGACATCGCCGGGCGGCCTTGCGCCGTTGCCTGCGCGGTTCCCGCAGGAACCGTCTCGGAGTTGAGTTTCCGGTCAGTCCAACCCGTCGGAGAGTATGGTCCGAAATGGAACGCGCCCGCGGCGCCTTCCCGGCACTGCGGGCACGTATGTCCCTTTGCCGGACGCATCCAGTGCCTTCGCGAGGCTGCCGGACCGTATCTCGAACTCTAGACCCTCTTGGGGTTTGGACGGATAGTATATCATAATGAGACGTAGCCGCGCAAGGGGTAAAAATGCAAAAATTCACAATTCATCTAAGTCTGATGACAAGCGGGTTGTTATCCACGGAACACTCCACGCGCAGATTCGGATCGGACTGTCCCCGGCGGATTATCTTAGCGGCGTTCCATGTCGGATCAAAAAGGAACGGCGGCGGCGGGACCAGTTGCGTGAACGTTGGCTGGCCGTTCACCGTTGCGGCAAGCGAGTGCGGCGTTCGATTCCCATTGAGGCGCAGCTTCCAGTCGAGCGCACTGTGCCCAGAAGTACCAGCACAGGGAAACATGTCGCCGGTCACGAGATTCGCGACCTTCCACTCGCCACAGCAGTACCCTACGGACATCTCCTCCTCAGTCCGAGACAAGCGACCGTCGCCGTCCGCGTCACGGCCGAATACGACCTCAACGCCGTTAGACGAAGTTGCGTCAAGTTCGATCTTCACTGCAAACATCTTCGCGTCACCTCGTGAAGCGTCGAACACGCAGTTGGTTACGACCTCGCTGTCGTCATACTTCGGCGGCGACATCGACGGCACAGCGAGTGCAGCGGCAAGAAAGGCAGTGGTGAAAGACATGGCAAGCACTCCTTAACTTCAATTACCGCCCACGCCAACATTAATCCACGGCAGTGGCTGACCGGATGAAAGAAGTTGGTTGGTGACTCCAACGAAATACTCAACAAACTGCGGACGCATGTTTGTAACCATTAGCATGGATAATGCTGTGTCAAGTCTGTTGGAACTATTGGTGTACCCTGCAATCTTATCGGAAAAAAGTCGATCCAGCGTCACCGCACCGGTGCCACTCACCTTCCTGTGATTGTAGAACATGGAAAGAGCACTTGCACATACACCGTTCGTGCATGGATCCTGGCGCAACTTCTTTGCGTATTCCCAATAACAACCAATGCGTTCTCCCGAAGAATATCCGCTGACGTTTGTTATTATAGTCTCAACAAATTCAGTTGTGGCACCGCTGACAGGACTATGCTTAAGAGCGAGGCCTATGGCTCTGTAACGATGTATGCCCTTAGGATTAAGAGCCAGTGCCTTATAGGACGGCGCAGCCTCAGCATAGTTAAGTTCTTCACACTTAGACAAGGCAATTCTGACTAGTTCCTGATCAGTTGCAGAAAGAGATGTACAGTCGTTTGTGCCTAGCATCGAAAGATACCATGCAAACGCAGCCTTCTTTTCTGGCGGTGTCCACCCCTCACTTTCACCAAGCGCCAAGAAAGAAGGCCATGTGGCAATAGCCTCATGCTCCACATCGTCGCCAACATCATCCAGATTGTCATTGACAGAAAGGAGGATGAATTCCAGCATGGACCTGGCCACTGCATTAGTCTCTGATTCCGTATGGGCATACCCAACGGACGCCAACAGTAAAAATGACAGCATCAATCCGTGGCACATCCGGTTCTTCATAACTTTCATCTTCTCTTTTCCTCTCTTTTTCAGTCATCAAAATTGGAGGCTCCCACATTCTGGAATCCCTTTTTATCATCCTTGGAAATCCCATAAACCTGATTGTCTGGGATGTCGCCTACATCATTCTGCTCTTGATTTACGACACCATGCATAAGCAAGTGTCCTATGATCGATGCGAGCGTGTCGCCACTTGCGTAGAAGCCTCTCCCTGTCTCATGCCCCCAGTCGCCAGTTTCAGTCCTGAATGACTCATGCGACACTGGATCGTTTCTGATGCGCAGACGAATATTAGCAGGTTTACCATCATGCACGCCGACCTTCGCGTAGTAAATATCCTTCAGTCCCAAATAATGGCCTAATTCATGTGCCAGTCCTTTTTGGGGAGATTCTTTGCCGATGACGACATTTGACCCCGATCGGAAACCCACAGCGCTAGAGTTCGTGATTGCTCCAACAAAATACATAGTCACACCTTCTGCCGCTTCATATTCACTGAACAATGCAGCGGCCTGACGCGAAGCTGTTTTTGTATAGCAAACCTTCCCCTCGGAATTGGTGTATACGTCCACAGCCGGGAGGATCCAGTCATTTGTCCTGCACTCATTTACAGGACCTCCAACAAGCTCAAAGTGAATACCGACCTGCGTGAATACTTCATTGGCTGTGTCTAACATTGTTGATATTTTCTCCATAGTCCATGCAACGTCAATATTATCAGCATTCTGTTCCACTTCTTGGCAACTACCTTCCGGCGGCTGAATTACTACCATCTTAACGGGTATCGTGCGAGGCTGCACCACTGGCAGTACGAACTGCGGCTGTATCTCGTCGTCGTTGAAGCGGGCCTCGACGGTCACTGTGTCGGTTCCAGTGGGCGTGACGGTCGCAGACCAACCATTGGTCACCACGTCCGCCGATCCCGATACCAGACGCCAATTCACCTCAGACGGCGAGAACGGACCGTTCGCGCCCACCTTCAAGACGGCGTTCGTGCCCATGACGAGTCGGGAAGGATTCACATAACGCCCGCCCACTTGCTCCGTGGTAACGAGCTTGCGCAATGGCTCGATGCAGCGGAACGTAACGGAGTCGGCCAGCGGTTCGCCGCCATCAACGGGCGTGAACGTGGCGGTGATCGTGCCCGTGCCGATGTTCGGACACGATACGTAGACCGTACCACTTCCCGTGTGCGCGAAGCCGTCGGTCACA
>CAMKJU010000191.1 GCA_946413265.1 uncultured Lentisphaerota bacterium
TCCTTGGGCGTCGCATGGCAGACAGTTTACCAAAAATTCAGTCACTCCACCAATCTTACTCCACCAATCGTGTCTGACCCTCGGCCTCCCCATCGTCTCGGCCTGGAGATCGGCGGATTTCACGAACTCGCCCACGGACCGGCCGAGTTTCCGCGCGACCGGGAACGAGAGTACAGGCATGAACTTCATGTGGCTTCCTTTTGTGACGAGGCCGTGCTCCGTTTCCGCGAGTTGGTCAAGGGAGGACGACGTCGGCGCGGCGCGAGGCAGGCGTGACCACGAGATCCTTCAGCTCTCCGTCCACCACGCGCCCCTCTACGGTCGTCTTGAACGGCGCGTGCAGCTTGAACGAGCAGTTCCACTCCTTCGGCCATGCGGGAAGCAGGAATATCTTGCGCCCGTCGTACTGCATGAGCATGGACTGCACGGCGTTCATGAAGATGCCGCCCTCGTCCTGGTCAGGCAGCTCGTTGAAGTTAGGCCCCCAGTAAACCGGCCACCTGTGCTTCTTTGAGGGATGCTTCAGCGCACGGTCCGCAACGTGGACGCGCGCCTCTTCGGTCATGCCCAGGTACGCGGCGTTCACCTCGTCCTGCGCCCAGCCGAAGTAGAGCTTGTGCCAGCGCCCGTCGTAGGCGTTGCGCCCGAGCTCCGCGTTCGGCTTCTCGAACGAGCAGACGCGGAACGGGAACACGCAGTACAGCTCGGGCGTCTCGATGTTGCACTTCTTCGTGAACGTCTTGGCCGGCGCGTAGGCCGTGCGGCCGTCCGCGAGCGTCCGCACGGGCAGGTCCGGCAGGCGCGCGCGGATCTTCGAGAAGAGGGCGCGGTCCTCTCCCGCCACGAGGCTCTCCGGCAGGTCGAGCAGAAGCCGCGTGACGGCGTGGAGCCCGGCAAGCTCGGGCATGGCGTTCGTGCAGAGCCACCAGGTCTCGGCGGCCTGCGAGGGGTACATCACGTAGCGCCCGTCCGCGCCGGTCTTGTAGTGCTCGTCGAAGAAGCGCACGTACTCGCGGATGACGGGTAGCGCCTTCGCCTTGAACCAGGCGTCGTCGCCCGTGTAGGCGTGGAGGCGGAGCATCAGAAAGGAGAGCTCGAGCTGCCCCACCCACTCGTACTTGTGCCAGCCGAGGTCCTGCAGCTTGTCGGGACGGTCCTTCCATGCGCGCGAAGTGCCGTAGACGTACGTGAACTGGTCGCCCCAGGGCATCATGCACTCGGTGAAGTAGGCGCCTCCGTGGCCGAGGTACTTCCTGGTGCGCTTAACGTTGAATTCCGTCAGGCCGCCGTACAGCTTGAAGAGCGGGCGGAGCATTTCGAGGTCGCCGGCGGCGAAGGCGGTGTAGTACGGGAGGCGCGTGTTCTGCCACCAGTAGCCGCTGCCCCAGTTGCGGTAGTCCCAGTCGCCATTGCGCTTGAGGGTGAGAAGCGAGCCGTTGAAGCGCACGGGGAGGCGTCCGCGCCCGGTGCAGAGGTTGACGTAGCGCTGCGCGGCGTAGGCGGTGGTGATGGCGCGGCACTCGTCGGCGACGTCGGCGCCGCCAAGCGACGCCCTGTGGACTTTTCCGTCGAGGACGATCTCCACGTCGCCGAACGGCGAGACGGCGACGGAAAGCGACACCTCTCGGCCCGCAGGCACTTTCTTCGGATGCACCGCACATTTGGCCCCCACGAGCACGCGCAGTTGCTCGCCCACGATGTCCACGAGAGATCCGTTTGCCCTTCCGGGCGTTACGTTGTCGTACAGCCGGTGCGCGCCCTTCACGTTCCTCGCGTTGAACGTGCACGAGAAGCGCATCCCGTTCTTCGCGTCCTCCTTCCTGGGCGGCGCGATGCGATCACCGGGCTTGGGCGTTCCCGAATACGCCTTCCTTTCGCCGAACGACAGCTCCACCGCGCCGAACGTGCCGTCGAAGCGGTCGCCGCCCTGCGAATTGACGCCGAATCCGATGGGCAGCCCTTCGTTCACCACGAAGTCCATGCGGGGACGGACTGCCGCGCCGGAGGCCGGCGCGAGTTCCACGTGGCTGCGGCTCCAGAACGCGCGCCAGGCGGCGACGTGCTCGGCGCGCTTCGCCTCCTCGCCGTCCACCGTCCAGCCCTCGCGGTCGAGCGTCTCGTTCGTGCGGCGGAGCCATTCAGCCTCGTCCCTGCACGGATGCAGGCAGGTGACGGCGGAGAGGAAGAGCGTCCTGCCGCCTTCGCGGAGTTCGCGCGTGAGGCCGCCGAAGACGCGGTTGGAGAGCAGGTCCGGCTTCCCGAGGTCGGCGGTCGCCTGATAGTAGTCGTAGAGCTTCATCATCTTCGCCACGGTGTCGTTGCGGTTCACGTGGCACCAGCCGCCCGGCACGAGGCGGTCTGCGCTCACTGCGAACTCCACGCGTTTGCCGTCCGGCCCTACGAGGTCCACGGGGCCGCCCTTCTTGATGCCGACGATCTGGTTGCCCAGCTGGTCCCATCCGCCCGTGAACGATTTCTCTCCGCCGGGGTAGAGCCGCCAGTTGAACACCTTGGCCTCGGCCGCTGGCGCGCCGCGCACGTCGCACACGGCGAACGAGTCGGTGCCGTGCTGCACGCGGTAGCGCATGGAGACGGGAGTGCCGCCGCTCTTCCACGACGCCTCGAATTCGCCGCGCTCGAGGGAGAGCTCCTGGCGGAACGTCCCGGCGTCCACGGGCTTTCCTGTCGCATAGTCGATGGCGCCGGTCTTCACGTGGCGGCCGCCCTCGTTCCAGCTGTCGGAGTGCTGCAGCACCGTGTGAAGCGCGCCGTCCGGCGTGATCCACGCGAGCGCGCACAGCTCGCCGTTGCCCAGCACCATCGCGCCAAGCTCGTCGCGCGCAGGCGTGTCGAACACGACGGGCCGCGGCATGTGCGCGGCAAGCGCGGTCGTTGCGGCGACCATCGCCGCAATCACCAGTATCTTGTTCATCCGTGCCATTTCATTTTCCTTTTTTCTGTTGCGACGCACATTATACCACATTCTGCGGCAAGCCGCCGCGCACGCTTCAGCGCACGATCATGAGCGTGCCAGGAGTGTAGCTCAGCTGCAAACCAGTCGCATCGGCGCGCAGACGGTACTGGGCGAGAATTTCGCCATTGACGGAAAGACTGAACTTGGTCGTTTCGCCGGGCGGAGTGGCATTCCCCCACTTGACGAGATACGGGTCGTCGGAACCGATAATCGCCCTCGGCGAACGCGCGCCCAATTCCACGGCGATACACGCATTTTCCGCGAAGGAAACGTAGTCGGTCCTCGAGGAGAACTTCGACTGTGGCACCCATGCGACATCAAGTTCTGAAAGGTCGAGCGTGGCACCGTCGAGGAGGCGTACCGTGTGGATCTTCGACGTTCCGTTCGCGAAGTCGCCGATCCGAAGCCTCTTCGATATCGAAATGACACCCGTACCGTCGTCCACCGAGCCGTTCACGTTGCGCGCGATCAGCGTTCCCAGCGAAAGCGGACAATAGACGTACATCGCGTGTTCGAAGTTCTCGAAGGTCGCCGCCGATGCGTCCACGCTTCCATCCACCCCGCTCTTGCCGATACTGAACACGCCTTCCTTTCCAAGGCGCACCGTCCCCTCTCCAACGGTGGCGTTCACCATGAAAAACCTCCCGCCGGCGCGCGTGAACACGTCGAGCACATGCCCGCCCAGGTCGAGCGTCGCAGGCGCGTATCCAGAATTGATTATGCCGTACTTGCCGCACAGCACGAACTTGGAATCCGCGCTCAAACGCACGTTCGCCATTTGGGCGTATGTGTCTTCCACCGAATATCCGTTCGCGAGGATGCCGCCGGCGAACTCGAAGGCGTATCCCGTGAGCGGATGCTGCCCGCATACGTCCAGCACGGCGCCGGAGTCGATCTTGACGTTCGCGGAGACGTTCGTCGCCCCGAGCGGCGTGACGCTCTGCTCGATGCGGTACGTGCCGGCGGCGACTTCCGTGCCGCCGGTGTGCGAATGGGCCACGCAGTCGGCCCAGATGCCATCGCCGTCCTTGACCACCTTCAGGCCGCCCGTGAAACGGATGCCGTGGTTTCGGACCGCGTCTTCCCCGGGCACGTCGATGTGCAGCACGCCGCCCCCCACCGAGTCGGTGACGGTGGCGTAGCCTGCCGTCTCCAGCGCGCTGCCGTGCGAGCTGGACGGGGCAACCTTGTCGGTATCGTAGAGGCGCACTTCCAGAATGTCCAGTTCTCCGTCTTCACCGCTGTTGTCGGCACACAGCAAAACCGCGCCCTGATTGAAGAAGTCGGTCGAATCGACAGTGCCTTCGTGCGCGAGCTCTCCGTTCAGATACACCTTGTTTCCTGAGGCGTTGGCAGTAATCAGGATTTCCTGAAACAAAGTGGAGGCCAAGCATGCGAGGGTTCCATAAGGTTTAAAATAGCCGCTGGAGCAGCCTATCGTGCTGTCGCTACTCTTGATGAAGAGCGCGGCATCGCCTTGGTTCGTGAGGTCGCGGGAAAGAAAACTTCTGTTTCCAGAGGCGCTACGCCTGATGAACTGAATAGACATAGCCCACTCGTGGTTCTTCACTGAGTCCGGCACGGGCAGTCGCACATGGTATTTTGCGGGAATACGGAGCATATATTCGCCCGAGAAGCGCTCTGTCGCGACGACACTCATGCCGCCCAGGTCTGCTATCGCGTCCGAACCCTTGCCGTTGCCGTAGCATGGGATTCCTGCCTCGCCGCCCGGCAGGGCGGAGGCGAGTACGGCTGCGCTCTTCGGGTTTGCGGGATCGAAGTCGTTGAAATCCCATTTCGCGACAGGCTGCGCCGCACCAGCCTTGATCCCAGAGACTGCAAGCGAGTGCCCGGCGAGGTCGAGCGTACCGCCGGCAGGGATTTCGAGCACGCCATCAGCGCGACGGTCGACGTCCGCAGCGAGCGTTGTGGAGGCGCCGAGGACGGTCGGCTGGGGACTTGTGAAACCGTCGTAGACGCTCACCTCGGCTATGTAGAGTAGATTATCCTCGTTGTTGTTGTCTGCACTAAGAAGAATGCCGCCATCGTTGAAAAACGTCGACGAATCCTGTATCGAGGAGAGCGCCACGTCACCGTCGAGATACACGGTGTTGCCGGATGCGTCGGCGTTGATCACGAGTTCGTGCCAACGCCAGCCCTTTGCGCTGCGACCGCCCTTTGGGTAGAAGATTCCGGTGCTGCAGCCAAGGGCGGGATAGGCGACGCCCTGAATAAAGAGCGAGCCGTCGCCGTTGTTGGCGAGCTTGTTCGAGAAGAAGCAGGCTTTCGCCGACGTGCCGTCTGCTGGACGGTAGTACTTCAAGCGCATCGACCAGGCGTGGTTCTTCACCGAATCGGGCGTCGCCAGCTTCACGTGGTAGTAGTTGGGGATGGCAAGAGCGTATTCGCCGGGGGCTAGACCGGGGCATTCGGTAGAGTCGGCACCCACCACGTACATGCCGCCGAGCGTTCCGTCCGCCGTGGGCGCGGTACCAGCGCCCTTGTAGTAGCACGGAACTCCAGCCGGCCCGCCCGGCAGGGCGGAGGCGAGCACGGCGGCGCTCTTCGGGTTCGCGGGGTCGTAGTTCTGGAAGTTCCACTTTGCCACGAGCGAGCCGGCCCTCGTCGCAGCCAGCACCGACGGCAGTTCGCCGGTGACGAGCCAGTGGAAGAGGGCGGCACACTTCGGGTCGCTTGCGGCAAGCGACTCGGGGTGGAACTGGACGGCACGGATGTTCAGCGACTTGTTCTCGATCGCCTCGATCACGCCGTCCGGCGCGGTCGCCGCCACGGTGAATCCGGGCGCGAGCTTCTTCACTGCCTGGTGGTGGGTGGAATTGACGAGGTGGCACGAACTCCGGAAGATAGGCTTCAGGTATCCGTTGTTTGCGCACTGCACGAAATGGGTCGAGGCGTGCGCGGCGCCGTGTTCGCGTGCAAGGTCCTGGTAGAGCGTGCCGCCGTGATAGACGTTGATCATCTGCTGTCCCCGGCAGATGCCGAACACGGGCTTCTTCAGAGCCGTCGCCACGTCGAGAAGCGCCCATTCAAAGGCGTCGCGCTTCAGGTTGGATGCTTTGCAGTACGACTTCCGCGACTCTCCGTAGCGGGCGGGGTCGACGTCCTCGCCACCGCACAGGACGAGCAGATCGACGCCGCTCACCAAGTTCGTGAGCGCGGCGGCATCGTCCGTCCAGCCCAAGATGCGAACGGTCGCCCCCTGGTTGGAGAAGGCCGTCTGCACGTTCTCGGGTGCGGACGGCGTACTGCCTGAACACACGTCGGCTAGTCCGACCACGAATTCGGCGGCTTGTGACGGCGAGGGTGCCGTCGCTACGCAGATTGCGGCCGCGACAAGCGCGGTCCTCCCGATTTCCAACAACTTGAACGGCATACAATACTCCTTTGGTTACAAGCCACCGTTCCGGGAAAACTCCTTTTCCCCTGAACACGGCTTATAGAGGTAGTTGCAAAACCCCTCTTCCGCGCCGTCTGCGAGCCAGGCCGCGCGGCCTGATGGAACTCGCAAAACCACATCTGCGC
>CAMKJU010000192.1 GCA_946413265.1 uncultured Lentisphaerota bacterium
TCAACTTCTATCCGAAGTTCGCCACCATCGAGCGGTATTTCTACGATACGGACAAACGCGAGATCCTCACCTCAGATGGGAATCCGTTCCAAAGTCGGCAAACGGGCACGGGCGAGTTAGCCCGTGCGCCAAAGGCAAGTTGTTTCAAATAGTTGTTTCCAAACATCAGAAGGCTCTGCGGTGAATTACGCAGATGCGCCCCCGCTTATTCCGGATTTTCCGGGATAACAGGTCTGTCCTGCAATGAAACCACAACGCCCGGCTTTACTTGCCAATCAGCTGGCGCGACCTGACAAGATGCCTGAGATACGACTTCTCCGTCTCGTTCACCAGCCGTTCGTCGAGAACCGGGAACATGAAGAACCCGTCGCCGCCGGGCCGTGCCGCTTCAAGTACCACGTTCGTGCCCTTCATCCCCCTGAACCCGATCCTCATGCTGGTGATGTGCGCCGTGAACGCGCCGGGGCACTTCACGGCGATGCGCCGGGCGTCCTTGCCATGCACGACGTCGCTGTACCACCACGCCCAGCAACTGTCTAGGACGCTCCGGCCGGCGAGGATGAATCCAATGTCGAAATGGTCGCTGTAGCAGCACCGGTAGATGTTGGAAGCTAGGTCCATGAACCCCACGTTGTTCGGCCCCTGACCGCTGAGCGGATGGATGTTCTGCATCAGGTTGCCGCCGCCCGTGAGCTTCACGCCGATGTTGACGCCGCAGATGCGCATGTTGCTGAGGGTGTTGTCGTGCGCCTCGATGAACACGCCGATCGAATTGGGGGCGTTGTTGCCCACGATGTTCACGTCGGCGATGTCGCAGTCGGACGAGTTGGAGTTCGCGCCGTGCTTGATGTGCAGGCCAACCAGCACGTTCTTCATGGAGACGCACCGCACCTTCGTCTCGCGGCCCGAGTCGATGGAGATTCCCTTCGCCACGCCGCTGCCGTCGATGATGCCGCCCGAGAGGGAGTAGCAGCTGCCCGGCGTGCGGATGTCGTTCGCGGGATGGATGCCGCCAAGGCGCACCATCGCCTCGGTGCTGGCCCATCCCGGCGCGGCCTTGAGGACGGCGTAGTTCGACAACTGCAGGTCCACGCTTCTGCGCGGCGCCGCCGGGGTGGCGATGGGCTTGGCGAGCAGGTACGTGCCGTCGGGGAAGTAGAGCGTGCGGTTCGGATTCGCCTCGATCAGCTTCTGGAGCGCGTCGGAGACGTCTGTCCTTCCGTCTGCGACCACGTAGTCCGTGACCACCACGAAGCCGCGCCGATGCGGCGACTCCTGCGGCGGACGGACGGGGACGCCGTCTGCGGCGGAAGTGCCCGCTGCGGCGGAGGTGAGAACACAGCTCGCCACGTAGGCAAGCGACAGGGCGCTAAACAATGTCTTTTTCATGGCGGAAAAGTATATCAAACCCCGTGCGCACATGCAATTGCCGAGTCCACGACGGCCTTCCGCCAGTATTGAGCTCGGCGACCATCACCGTAGGGTGGGACGTGAAGAACGACGCGACGCCCGCCGCCAGAAGCCAGATCCACAGCCAGCAGCCGAGTACAAGCCCGGCCATCAGCGTGGAGGCGCGCGCCTTGCCATCCGACAGGGCCATCGCGAGCGTACACATCAAGTCCGCACCCGGCTTGATGATGAGGGCGATGCACCCGATGATGTATGTTGTCAGCACGGCGAATAGTTTACCACGGGACGCCCAAAACTGCATCACATGTCGCTTGGCATCCGCCAATCGGCGCGAGGGGAGAGGGAAAGCGTGATTTTCGGGCCGTCGGGAACGCAGTTGCGCTTATACTGGGCCGCGTGAAAGCGTCTGATGAACTTGGCGAGCGTGCTATCGACCTCTTCGCGCGAATGTTCGTCGGCAAATGCAATCCGCGCCAATTCGCGCAACTTGTCCGCCGAAGCCCCGTCCACCAGATAATGAAAGAGGAAGAAGTCGTGGAGCTCGTAAGGCCCGAGCCGTGTCTCCGAATCGTTGGCCGCGGCGCCGGGAAGGAGTTCAGGCGTGATCGGCGCGGAGGCAATCTGGCGCAGGAGGTCGCCAAGCGGCTCTTCAGATTCGCTTGCGACCAGGCGCAGGGCGGCGAGGACCATCGTCTTCGGCACGGAGGCGTTGATCTGGTACATGCTCATGTGGTCGCCGTTGTAGGTATTCCACCCGAGGGCGATCTCTGAGAGGTCGCCCGTGCCGACGACGAGCGCGTGCTCCATGTTCGCGAGGTCCATCAGGACCTGCGTCCGTTCCCGCGCCTGCGCGTTCTCGTAGGCGATGTCGTGGACGCCCTTGACGTGTCCGATGTCGGAGAGGTGTTTGCGGCACGATTCGCGGATGTCGACGACGCGCACGGACACGCCGACGGCCTCCGCGAGCGCAACGGCCCGGTCCTGCGTGGTCTTCGTCGAGCCGAAACCCGGCATGACGACGGCGAGGAGGTTGTCACGCTCAAGCCCTATCCTGTCGAGCGCCGCCGAAGCGCCCAGAAGCGCGAGCGCGGAGTCCGCGCCGCCCGACACGCCGACGACAAGCCGTCCAATGGCGGCGCTCGCCATCCGCCGCGCGAGTCCCGCCGCCTGAATGTCGAGAAGACTCCGCCACCAGCGGTCTTCCCCGTATTCGTCCAGAAAGGGCGAGCGGGAGACGGCGGATGGCGTTGCTGAGGGCAGCTTGGCGGTGAGGGTGACCAGCTGTCGGCGGACGCCGGGAATGGGGTGCGAGCAATAGACGGACGATGTACTTCTCCTCCGGTGCCGTGCGGCGGCGACATCGACGTCCGCCGCGACGATCTGCGGCGCGCCGTTGAACAACTTGCCCGCGGCGACGGTCCGTCCTTCTACGACAATGACTGGACATCCGCCGTAAACCGCATCTGCACTCGACTCCCCCGAACCGGCGCACGCCATCGCGTAGGCGCACCCCAATCGCAGGCTTTGCTGCTCGACGAGCGACTGGCGCCTCTGCGACTTGCCGAGGAAGTCCGTGCTGGCGGAGAGGTTAAACACCACGTCGACGCCGCCTTCCGCCATCAGCGAACTCGGCGGCACGGGCGTCCAGAGATCCTCGCAGATTTCGACGCCGAACCTGAATCCTCCGACATCGAAGATGAAAAGAGGTTCGTCGGCGGGCGCCGGCGTGAACTGCCGCCGCTCGTAGTATTCGCCGTAGTTCGGCAGGGCGCGCTTGCGAACAATGCCCACGATCTTACCACCATGGACGACGGCCGCCGCGTTGTAGATGGCGGGTCCTTCCGCGACCGGCAGGCCGACGATGGAGACGAGCGGCAGATTCACTGTTTTCGCGGCGAAGGTCTCCGCCGCCGCAGATACTGCGGCGAGAAGCTCGTCGCGGAAGAACATGTCGCCGCAGGTGTAGCCCGTCAGGCACAACTCGGGAAACACGATCGCGGCGACGCCGTCTTTGGCGGCGTCCTTTGCGAGCCGCACGAGTTCCTTCGCGTTCGCCGCCGGATCGCCCAAATGGAGACGTGGCGACGCGGCTGCGATTCTGTAGAATCCTTCCATAGTTCGAATTTGTCAACTCGAGTTAAGGCCTGCGGCGACGGTGCAAATACGAAAACCGCCGCCGCAGGCCAGGATTTTCTTTGGCTAGAAAGAAATCGTTGCGTTGACGCCGCCCCAGAGAATCTGGTGCTTGCCTTCTCCCATGTAACCTTCGTGGCGCAGAGTGTGCGAGGGCGTCCATGTGTAGTTGATCTGCGCGCCAACGGAAAACCACTCGGTGATCGCGTAGCTGGCCGAAAGGCCGATGGTCTGGTCGGTCAGCTCCGTGCCGCCGGACGAGTCCGTATAGGCATGGTCGCCGAAACCGATTTCCGCCTTCGGTGTGAGGGTCAGCTTGTCAATCGGGTTGAAGTCACGGGAAAGCCCGAATGAGAAGTAGACCGCAGAGACGTCCGTCCCCGCCGAATCTGAATAGTTCCAGTAGGCGGATGCGGTGGGCGTTGCGATGTCGTTCTTGTATGAGACGGTCGCGTAGAGTTCCTGGTCGCTGTGCCCGTTGTTGTTCGGGAAAGTGTACCAGATGTGCCCGGCTTCAAGCCCCACGGGGCCGATCGAGTTGGCGTAGGCGAGCGTGTAGTCGAACTCCTGCGCGCCGCACGACCGACGGCTGTTCGTGGCCGTGCCGCGCTTGTGCGTGAGGTCGTAGCTCGACCAGACGTTTGCCGAGACGGCGCCGAGGTTGCCCGCGTCGTAGCCGAGCGTGACCGACGGCTGCCAGACGGGATTGCCGTTGCAGATCGTCCCGCGCCAGACGTAGTCGCTCAGCACGTCCATGGACGCCTCGATTTTCAGGCCGCCGTCGTCGACTGTCTCGAGTCCGTTTGTCTCCGCGGCGCCAACGGAGAAAGCGAGCGCGGCAGAAACAAGAAGAGAGGTTAGGGTTTTGGTTTTCATTGGAGTTTGGTCAAGGTTGAATGGTTGGGTAATGTTGCCAGTGAGGAATTGTTTCCAGTTCCAATGTTGCCAATTTCCAATTGGTATTGGTAATTGAAACTAGCAACATTGGCAATATTGGCAACATTTCTCAAGTGTTGCTGAAGAACTGGAACGAGGCGTAGGCGTCCTGTCCGTGTTCGACGAGGTCGAGGCCCTTCAGCTCGGTCTTCGGCGAGACGCGGAGGATGCCGAACTTCTTCAAGGTGAAGAAAATTGCAGCGCCCGTGCTGAACGCCCAGGCGGCCGTTGCGCCCGCGCCGAGGAGCTGCACGCCCAGGAGCTTGAACCCGCCGCCGTAGAAGAGCCCCGCAAGTTCGTTGCCGTAGCCGTACGTTGTCGGTGCGGCGAAGAGGCCGACGGCGATCGTGCCCCACATGCCGTTCACGCAGTGTACGGAGACCGCGCCGACGGGGTCGTCGATGTGGACCTTGTCGAGCGCGAACACGGAGAGGACCACGAGCACGCCGGCGACGAGGCCGATGACGATGGCGGCGTTTGCAGTCACGAGGTCGCACGGCGCGGTGATTGCCACGAGCCCCGCGAGCGAGCCGTTGAGCGCCATCGTGAGGTCGGGCTTGCCCATGATGATCCAGGCCGTGACGAGCGCGGCAATCGTGCCGGCGCAGGCGGCGAGGTTCGTGGTCATCGCGACGCGCCCGATGGAACCGACGCCCTGCGTGTAGCTGCCGGGGTTGAATCCGAACCAGCCGATCCAGAGGAGGAACACGCCGAGCGTGCCGAGGACGAGGCTGTGGCCGGGAATCGGGTTCGCCTTGCCGTCGTGGCGGTACTTGCCGATGCGGGGCCCCAACGCAATCGCGCCCGCGAGGGCGATCCAACCGCCGACCGAGTGGACCACCGTGGAACCGGCGAAGTCGTGGAAGCCGAGTTTCTCCAGCCAGCCCTGGGACGCCTCGCCCGCAAGCCCGCCCCACATCCAGTGTCCGCTCACGGGATAGACCAGGGCGGATACGAGCACCGAGTAGATGAGGTAGCTCTTGAACTCGATGCGCTCGGCGACCGCCCCCGAGACGATCGTCGCGGCCGTTGCGGCGAACATCGTCTGGAAGAAGAGGAACGTCCAGTCCCACGCACCCTCGCCCGTTGCGAGGGACGGCATGCCGAGTCCGCCCCAGCCGAACAGGCCAGCGGCTTTCGTGGTGCCGAACATGAGCGCCGCGCCGAGGACGTAGAACGCGAGCGAGCCCGCCGCGAAGTCCATGAGGTTCTTCATCATGATGTTCGCCGCGTTCTTGGCGCGGGTGAAGCCCGTCTCGACGAGCGCGAAGCCTGCCTGCATCATGAAGACGAGGATGGCCGCGATGAGCGTCCAGACGACGTTGAGGTTGGTTTGCACTGCTGGTGCTGTGATTTCAGGTGTCATTTTGAGGTTCCTTTCTCATCCAATCGCTGCCGGACCGCGTTCGCCAGTGCGGATGCGCACGCACTCCTCCATCGGCAGCACGAATATCTTTCCGTCGCCGATGTC
Organism: uncultured Lentisphaerota bacterium; assembly: GCA_946413265.1. GTDB lineage: Bacteria > Verrucomicrobiota > Kiritimatiellia > RFP12 > UBA1067 > RUG572. The sequence goes on from CAMKJU010000192.1 coordinate 5,951, forward strand.
GCCCGTGCGTGCGCCCTCGACGATGGCATCGATTGTCTTTTCGATGTAGTCGTCGTTCACGGCGATTGCAAGGCGCATCTTTTTGTGGAGCGACACCTCCTCGGTTGCGCCGCGATACATGTGAATGTATCCGCCCTGTTGTCCGCATCCGAGCGCATTGGTGACGGACATCTTGTAGATTTCGCGGGCGAACAACGCCTGCTTGACGGCATTCAGCCGCTCGGGCTGAATGTATGCTATGATCAGTTTCATCTTTCCTTCCTTGCCGCCGCGACCATCGCGGCGACGCAGGAACGATAGCACAAGGCGTGCCAATGAAACAAACCATGCTTTGTCGCGTCAGACCTTACAAATGCTGAAACATCTGCAGGTTTTAGGTGCTTGAATATGTAAAGAGCTACATCAACACTTCCATCAACGGGGCGCATCTGCTTTTTTCACCCATGCGTATTGGGATTTGGAAACAACCATGACAACTTTCAAGAACAACATTGTCCTGCGGACGCACC
>CAMKJU010000193.1 GCA_946413265.1 uncultured Lentisphaerota bacterium
GCACCGTAATCTCACGCCCCGTACCCGGTACGTCACATATTCGCATAAGTGACGTACCGCGCATTCATATCTCAAACCGCGCGCAAAACTTCAATTTCCCAAAATCCGCTTGCGTTGGGCAGGGGAATGTGGCATAATATTTCCGTCTTGCCTCTCAAAGGCGAGATAACAGATTACCCGCGCGGGTCAGACGGTGAGCAACCGTAATCGTCGCCGCGTTTGGGTCGCGTCAGGGTAAAGCGTTGGAAACTTGACTCTAGCAAGACGCAAAGAAGAAGCACTGCCTTCGTGCAGTTTCGCCTCCTTCCTTGTTTCTTGCAAGGTTCATCCAACGCACCTACCCTGAAGCATTGAGGGAGGTGCTTAGTTTCCACCGCCGCCCCGATGTCTGAAAATGGGAACGACACGTTGCGCCTGGTTCTCGCGCCGAGGGTGTCAATGTGCAAGCAACAGGCGCGGGAAGAAGATGAGAGGTTGACAAATGGTAGGCAACGAACAAGAAGAGAGGCTAGACTTTAATGCACTGGTAGCACGGTGTGCTGTGTCTGACAAGAAAAAAGAGCAAGAAGAGTATCTTGTTAAAGTCATCATGAAGTTGCTTGTGGAACGTTACGGGCGAGGGGCGTATTTCCCAGACTCGAATGTCCTTCAGGGACATAGATCGCTTACTAACGAGGAGGTCGATCTCGCCATGAAGATGCTAGACGTAGTTTATGCGTCTGCGGCGAAAGCACTTCTAGGCGATCCTTGTCACGATATGCTTGGCGTTCGATCCGAAGCCATAAAGTACATGCAATCTGAATTAAAATTGAGACAGGAAATTCAGCGCGAAGCTGGAATTTAACAGGAGGTATGACAATGAAGCGAGTTTTGAATTTTACGGCATTTGTTGTTTCATCAGCTGTATGTCTGGTTTGCGGCGAAGGCATAGCGGCGACTCAAAAGGTTGGCAAATACACATGGACATATCGGATTATTAATGGTAGTGAGGCGGAGATTTACGGGACTATTGGCAATCCAGGATCGAAAGCCGCTTCACCCGAGCCAACTGGCGCTGTGACCATACCATCCACGCTTGGTGGCATGCCTGTGACAAGCATCGGGATCTATTCGGTCTATTCTTGCCGTGGTCTTACGGGCGTGACGATCCCGGACTCGGTGATGAGCATCGGGCAGTCTGCGTTCGATGATTGCACCAGTCTTACGGACGTGACGATGCCGAACAGTGTCACAAACATCGGGTTTTACGCGTTCCGTCGTTGCAGCGCTCTCGCGAGCGTGACGATACCTGACTCTGTGACGAGTATCGGGTATCAAGCGTTCTGCGATTGCAGTGGTCTTACGAACGTCTCACTAGGTGCTGGCCTTACGTATGTCGGGACAAATGCGTTCTCTAGTTGCAGCAGTCTCACTAGCGTGACGATACCAGATTCGGTGAGGATTGTCGACAAAAGCGCGTTCTCCTATTGTACCAAGCTTAAGAGTGTGACGATTCCGAATAGCGGAACGAGTATCGAAATGGATGCGTTTGACCACTGTACAAGCTTGTGGACTGAATGGTATCGGTTGTTGGTAGATGGGCGAGCTTACAATCTTACGCAGACGGCGGGTGATCGTGCTATTGCGGACTTGACAGTGAGTGACGACATGGCGTTGGATTCGTTCGTGTTAAAGGACGGGAAGGTGTACGACAGCGTCCTCTATATCCACAACAACGCCGACCATGAAGTGAAGGTTACATTGCCCGCTAATGGTACATACAAGACCTTTAAGGGGGCAAAACCTCTTACTCTGCCAGCACATTCGACAAACATTCTCACGATTACTCGTGTGGCGCGCGGGAATGCGGACGGAAACGTCTTTTTCGTCATGCGGCAAGAGCTGGAGACCGTGCAATGAGGGATTGGGCGATTCTGGTTTCGCTTGTTGTCTGTACGGGTGTCCAAGCGATGCCGCTTGGGATGCGTTTTGCGACATGGAGCGTGTCTACGCCAGACGTACCCGTCATATCGCCCGCCAGCGGAACGACTTTTAGCACCGCAAACCTTTCGGTTGCGATCTCTTGTTCTACCGACGGAGCGACGATCCACTACACGACTGACGGGAGCGAGCCGACGGCGGAGAGTCCGGTGTACAAGCGTTTCAAGATATCCGGCAAGACGACGGTCAAGGCGGTTGCTGAGAAGAACGGGATGTTGAGCGAGGTTGTGACGGCGGAGTATGCGCTTGGGCAATGCGCCGATCCCGTGTTCTCGCTTGCGGACGGAGCGGAGTTTGAACATTCGAACCAGGAGGTGTCGATCGCGTGGAACAACGACGGCGTGTTGCGCTACACGCTGGACGGCAGCGAGCCGACTGCGGAGAGTCCGGTCTACGAAGGGCCGTTCTCGTTCAGCGAATCGGTCGTGGTGAAGGCAAAGGTGTTCAGCGACGATTTCTTCGACTCGTCCGTCGTGACGGCGAGCCTGACGCGCGTGTGGGTGAACGTGGCGACGCCGGTGGTTGACGCGGCGGCATCGTTCACGGGGTCGAAGACGAAGGTATCGATCTCCTGCGCGACGGAGGGCGCGGTCGTGCGCTACACGCTGAACGGCAGCGAGCCGAATTCCCATTCGACAAAGTACACGGGGCCGTTCTACGTGACGGACAGCTGCACGGTGAAGGCGTATGCGGTGATGCCAGACTACCTCAATTCCGAGGTGGCGACGTTCGCGATTGAGAAGGTGTGGACCATCGGCGATACGATGGGCAAGCCGGATCATGGGTTCACGACGGGCGGCGATGGCGACGCGGGCTGGACGAGGGTCGTTGATGCGACGGCACCGAACGGCGAGGCGATGAAGTCCGGCGCGATCACGCATGAGCAGAGTTCCGTCCTTTCCACGACGGTGATGGGGCCGGGGACGCTCTCGTTCTCGTGGCGCACGTCGTGTGAGCAGGACGACGAATACGAGTGGGACCATGCCGAGCTGGCTGTGGACGGAGTTGTGAAGTTGCGTCTGAACGGCGAGACTGAGTGGACGGTGGCGTCAACGGAAATCACGGGCGACGGCGAACATACGATCGAATGGCGGTATGTGAAGGACGATGTGGAGAGCGAAGGGGAGGACGCCGCGTGGGTGGCGAACTACAGCTGGGCGAGCGCCTGGACGGCTACGCGGACGACGGAGGTGCCCGTGCCGTATGTGTGGCTCACAGCGCATGACCCCGACGTGGTGGATGAATACGAGGCGTATGAGGCGTCCGCCAAGAAAACGGCCGCGAACGGGTGGAAGGTCTGGGAATGCTATGTGGTGGGACTAGATCCACAGAAGATGGACGAGTTCAAGATCAGCGCGTTCCCGATGAAGGCGGATGGCACGCCGGATTTGGAGAACATCGCAGTCGATCCGCCGAAGTCGCAATGGAACGTGCCGGGTGCGCGGGCGGTTGTGAAGGGTGCGGCGACGTTGGATGGTGATTGGAAATCGGTTGAAGGGGCGACGGCGGCGGAGAAGGCGGCGATGCGGTTCTTCAAGGTGGTGGTGGAGGTGCAGTAGGCGGCGCGGCCCGCTCGGCGAGCGGGCCCTACCGCTTTGCGGCTCGCCCCAACGGGCGGACGCGATAGTGGCGGGGAAGGGGGTATTGTGGTAAACTATGCGCCATGGAGAAATTTGAACTCGACAAGTCCTTGGCCGACGAGATCCGCGCCCGCGTGATGGGCGACGGCTTCATGAAGCTAGTCCAGTCCGTGCGCCGGAACGGCAAGTCTTTCCGCATCTCTATGCGTCCTGTGCTGATCGGAGGCGAAACGCGCTACCAGGCCGAGATGAACGACGAGGGACAGGTCCGCGTGAAGAACTTCGACGCGGCCGGCGCGGCTGAAGGTCTCGAGGAGATCATCGCGCAGAAGGGCGCGCGCGACCTGCACCTCATGACGGCGTCTGGCGACCTGCACGTGCGCGTGACGCGGAAGGGACACGTACACGTGTCGCGTTCTGCCGAGATGGAGCGCGTCGCAAAGGTGCAGCCGCACGACCGCGTGAAGAAACTGCCGCTTACGTCCTTCGACTCGTCCGCGCTCCTTCGCGTGATCGGCCTTTCCGACGGCGAAGGACGCGTGCGCGCCTCGATGCGCGGCAAGTACGACCAGGTGAACGAGTTTCTCAAGGTGGTCGAGGACGTGGTTGGAGGGGAACGGGGAACGGGGAATGGGGAACGGGGAACGGGGAATGGGGAAGATTTCACCGTGGTGGACTGTGGGTGCGGGAAGGCGTACCTGACGCTTGCGCTTTATTTCTTCCTCACGCAGGTGCTGAAGTTTCCCGCAGTGCGCGTAATCGGCGTGAATCGGCGCGAGGACGTGGTCGCCGCCGCGCGGAAGATGTCGCAGCAGCTGGACGTCGCCGACAAGGTGACGTTCGCAGCGGCGGATCTTTCGACGTTCGACATCCAGCAAGTGACGCCCAATCCGCGCGTCGACATGGTGATCTCGCTCCATGCGTGCGACACTGCGACGGACGAGGCGCTCGCGCGTGGCGTGGAGTGGGGCAGCCGCTACATCGTGAGCGCGCCGTGCTGTCAGCACGAGCTGCAGAAGACGATCGGCCCGCAGTCCGATGCCGCGTTCGCGGGCGTGCTTCGCCACGGCATCCTGCGCGAGCGGCTGTGCGACATCCTCACGGACTCCTTCCGCGCGATGATCCTGCGCATCCTCGGCTACCGCACGCAGGTGGTGGAGTTCGTCTCTCCGGACGCTACGGCGCGCAACATACTGCTTCGCGCTGAGACTGGCGCGCGGAGCGGACAGGCCGGTGCAGTGAGCGACTACCTGAACCTACGTGACTACTGGCATGTCACGCCGTGGCTTGAGACACGTCTCGCCGCCCGCCTTGATCCGTTTCTCAAGAGGTTTGGCTGATGTCGGCGGGCGCGTGCGAGACTGTGTCGGCGGGACGCGAGGGGCTGAAGTCGCGTCTTGGGTTCCTCATGGTGGCGGCCGGATGCGCCGTGGGGCTAGGGAACGTATGGCGCTTCCCGTTCATCGTGGGGCGCAACGGCGGTGCCGCGTTCGTGCTGGTTTATCTCGTGTTCCTCGCCCTCTTGGGCTTTCCCCTGCTCACGGCAGAGCTCGCCGTTGGACGCGCGGCGCGGAAGGGCATATCCGGCGCGATGCGCGCGCTCGCGCCTGAGCGGACGCGGAAGTTCTGGTACGTGCTCGGGTGCATCGTGTTCGGCGGCAACCTGCTGCTAATGGCGTACTACACGTCGGTCGGCGGCTGGCTGATGAGGTATACTGCAGGGTTCGCGGCGCAGGGTTCGGCGTTCACTGGTGCGGGCGCGAAGGCCGCGTTCGACGGGCTGCTCTCCGATCCCGCCACATGTACGGCGTACATGCTTCTTGCCGTGGTGGTGGCGGCGGGAGTGTGTCTCGCCGGCGTACAACGTGGCGTCGAGCGCGTGACAAAGTGGATGATGCTTTCGCTTCTCGCGCTTCTGGGTGTGCTGGCCGTGAAGGCGCTGTCGCTGCCAGGCGCGATGAAGGGCGTGGAATTCTACCTTGCGCCGAACTGGACCCCGCTTATCGAACATCCCTTCCGCACTTGTTTCGACGCGATGGGTCAGGCGTTCTTCACGTTGTCCGTAGGCGTGGGCTGCATGACGATCTTCGGCAGCTACGTGGGACGAGAGCATTCGCTAGTCACGGAGTCGCTCTGGATCACGGCCATCGACACATGCGTTGCGTTCCTCGCGGGACTCGTGGTGTTTCCCGCGTGCGCGGCGTTCGGGGTTGACGTGACGGCGGGACCGGGGCTCATCTTCATCGCGCTCCCGGAGGTGTTCGCGCACATGGGCGGCGGACGGCTATGGGGAGCGGTGTTCTTCCTGTTTCTCTCGCTTGCGGCGCTAACAACGATCGTTGCAGTGTTCGAGTGCTTGATCGGCGGGTTGATGGACGAACTCCGCTGGAAACGCGGACGGGCGTCCCTGCTGGTCGGGGCGGCTGTCGCGGTGTTGTCCCTGCCCGTTGCGCTGGGATGCAGCATTCATTTGCCGAGTGGGGACATGTCGGTTCTGGATGCGGAGGACTTTGTGTTCAGCCAACTCTGGTTGCCACTTGGTGCGCTTGCGACGTGCGTGTTCTGCACGTGGCCGTTCGGCTTTGGCTGGAAGGGATTCCGCCAAGAGGCTGGAATGGGCGACGGGTTGAAGCCGCCTGGCGTATGGAAACCCTACATGCGCTGGCTGTTGCCGGTGATCCTTCTTGTAATCATCGTTGGCGGAATGCGGTAGGCGAACTCCTAAATTGCGGTATCATTTTCGGTGGCAATATGGTAAAATGCCGCCCATGAAAATATCTAGACTACTCTTTTCCGTCTGCGCCGCGTGCGCGGTTGCTGCGGCTTTCGGCGAAGACGCCGTGGGACTGTCCCCATCACCGGGCACCAGACCTCCGATGACACGCAGACGA
>CAMKJU010000194.1 GCA_946413265.1 uncultured Lentisphaerota bacterium
ACGTCTATAGCAGCTTGTAGTGGTTCGGATTCAAGAACCAGAAGGGTGGTAAGGGAACGCCAGTCGCCAACACGTACTACTCGGTCACGTCCGAGGTCACATCCGCCGGCGTGTACACGCTGAACGTGAACGGCGATACCTTCAGCGAAGACTATTCAAGCTCCGTTGGAAACTATTCCTCGGATCTCCCCCTGTATCTCTTCGCCTTGAGCCGCGAAAGCAACGGCGTGAACAACAAGGCACCGGCCGGTACCCGCTGCTATTACCTGAAGATCTGGCAAGACGGCGTTCTCGTGCGCGACTACAAGCCGTGCTACCACGATGGAATCGTCACACTTTACGACGTGAAGAATGATACGTACGCCACTCCAGTTGCCGGCACGCTGGCGACGGCCAGCATGGCGATCACGCCGTCCGACCCGCAGTGGGGTGCGGCGCTCACGGTTGGTGACGGACAGACGATTGTAATCGACGCGGGCGATGCCGGTGCGTGGAACGGCGCCATCACGGTGAACAAAGGCGGCACGCTCAAGACGCGGGGAATGCTGTCCGTCTTGGGAACTACGACGGTCAATTCGGGCGGCACGCTGGACATCGAAAGCGGCGAGGCGTATTTCGCGTTCGGCAGCAAGACCGCCAAAGGCGCTATCTACATCCGCCAGGGCGCGACGCTCAAGATGAACCGCGACGAGGCGATTGCGGGCCAGGACGCGGAACTCTACATCTACGGTTCGCTCAACAGCAACGGCTACCGCCAGCGCTTCGACCACATGATCTTCCACATGTACGACGGCTCGCGCATCTACGGGGCGGGCAATGCCACCTACGCCGGTCTGGATTTCGGCGCCAGCGGGGCGACCACGCTGTTCCCGGCAGACTACGGCCGACTCGTCGTACACGGCACGGTGACGATTGAAACTTCGGCGCGCGTGCGCAACGGAGGAACGTTCCACCTTGCCAGCTGCGAGAACTCGCGCGTCATCTTCAGCGACGGCTTCCACGGAACTTCCAGCGAGGGCACGTTCATACAGGTACCCGCGACGGCGGAGGAAGGCAATCCTTCCGGCACGTGCGACAACGCGGTAGTGGAGCTGGGCCCGCTGGGCAACAGCGCGTCCTACACGTTCTGCTCCAAGGGGATCGTGCACCTGAAAGACGCGACGGCGGGATACACCCTTGTGTCAACTGGCGCAGAACTTGAGCTGGTCGCGGAAAAGGCGACCGCCAACGCGAATCACGTGACGGTGCAGACGCTTCCCGTCGTCACCACGACGACTGCATCCGTGCGCCTCACCGGTGACGGCACGGTTGCCCTGCGAGACGCCGAGCCCGCGTTCCCGATCATCTTCGACGGCGCGACCTTGCAGATTGCCGCAGATGCGCCCGTCGCACTTGCCGCCGGATCCTCCGTCGCCTCCGCGACGGTCGTGGGCGTGGAGGGCCTCGCGGCGAACACTGCCGCGACGCTCTTCACCGGCGCAGATTCTTCGTTTGACGTGTCGAAGCTCTCCGCCTCCGCCATGAGTCACGGCGTCGCGCTTGGCACGCCTGCGGCCACGACGCTTGCGGATGGAACGGTCTCGACGGCAGGCGTGGCCGCCTACGACGCGACTGCGTGGGTCGAGCCGTACATCAAGGCGACGGCGCTCATCTGGCTCGACGCCTCCGACGCCGCGAACTTCGAGTTCAAGGACAACACCTTCGGTCTCGTCACGAAGTGGAAGGACAAGTCTTCCTACAAGCGCGACGCGACGGCATACACCATTCCATCCCACTCCGCCAATTGGGGAACGCTCGGCGTCGCCGCAGGCGTACCCGCCTACCTGATGGGCGACTGCAACAGCGGCATCGATCTTGCGTTTTCGGAAATGACGACGATCCGTACTGGATTCTGGGTCATGTCCATCCGCAACGACGGATGCAAGGCGTTCTGGCTTGGCCACAGCGGGACTTCGATCTATGATTTCCATCGCGGTGACAATGGCGAGTATGCTTATTCGAACTCTGGCGCGAACCGTAACAACACGTGGTTCTGCGACGGCGTGAACGTTGGTACCGTCACTTCTGCCCAAGTGCCGACCGACCGGCATGTGTATTCCGTCGTTACGGCGGACAATGGACGTTCCGACCGCCTTACGTGCGATCGAAACTGCGATACGTATGGTCGTCATGGCGGGCGAGAACTCTCTGAGATGATACTCTTCCCCACGGTTCTTTCCGATTCCGACCGCAATACAATCGAGGCGTACCTCGCCGCGAAGTGGATGGGCGCGAACCCAACTGCCGCCGGAACGGAAGGTACTTATGCGGTCACCGGCGACCTTGTCGTTGACGACCATGTGGGCGGCGACAAGGGCCTCTCCTTCTCGGATGGTGCGTCGGTTACCGTCGTCAATCCCTCCTCCACGGGCGCGATGGTTACGACCACGGGTGCCGTGACGATTCCCGCCGATTCGCCGCTCGCGGTCAACGTGGACGCGACCTCCCTCGTGCCCGGCACCTACACGGTCATGCAGGCGGCGAGCGGCATCACGTCGCTTTCGCAGTTCAACCCCACTGCGGTTGTGGGTGATGGCGCGGCGGCAACGTTCGCCGTCGTTGACGGGAAGCTGACGATGACCATTGCGGTTTCGTCCTCCGTGGCCTCGCAGACGTGGCGTCCCGCGAGCTCCGCCGACCTCGGCTGGAACACGACGAGCGCGAACTGGCTCTACGACGGCGGCGCGACGGGCGGCTTCATCGGCTACGTGCCCGCCTTCATCGACGGCGGGGAGGCGGTCTCGGGCGACATCACGGTGAGTGGCGCCATGACCGCCGGGGCGATCACCTTCACGGGCGCGAAGGACTACACTCTCAAGGGCGACGGCGTCATCGCGGGCGGCGACACGGTCACGTTCGGCGGCACGGGCACGATCACCCTCGACGGCGTCGGATTCGGCAATCAGGAGATCGTTGTGAAGGACGGGCAGAAGGTGGTGCTCGGCTTCGGCGCATCGCAGAAGTCGCTCGGCGAGGACAGCGGCTCCACGGGCGGCAAGGTGACGGTGAAGGACGGCGGGCAGCTGAACATCAACGACACCGAAACCGTCAGCACCACCGCCTCCCCTCGGCACGAGATCACGCACTCCAAGATCTTCTCGATCGCGGGCGAGGGCCCCGACGGACGCGGCGCGCTCGTGAACGACGCCCTCGACGGGCGCGGCGACCTGAACCCCTACGGCTCGCAGTTCCGCCGCATCGAACTGGAGGGCGACGCCACCGTTGGCGGCACGCATCGCATGGAGGTGCGCTTGCGTTCGGGCACTGCCGCCACGGCGACGCCCGGCATCTACGGCCCAGAGAAGCGCCTCACCGTGAAATCCACGAACCAATACGGCTTCGGCGTGGTCTCGCAGCCGATCATGGTGGGCGCAATCACGATCGCCGAGGGAGCGACGCTGCGCCCGGAGGCGATAGCCGAATCGCAGTTCAGCATCCCCGGCGGCATCACCTTCGACGGCGGCACGCTGCACGGTTACAGCAGCACCTATCCTGCCACCGTGCCGCTGTACGTGACGGCGAAGGGCGGCGCAATTTCGGCCGAGAACGCCACCGGCGCTTTCAAGGGACCGCTCGAAGTGGCGGAGGGCGGCACGCTCACGCTGAAAGGCGGCAACACGACGACATTCGACGGCGCGGTCACGAACTACGGAACCATCGCAGTCACGGCCGGCACGGTCAATTTCAACGGGCCTTACGCGGGCGTCGAGCCGACGATCACAGGCGGGAGGATCAGCATGCGGGCGCAGTTCGATGAAAATGCGTCGTTTGCCATGCCCTCGGGCACGTTCTATTTTGGAAGCGGCTTTTCGGCAAAGAAGGCGGATTTCGTGCAGACGACCGGCACATGGGGTTTCGATGTGGGCGCCACGGCGCCGCAGTTTGAAACGCTAAACCTGACAGCCGCCGCAGGCCCGTGCAACATCATGCCGCAGAACGCCGGCATCCTCGACGTGCCCGGCACGGTGAACATCAACCAGACGAGCGGCGACACCTACGTGTTCGGCCCCGGCACGAACACCGAGTACGGCATCGCGCTCAAAATGGTCGGTTTCGTCAATCGCCTCGGCGTGGGCGTGGCGTCGAACCGCTCCGGCACGCTTGAACTGAAGGAGGGTTCCGATCTTTCCACGGCAAACCTCTTAACAGGCGACAACGCGAATGCCCCGTCGGCGGGGCGGCTCATCATTGACCATGGCGCCAAGGTGACGATGACGGCCGACAACCTGCGCAACGGCCATTGGCAAGGCACTCCCCCCGTCGCCGCCGTCCACAAGATGGAGATCTACGGCGAGCTGGACGCGCCCGGCGCAATCCTCTACAACACCTATGATGCTCCGCGCGGCGAGGTGTATCTCAAGGAGGGAGGCCTTCTGCGCGTAAAGGGCATCTGGGCCAATCGGCGGCAGAACGACAGCAACTCGACCTACAACCACCAGTACGGGGAAGGGACGGGGGCCGGATCGGGGCGCCACTGGTTCACCATGGAGGGCGGACGGCTGGAGCTTGGCGGGAGCGGCTTCGGCGGCGCGCGCATGCCCGGCGTGACCATATTCGACTTCCGGAACGGCGACATCGTGAACATCAACTCCGCGTGGGGCGGCGACGTGGGCTTCCCGATGTTCTTCGGCTACGACAGGCTCGGCGGCAAGGTGACGTTCGACATGGCCGAGTACTTCGTGAACTGGAACACCGGCCTTTCCGGCGCGAGCGACCTCACGATCAAGGGCTCGGTCAACTTCCAGGGAAATCGCTGCGACGCGCGCATCCAGGGCGTGATGCTCGGAGAGCTCTCCGTGGAGAACACGGGCGCGAACGACCTTCGCGTGACCTCCGCCTTCTCCGGCGGCCTCAAGCTCGCCGAGGGCGTGAACGCGGAGGTGGCGAAGTACTCCGACGAGCGCTACCCGTTCGCCGTGGCGGGCTGGCACTACGACGCCCTTCCTGTCACGCAGTACAGCTATCCGTTCGTCTCGTCCGACTTCTGGACGTTCACGGCCAGACATTACGGCTCCAACCCGATCAGGCGATATACATCGGTCTCCGGCCGCGGCGAGTTCTACGTGCCGGCGGAGAAGGCGGGCGTGTGGTCGTTCTGCGGCCAATGCGACGACCGCGTGCGGCTCGACGTCGACGGCACGCTCGTGATGAACGCGTCCGGAAACTGCGCCGTGGCGCAGGGCAAGATCGAGCTCGCCGAGGGATGGCACAAGTTCACGCTCACTCAGGCGGACTACACCGGCGGCAGCGGCCCGTCGAACGCCGGCTTTGCGAACGTCATGGCGTTTGGCTTCTTCATCGGGGAGTCCACCTCCACCGCGCCCGGCGACTACACGCCGTTCAAGCCCGGCGCGAGCCTCGGAGACGGCGCCGCCCTGCAGGTGCGCCCTGTCCACAACGCCTGCGTGTGGAGCTGGCAGAACGGCAACGGCAGCTGGAACACCACGGAGAACTGGGCGATCATCAAGTGCCTCGACTCCGTCGAGTACATGCACAGGCATGGAAACAGCGGTACAGACAGCACGGGCTACTTCAACGACAAGAAGGTGAGCCGCTTCCAGGGCTGGTTCAAGGTCGAGGAGAACCAGGGCGGACAGTGGTCGTTCGACATGCACTACGACGACTACAAGATGCTCGTCATCGACGGCGTGACTTTGATCAACGTCGGCAGCTGGGGCGATCCCACGAACGCAAAGGTCACGCTTGCGCCCGGCTGGCACCGCTGGGAGGCGCGCGTGGGCGACAACACGGGCGGTTACGGTCCCAACAACGACAAGAACAACTACTGGACGCTCAGCTATGTGGCGCCTGACAGCCCGACGGAAAAGCAGTTCATCGAGACGAACCTCAAGCTCGCGGCGACGCTGGGCGACATCGCCGTGCTGGAGCCGACGGGCATCTACAAGGACCTGGAGCTTGGCGCGGGCTCGACGCTCACCTCGAGCGGCACGATGGCGATGCCGATCTTCGGCACGCTGAAGGGCACGGGCACGCTCGCGGGCGCGTGGGAGTTCGCGGGCACGACCAACTGCTGGGAAGTGGCGAATGCAGTCGCGACGACCGCCGAACTCCCCGCCGCCACGTTTGCCGCCGCCACGCCTGCCACGTTTGCGGGCCTGAAGAGCGTCAAGGTCACGTTCGACGGGAAACCTTCGCGTCACACGTACTTCCTCACTGGCGCAATCAATGGCTTGACCGATGCCGATCTGCCCACCGCTGCGATCACGGTGAAGGATGCCGATGACGGCGACTACTCCGCCAACTTCACGCTCACGGTGAAGAACGGCCGCCTCGCGCTCTCCAACTCCAAGGCCGGTGGCACGTTCATCATCGTGCGGTAGACAAGGCGGTTCACCGAGCCGTGACAGCAAGCGTACAACAGCAAGACTTGTTGTCGTACGCTTGTTGT
>CAMKJU010000195.1 GCA_946413265.1 uncultured Lentisphaerota bacterium
GCAAACCGTCCAATCGGCATGGGATGGGGAGAGCAGACGGGACACAGTCGGAGGAACTTGCGGGGACAGACTCCAAAAGACCATATAAACTTGGTAATGAAAAGTCCACAAATCTGGTAATGAAAAGTCCACAAATTTGGTAATGCCTATTGACGGATGTGGGCGGTATATGCTATAATACGCGTGTCTTACGTCAAGAAAGGCTTATATGGCAAAGTCTGAATACATCAAGAGAATCTGCGACAAAGAACTCTCATTCCAGCTGGAATGTGCGGGGGCGGTTGTGGTACAGGGGCCAAAGTGGTGTGGAAAGACCAGGACTTCTGAAGAAATGGCGAAAAGCGCAATCAAGCTTCAGGACCCGCTGAAGAAGAGGGAGTATCATCAGATAGCCCAGACGATTCCTTCCGTACTGTTAGAAGGAGCGTCGCCGCGACTGATTGACGAGTGGCAGGATGAACCTGACCTTTGGAATCTCGTCAGGGCGACTATTGATGATCGCGGCGGCGCTGGGCACTTCATCCTCACTGGCTCTGCCGTGCCGCGAGACGAACGCGACGACGACAATGAACCGCCCCGTCATTCGGGGACGGGGCGCTTCGCTTGGATCAAGATGCGCCCGATGTCCCTTGCCGAATCAGGCGAGTCGTGCGGAGCCGTCTCGCTCGGTGCGCTTTTCGATGGAGCGGATGGGGTTGCAGCCACGTCCAAGGTGTCTGTGCCTGATTATGCGCATATCATCTGCCGCGGTGGATGGCCCGAAGCCGTCCTTGCGAAAAACCCTCGCGTCGCCTACCAGAAATCCATAAACTACGTCGAAGCCGTGATTAACGAGGATGTCCACCGCGTGGATGGTGTGGAGAGGAATCCCGCGTTGGTGCGCCTTGTCCTCCGCTCGCTCGCCCGCAACATAACGACGCTTACCGCCACGCAGACGATTCTCGACGACGTGAAGAACCACATGCCGACGACAAGCGTAAAGACGCTGGATTCGTATTTGAACGCCCTTCGCCGCATATTCGTGGTAGAGGACGAGCCCGCCTGGCTGCCATCCGTCCGATCGAAAACCGCAATACGGACGAGTCACAAGCGCCAGTTGGTTGATCCTTCGATAGCGACTGCCGTCCTTGGCGTCAGGCCGGAGAGGCTGATGAAGGACTTGAATCTCTTCGGATTCCTCTTCGAGTCCTTATGCGTCCGCGATATGCGCGTATACGCCCAGGCGAACGACGGAGAAGTATTCCACTACCGCGACGCATCGGGTCAGGAAGTGGATATGATCGTGTCGTTGCGCGATGGCCGTTGGGGTGCGGTGGAGGTCAAACTGGGAGGCGGACAGATAGACGATGCTGCGAGAAACCTTCTTGCGCTCAAAGGGAAGGTCGATGGCGGGTCAATGGGAGAGGCTTCATTTCTCATGGTGTTGACGGGCACTGAGTTCGCATACAGGCGCACGGACGGCGTGTTTGTGGTTCCATTGGGCTGTCTGCGGCCTTAGGGATGGCGTGTCATTTTGCCGTCGCATGAATTCGAGAAAAGATTCTTTGCCGAAAAAGTAACCATTTTTTGCTTGTTTGTTTATTGCGCATCCGAGCGAACGTCCATGGGGACCCCATGGACGCCTCGGCGATGCGCTCAACTCGACGATCAAGCCGATGGTCGAGCGGATAACCGCCGCCGTGCGCAGAAAACGCCGCGTGGGGGGATTGACAAATCATAGAAGGATGTGCTATCATACCATCCATCTTCTTTGGGAGACCAACGACGTTGAACGGTAAATCGCAAATGACGCCATTGAAGAGGCATGGAACGGCATCGGAAACGACGCCGCGTATAACCACGCACAGACGCCCCGTGGCGCGTCCGCGCATGGCGCAAATACCCCCCCCCCCCTCACTGCCTGACGGCGCTGGGACAACGGGCATCTTGCCCGTTGAAATCAACCACAACAAACCCTTTAACGACATGAGCCGAGAGACGCAGACCGCGCCTCGCGGCCCGCGTTTTTCACACACCCAATCTTCAACAAAGTCAAGAAAGGAAACTGGTATGGGAACAAAGACAATCCGCGCCGTCTCAGCGGCGGCAATCTGCGTGGCGGCGGCGTTGCCGTCGCTGGCGGAAACGCACACGCTCCAGCCGTACGCATACGTGCAGTCGCATGGCGTGAATAGGATTGATACGGGTTATTGCGCAAAGACGCTTTCGCGCTACTTCATCGATTTTCAGCTGACCCAGGCGAGCCTCGACAACCAGGGCATATTCGGAGGTGCGGCCGAGAACCCGAAATGCGCGTTCTACACGACCAGTGGCAGCGGCAGGCGGAATTACAAATGGTATTATCGAGATTCCGGCAGTTCCGCTTCCACGTTTAGCGCGATTGATACGCAACGCAGGATCATGACAGTCACGCACTCTTCCAAAAGTGAAGAGACTGCGGTTTTGAGCCTTTACGATCGAACAGGTGCTCAGACAAAGACGCAAACATATACGCATGACAATACGGCCACGACGTCGTTGAGTCTCTTCGCCTTGGGGTCGGGTTCCTACTTGGCCGGAACAAAGAATATCTACAGCTTCGAGGCGGCGGACAGCAGCACGGCGACGACGCCGGCTGTATTCCTTGCGCCGGCGACGAACGAGCTCGGCGCGGCTGGGTTCTACGACGTGGTCGGCGGCGTGTTCCACGGCGAGGCGGAGTCAAGCCCATCCTCCAATCTCACCTTTTCCAATGGCATTGGAAGCGCGGACGACTACAAGTACGAGGGAGGCACGTTCTCCACGAAGTTCCACGCCTACGCCTCCGACACGGAGAAGGGCTCTGTGGCGTTTGGGAGCGCGGAGGCGTCCGGCACGGCGGAGGCATGGGTCGCTCGCGGCTCGAGCGTGACGCTCAAGGCGACGCCTGCCACTGACTGCGATTTCGTGTCCTGGTCCGGCGACACATGGGCGATCACCTCCGGCGACGTGGAAAGCCAGACCATCACGGTGAAGAACGACACGGCCGTGCAGCTCCTGGCGACGTTCAAGGACAAGACGGTGTACACGTGGACTGGTGCCGCAAACGAGTCCGAGCCGCAGTGGTTCACTCTCGCGAACTGGATCGACGGCGACGGCAACGTTCCCGCGCAGATAGACGGCTACAGCCATTTCGTGTTTCCGCAGAGCGGTGACGTAACCGTCAACTACAATCCGTCTGACGCATCCTTCCGAATCCAGACCTTGACATTCGAGTCCGGCGCGGGGAAGGTGACTGTGACGGGTACGGCGATGGCGCGAGTCATCAGCGTCGTCTGCCGGAACGGTCAGGCGAACGAGCTGCAGAACGCAGTTACGTTTGACAGCACGATCGACGTGACGGCGACGAGCGGGTACGTCAATTTCTCCGGCGGCGCGACGGGGGTAGGCATATCCAATCACACTGCGTTTTACGGCAAATACAATATAACGACGGAGGGGGTCTGGGCTCCGCCAGACGGTTCCACATTGAAGACGGGATCGGAGCTTAATCTGCTGAACGGGACGTATTACGATCACAACAGTAGACTTACGATCGAGAGCGGCGCTACGGTTACGGTAAAGAACACGAGGACAGATGGGAAAGGCAGTAAAGAACTTATCAACAAGAACAGCGGCGTGTTCAAGGCCACCAATGAAATCTATTCCGACACAGAGCTCAATAACGGCGGAGGCGGAGGATATATGGAGATTGGATCCGGCGGCGGTGTCTTCATTACAAAACAGCTTCGCATGACGAAGGTTCTCATTCCGCCGTACTCCCCTACGAAGACGATTGTGGGGCCCAACGGCATCATTCACGGTCAAAACGGCTACGTTCGCCTCGTCAACTGGTCCGGCTCACATTATTTTGGTTCGTACGCCAACTGGCAGATATACTACAACGACCATAGCCATGCGAACACAACACTCAAGGGCATTCGTAAAATCGGCAGTTCCGGCAACACCACGGTGACGTTCGACACGACCGACTACTACGACAACACGGTAGGCCGCACGATCACGGCGGAGAGCGGCATCGGCGGTTCGACGGCAAATTACGCCAGCAGTGTCTTGGTTGTCGTGCAAGGCATCGGCCGGTTCGTGTTTGCCAATACGGGCATAGACGACAACGACTTTGCCGGAGGCTTAACCGTCAAGGATTCTGCGACGGTCGAGGTGAGGAACGGCGCCCGTCCCGGCAGGGGCAACGTGACGCTGCAGGACAGCACGCGGCTTGTCGTCCCGTCGGGCAGGACCACGCTCGGCGGTACGTTGGCCTTCGGCGCGGATACGGCGCTCGTTGTCAGCAACCTCACGGAGGGCGCAACCGCGCCGGTGACGGCGAACGGCGCGACGGCGGAGGCCGGTGCGCGGATCGTGGTCGGCGGCACGACACAGCTCAAGCCCGGCAAGTATCCGGTTCTCACGCTGGCCTCCGCCGAGGCTGCGGCGGCCGTCGTGCCGAATCTGACGTTGGATGCGTCAACGGTGACGCGGGGCGATAGCGCGAGGCTCGTGGCTAAGGGCGAGACGGTGTACGTCAGCATTCCAAAAGGCCTCATGCTCATCGTCAGGTAGCCCGCGCGCAACTACACGTTCTACATGTTCTACACGGACAAAAGCAACGGCCAAAGCAAAGGCGAAAACCTGTCAAAACGAAAACCACTCATCAAAAGGAACAACAGCATGAGAAAACAAACCTGGAAAGCCGCCGTCTCGGCGGCGGCAATCGCGGCAGGTGCCGCAAGTGCGATGGCGGCGAACGCTTCCAGCATAACCATTGACAGCGTTCAGCAGCGCTGGCCGTGGAACAACAAGGTCGATATCACCTACACCGTCACGGACGGGCAGAACCGCGCGGGCGGCATCTATGCCGGAATCAACTTCGCCATCACCATCCCCGGCTACAGCACGCAGGTCGTGAGCGGAAACTCGCTCGCCGCGAGTGCGGAGACGGGCGGTCCTGGTTCGAGGCAGTACACCGTCACCTGGACGGCGCCCAGCGGCGTCAGGGCGACGACCTGCTCCATCACGGCCACGCTCTTCCCGACGAACGTCCCGAGCGGCAACGACTACATGATCATCGACCTCGCAAGCGGCGCGATCATCTACGAAGGACTCATGGCGACGCAGGACGAGTCCAACACCCGCTACAACACGACGGAATACAAGTCCACGAAGATGGTGCTGCGCAAGGTGCCGAAGTGGGCGGACGCGAACACGCTTCCGAACTACGATACGCTCGCCGCACTTGGCGGCTACCCGACGGGCGACAACGTGAATTTTGCATCGGCAAATCCTGCAAGGACGTGGCAACCGAACAAGGACTATTACGTCGGCCTATTCCTCGTGACGCAGGCGCAATACACCAATCTCGGCCTTTCCAATCCCTCAAGTAACAAGGCCAACAGCGGCTGTCCCGTTGAGAATGTTTCGTGGAGTACGATTCGTGGGGTGTCCTCGATACCCGATCCCGTGCCCCTAAATGCGACTGGGGGATTTCTTTCGAGGCTTAACTATCGCACGCAAATGAAATCCGGCATTTCCGGTTTCGACCTGCCTACGTACATAATGGCTGAAATCGCCACCCGTGCGGGCGCGACAACTGCCTATTTCTGGAACAGCGATACTCCTGATCCCGCGTATGTTGTTTGTAACGAGAACAGTGGAGGCAAGACGGCCGTTGTCGGATCGCGCCTGCCCAACAACTGGGGATTGTACGACATGTCTGGAAATGTTTGGGAATGGGCGCGTGACGAGTCGCGCACCAGCGTTGCCCAGGCCACGGATGCGCTCACGCCGATTTATACGGGCGGGGTGTGGGTTAGAATGCGTGCTGGCAAAGCGTTCACAAGTGCTGCGGTTAACCATAAAGCATCAGACGGCTGTACAAAGCATGACGAATACAATGACATGACATTTAAGGACGCCTGGCTTGGCTTTCGCGTATTCTACATCGTGCAGTAGCGAAGGGGTGGAATGATGAAGAAGTTGTTGCCATTGCTATCGGTCGCGGCAAGCGCGACGCTCCCGCTTTTTGCGGACGATGAGTATGCCGTCACGGCGGCGACGTCGTCCGCGCAGACGTTTGCGCTCTACACGAGCGCTGCGGCTACGCCGACGTATGCCCTGACGTCCGGTGCTCTCTCGTCGCCGTTCAACATTACGTATCGCGAGGGCGAGACGGTTTCCGTCACGTCGCCCAACGGCGTGACGACGGCGCTCTCCGGTTCGGGCGGCACTATTGAGTACGTGCCCGCTTCCGGCGGACTCTGGACGTTCGCGAACTCGAATGGCCAGACCGCGTTCGTCGGTGTCGATTGGAGCGTCCACGACGACGCCCCCGCCCCCGCGACGGGCACGGCGAATCTCGTTTGGCTTGAGACGGTGAACGAGGG
>CAMKJU010000196.1 GCA_946413265.1 uncultured Lentisphaerota bacterium
GTATACAGAAAAGGATACACAAACGAGGAGCGGGTATACAGAAAAGGTAACATAAAAATTTGCCGACGAAGGACGGCACGACGGTGCGCGTGAGGATTGTCGGGGGCGAGGCGTTCATCACGCTGAAGGATCGTGCCATCGGGCTTGTGCGCCACGAGTTCGAATATCCGATTCCGGTTGGCGACGCCGAGACGATTCTCGATACGATGTGCGGGAATCTTGTGGATAAGAACCGCTATCGTATCCCGGCAAAAGAGGCCGGGCTGTTTTGGGAGGTGGATGAGTTCTTTGGTGATAACGCCCCGCTTGTCACGGCGGAGATCGAACTGCCGGATGAGAATACGGTTGTTCAGTTGCCAGATTGGATCGGACTTGAAGTCACCAACGACCATCGCTACAAGAACAACAACCTCGCCGTACATCCGTTTTCGGAATGGTAATCGGAATGCACCTTCCCTTGCGCGGTACGTCACATATCTGAATATTTGAAGTAGCGGGTAAAAGGCATTCCGAAACGGGCGAAACGCCCGTTGTCCCAGTACGCCGCCAAGATGGCGGCTTTCCCAGTTAGTGCGCCGCCAAGAAGGCGGCGTTCCCAGTTTGTGCGCCGCCAAGATGGCGGCGTTCCCAGTTAGTGCGGTCCGCTCGGCGAGCGGGCCCTACCATTTAGGCTGCGGTAAGCGTGGCCTCTCCCGCTGCGGCAGACGATAGATGGTGTGAGAGGGTGATCCGATAGCGCCGTAATCGGCGGTATCATCGATGCCGCCCTATTGAGTTGTGTTGCAGATATTTTTGAACGGCGACTTAGCCCGTGTTAGACTTCGATGAAGCCGTCGGGCGAAAGGCGAATTGGAGAATCGTTCCGCTTCATTTCCGCGGCGGCGGCGACGGCCGGGCGGAAGGACTCGAGCGACTCCCTCCATTCGGCGAGCGTATCGGCGAAAGCGGCAAGCTCCTGGGCGAAGGACTCCGGATCCAGCGACGCCTTGGCAAAGCGCTTCAGGAGCATGTAGCAGCCGGACTCTGGATTGCGCGCGAGGGCACAGGGGGCCGCGTCGAAGAAACCGGCGTTCGCCTCGAGCATGAGGTTGCAGAAGGCCTCGCAGCCTTCCGGCGGCGGGTCGCCGACGAGCCCGGAGACGAGCAGGGCGTCGTCCTGCGCCTCCGTGATCAGCATGGGCATGCCGTCGATGTCAATGGCAGCCTCGCCACCGATGATGGCAAGGCTGTCGATTCCGAGGTTGGACGCTAGGCCGTCCAGCAGTTCCTTCATTTCCATGTCAGTTTATTCCTGTATCTCCTTCGCGAGGGCGGCGAACTGTTCCTTGACGTTGGTGGGCACCAACTCGGACGTTATTTTCTCATTGACCTGGAAAACTGTGAATGTATCGGGGTCTATCGAGAAAGCCTTCCCGATGAACGTCGCGCACGTGCGCATCATATTGACCGCCTCCTGTATGTTCGACACATCATTCTGGGACGTGTCCACGTCATTTGCCGTGACGAGCAGCTGCATGATGTTGCTGGCGTCCCCTGCTGTATCTGTCCCGAATGTCCTGACCAAGTGTATCTTTTCGTCGTTGTTCAGCCTCGACATGACGACGTCCGAGAAAAATATCGTGTATGCGTCTTTCTCGTTGCGGCTCCACTTGTCGACGAAGTCCGCCGTGGTAATCGATTTCTTGAAATGCGCGTACAAGCCCATAAAAGCCTTGGCTATTTCGATGGGCGTGGGTTTACCCGAAATCGAATTGAGCTCGCGCAGGCTCATGGCCTTCGCGCCATTTGCAAGCTTCGTGAATACGCCTTTCTTGAATGGTGTCATATCGTTCCGAGCGAGCGCGTCCAGGCCAGACCTCAGTATGGCGGCATTGCCGCCTGCGGCGGTTCGCAGCTCCTGGAGGTTCGAACGGATGGGCTCGATGAACTTCTTCTTGATGTCCTCGACCGAACGCAGTTCGTTCGCGCCGTTGTACGCGAGCTTGCCGATGAACCGATCGATGAGCTCGATGATGTCCTTGTCTCCCTTCGCCGTGGCGTAGATAGCGTTTGTGTAGTCGTCGAAGCCCTTGAGCGCGGCGGCAACGTCGATCTTCGCGTTCGCATCGCCACTCCAGGCCAAACTATTGCCAGCGGCTTCTGCGTACTGTTTGGCGACGAAAAACTTTACGAAACCGACATATGCATCGGAGTCCAGCTTGTTCTTCCTGAGCGATGCGGGAATCTTGTCGGGGTTCGCCTTGTAGAGCGCCTGGATTTCTTCCCGCGCCGCGTCCCCAACCTGCAATTTGGCTATGCGCACGAACTCCTTCTGCAGCGCCTTGACGGCCGCGGGGCCGGGGGTGTCGAGATTGGGCCTGACGGTGCTCGACGAGTAGCGTTTCAGCCAATCGTCGTTGAACATCGCGAGCCGCTTGTCGAAGTTGTTCACGTCAACGTTGCCGTCCTTGTCCAGGAGCGCAAACACCGCCGCGCGCATGTGTACCTCGTCCTTCAGGAGTTCTTTGACGCGCAGTTTGCTGATCCCGCTCACCAGACGGTTGTCGAATGCGAGCGCCTTGTAGGTGTATTTGAAAGAATTGTTTAATTCGTTGGTGAGTTTCTTGACCGCTTCCTCCCCGTTCATCACCGCGTTGCCGTTCAGGCTGTTCGCGGCGCAGAGCAGCAGCGCCCGCTTGAGGTTCGACACGGCCGCCGCACTTGGCGGGGTCCTGCACTTCGCCTTGAAATTCTTCTCGACGAACTGTTCGGCGACGCTGTCGGCCACGTCCAGGGCCCTCAGCGTTCCTTTTGCGGACGCATCGCTCTTCAGCGCCGTGATGTGGTCCTTGATGGCGGCATAGACGTCGAGGATGCGGTCGGCCGTGAGGGGCTTGCCCTTCGCGTAGTCCTTCATGTTCATCGCGGCAAGAACATTCTGCGGAATCTTGTCCGCGCCGCCGAACATCTGCTCGACGACCTTGCGGAACTCGGTACGGACAGTGTTGTTCGCCCTCTTGGAGGCGGCGGATCTCATCAGCTTGCCGACGCTGTCGCCGTCGACGGCGGCGCTGATCGGGAACGTGGCATAGGAACTCTCCTTCTTGCCAAGGCGGGCGACGGTGTTCTTGGCATTGTTCGCTACGGCATCCTGTGCGAAGTTCACGAACTCGCGCATCTGGCTAGAAATCTCAATCATTTTCCACTCCCTTTCTTGGGATGATGTTTACGCCCTGTTTACACCGCATCGGTCAAAAGGTTACAACATGATCGTAAGATTTTCGGGCCATATTATATCATATTTTCTGAATCCGTGAAGGCGCTTGTCTCGGCGTTTCCGCGACGATTGTCAAAAAATGCCACTTCGGTCAAAAACTGATACGACTATAAGAATTGGCAAAGGAAACATTTGATTTTAAAGGCAGTTTTTGGACAAAAAGATCGTTTTCGTTTTTGGCACGACTTATGCTAATAAAGAGGCGCAGTAGTCAAGACATCAGGAGTTGACCGGTCGAGAGGCCGTTCACGCCAACCGAGTGGAACACCACGGTGGTAGCCGAGAGGCGATGTGCCCGCAAGGGAAACATGTTCCAAAAGGCCGCTCGTCTTGATTTCAGGACGGGCGGCCTGACGTTTGCGAGGGGTTGTCCCTTCCTGGGTATCTTGACGGAACGGATAAGGACGCAAAAAATGAAATCGCTCATAACAGAACCGCTGGGACTGTACGGCTGGAAGAAGGCGGAGCCGGTCCTGCTGGCGGCGTTGCTCTCCGAGGAGCCGCTGCTCCTGGTCGGGGCGCACGGATGCGCAAAGAGCTTTGTGCTGGAACGTCTCGCGGAGGCGCTGGGCATGGAGTTCCGCTCCTACAACGCGAGCCTCATCAACTACGACGACCTCGTGGGCGTGCCGCTCCCGGACGCGACGCGCACGAAACTCGAATACCTCTCGTCGCCGGAGAGCATCTGGGACGCCGAGGTCGTGTTCATCGACGAGATCAGCCGCACGCGTCCGGAACTCCAGAACAAACTTTTCCCGATCATCTACGACCGGCGCGTCCAGGGGCGTCCGCTCGCGCGCCTCGTCTACCGCTGGGCGGCGATGAATCCGCCGCCGACAGACGAGGAACTCGATGAGGGCGGCGCGCTCTACCTGGGTTCCGAACCGCTTGACGCCGCGCTTGCCGACAGGTTTCCATACATCATGTCCGTGCCGGATTGGGACGACCTGACGCCAGCCGACCAGAAGAAAGTTCTCGCCGACCAGTTTGCAGGGCGGCACGAGTTCCCCGTCGCCATCCGCGAACTCGTCGCCGAGGCGCGGAAGCGGTACGAGGAGCTTGTGGCGGAGCTGACGCCCCGCCTGACGCCCTACATCGTCACGCTCGTCACGAAGCTCCACGCCGCGAAATACGATGTCTCGACGCGCCGGGCGACAATGCTCATGCGGTGCGTCATCGCCGTCCACGCGGCGCGTGAAGTCCTGGCGGCGCACGGCGATGGTAGGGCGCGATCACCGAGCGCGCCGGATGACGGCGATGGTAGGGCGCGATCACCGAGCGCGCCGCCCGACCTTTACGGTTCCGCCCGCCTTGCGCTCCTGAACACGCTCCCCGACCGGGCTCGGCGGCGGCTGAACGTGGCAGAACTGACGGCCATCTGCAAGTCGGCATGGGAACTTTCCATGCGCGACGAGTCCGATCCGCTTGTGCAGCTCATGAAGATAGACGATCCGATCCTCCGTCTGCGGAAGATGGTCGCGGAGCGGCTCGCCGTGTCGCCAGACCGCGCCGCCGTCATCATCGGCGAAGGCATTGCGAAGGCGAAGCCGCACCTCCGGCGCGGGCTGGCCCTTGCCACGTATCTCGGCATCCGCGAGCGGGCGAATATTCCAGCTACTACGATAGAGCTGCTTGCAGACGAGATAAGAGACATCATTTCCGGTGACGAGGACTTCACCATGTCAGTCACGCCAGACGGAGCAAAAATCGCCCGTGCAGCTGGTGCGCGCATCGCGGACGCCAACAAACGCTTCGGCGCGGATTCCGAGTTTGCGCAGTATCACTCCAACCTGCTCAATTCCCAGTTGCTGGACGGTTTTAACGATGTCCGTTCCGTCAACGAGGCATCCGCTGATTTCGAGAGTCTCTGGAAGGAGTTTGGCCTGTGATGAACGCCTACGCCAATATGTCCGCGCCGCCGCGCAGCAACGTCCACGTGGCTACGCACCCCGTCGGGAAGCAGATTGTGTTCAATATGCAATATGCTGGTCTCGACCCGCGCCTTGAAGAGCATCAGACGATGCAGGAAAAAGCAGTCCTCGCCCAGGAATGGATTGCGGATTTCGCGCGTAAACACAAGGCCGAGCTTGATGCCGTGTCGCGTCCAATGGGGTTCATGATCGGAAGATCCCACGTGAGTAGCGACGATGCGATTGTTTGCGAAGATCCGATTCTTACTGTCGCGGTCCTTGGACGGGTATCTCGTCTGCTCTACATTCCGCGCCGTGAATTGGGGTGGCACGCATGCCTTGTTGGAGCATCGATCTGCTTCCCAGCAAAATACTTTCCGCAGTACTGCGGCGCATCCGGTAGGGGGCGATCACCGAGCGCGCCGGATAGCGATGGTGCCGGTAGGGCGCGATCACCGAGCGCGCCGAAAGGAGAAACAACATGACTGATGAAGAAAAAATTGTATCGCGGATTCTCGACGTGATTCCGCCTGTTTCGTTCGAGATGACGACGTTCCTCTCGCTTTTCCGCGTCCGGTTCTCCGATAAGACCGAGACCGCCTGCGTGACGTGCGGGGATTCGCCGGAGCTCCTACTAAACAAGGACTTCGTCGAGGAGCATTGTCAGACCGACGAACACCTCTTCATGCTCGTGATGCACGAGCTTTACCACGTGATCCTCGGCCATACGCGACTCTTTCCGCGTTCGACTGAGGTTCGGAACCTCGTGTTCGACGCAGTCATCAACGCAATACTCTGTTCGCTCTTTCCGAAGCCGGAATTCACCTCGTTCTTCACGGACTACTATCCTTCCGACAAGATACCGTTCGCGCTCCTGCGTCCCAAGGGCGAGGGGACTCCGCTCGTGGCGGAATCGGCGCTCAATCTCCTCTATGGCGGTTCGGACACCGGCACATACCACGACGTGTACGAGGTGCTCCTCGAGAGCGGCTGCGTCAAGGAGATTACGGTACTCCTTGGCGGCGGTCGCGGGGCGACCGCCCTACCGGTCGATGGTAGGGCGCGCACACCGTGCGCGCCGGATGGCGACGATGGTAGGGCGCGCTCGCCGAGCGCGCCGCACCCTATCCTTCTCGGCTCGCATGGCGATGAGGACGAGGCGATGTCCCC
>CAMKJU010000197.1 GCA_946413265.1 uncultured Lentisphaerota bacterium
GGTATCCTGCGCGAGCACGTATACTGCCGGTCCGGCGGTGAACGAGACTGACGTCACCTTCTCGCCCTCGGCGAATGGGAACACGCGCGTATCGCGCAGCGACGCGCCGTCCGCGCGGCAGCGCTCCGCAAGCGCGGCGTCCACTGACACCACGGCCTTCCCGTTCCGCACGAGCGCCCACACGAGATTCGTGCCGGCCGAGCGTCCGAACACGATCTGCTCCGTGCGGTCCGCCGCTCCGCGCACTGTCACGGAGAGCCCCGCGTCAAGTCCGTAAGGCACGAGGTCGCCCGCGCGGATGCCGCCAGCCGGCACGGACGGACGGGTTCGCGACGGGATCTCGAACGCCACGATCTGCGCGGCGGCGAGGCAGTCCACAAGGGAGCCCACCGCAGTGCCGTCTGCAGGAGCCACCGCAGGCGAAAGTATCGACCACCCGCCTTCCGCGCGCGCAAGGCGGACAGCCGGCTTGTCGGGAACGCGGATGTCGAGGCCGGAGATTTCCTCTCGCGGGCATTCAAGCATGCCGCGCTCGCGGAAGTCGTCCAAGTTGCGGGGGATCCTTTCAAATGCATCCTTCGGCAAGGCGCAGATGCTGCGCGACCCCTCCACGTGGGCGTAGACCTCGGTTCCGGACGGCGAAATGTTCCCGAATGTGACAGCCGTATGGCGTCCGCGTGAACTGAGCGTGACGGACAGTGAATTGGTGTTTATCCCGAAGTCCGCAAACGTCTCGTTCATTTCAAGGATTTCTCCGTCGGACCGCATGTCCGAAATCGGCACGAGCGTAAGCGCGTCGACGAGGCGGGCGACCGCAGTGGCATCTGCGGCGACAGAGAAAGGCCGCACAAGACGCCATGTACCATCCGCCCCGCGCGCAAGCTCGACCTCCCCCTGTCCCGCATTACGCACAACGCAGGCGTCCACGCGCTCAGGTCTGAACTCGCACAGGACGCGCGCGCGCGCTTCCGGAGCGGCACTGCGCGTCCGCGTCTCCATCCAAACGAGCAGGCCGCCCAGCAGGAGGATGCCCACAATGAAAAACAGAATCGCGCGCATGTTGCTCATGACCGCCTCCTTCTGCGAAACGCGGCAAGCAGCCCCAGCAGCAGCACGCATGCGGCAGGGCCGCCGGCGGCCAGCACCCCGAAGCGAATCCACCGCGAGCGGTCCATACCCGTTGCGACGACGTTTCCTGGCATACGGGAATCCGAGAACGCGTCAAGGCCCGCGAGCCATGCGACGGCGTTGAGGAGGAAGTCGCGGTTCGCGTTCGCGCGGCGGGCGAGAGCTCCGTTGAGTGCGAACGTGGCGTCGCCGACCACAACGATACGCGTTGGGCGGAAGGCAAGGTCCTTCGCAGCGCCGCCGCCGCGCTCAAGCGCCGCAGCGAGCACGAGAGGTCCCTTGGGCTCCGTCGTGGGGTCGAACGCCCACGGACGCACCGCCGGCTCGGACTCACCCCAGCTCTTGGCGTCGGTGCGCGCGAGCGCCATGAACTCAGTACGGTCCACGGCCGCCGACTGCGCCGCATCTACCGCATTCGTTTCCGCCGCGGCCGTCGGCTGCAGTACGGCGGCACCCTCGAAGAGAAGCGTGCAGTCCGCGAGCGGACGCGTCACCGCGTGGTCGCCCAGGTCCGTCACCAGCACGTCGGCGCCGTTGAACGTGGACGACGGCGACACGGCCGTGCATGGCAGCTGCCGCACGCCCCAGTCCGAAAGAAGCGAGCCGACGCCCGCGTTGGGCGAGGAGGCCGTCAGCACGAGCAGACGCCCCCCGCCGCGAAGGTACCCTTCCACGCGCTGCGTCTCCGTGCGTGAGAACGGTTCGCGCGCGCCGGCGATCACGAGCACGGCGCAGTCTTCCGGCACGGTGGCGGTCTGCGCGAGGTCAATGGTCTTGATGCGGTAGCCGTTCTGGCGGAACTCGCGCGCCATGTCGCTCATGCCGTAGATGGCATCGTACGAAGTAGCAGACGATTCGCCGTGGCCGGTCGTCCAGTACAGCGTCCCGCGCCGTCCTGTCACGGACAGACGCTGCACCGCCGTGGCGCACGCGTTCTCGGCCTCGAAGAGTCCCTCGGTGGTGACGGCGAGCGTATCGTTCGTGACGCCCGCGAAGAGGTCGTCCACCGGCACCGTCACCTTGCGCCGCCCCTGGCGGAAGACGAGCGACCCTTCCGGCACGCCGGCCTTCACGAGCCGTCCCGCCGCGCCAAGGTCCCAGCGCGGATCGACGTTCGCGACCTCCAGCTGCACGCCGGCCACGCCGCGCGCAGTGGTCTCAAGGCCGCGCAGGAGACGCCGGACCACCCGGTACGCGGGCGCGCGCTGCGAGAGGAAACACGTCACGTACACCGGCTCGCCGCTCGTCTCGGCCAGAATCTGCCGCGTACGGTCAGACGCCGAATACCCGCCACGCATCGGTAGTTCGGCGGAGATACTGAACCTGTCCACGAAGAGGAAGGCGCATGCCGTGAACGCGAACGCGAGGAACACTGCGCATGCCGTGGAGAAACGCACGCCTAGCCAGCCGCGTCCTCCGAACTGCAGCAGCGCAAGCGTCTTCGAGGCCGCGAACAGCGCGCACACTGCGAGGGCGAAATAGAGGAACAGGGTGGAGAGCTGCAAGAGCCCCGTGGAAAGATCCACCAGGTGCGCTGTGAACGGTAGTTCCGTGAAGTGCACGCGGAACGCGCGCCCCCAGATGAAGGCCGACTGGTAGGCCGCGGTTGGCAGCACTACGGTGAGCATAAGCGAGATGATGGCCGCGACGGCCGCGGAACGACAGCAGGCGCTCGCGAAAATTCCGCACACACACCAGAGAGCCGCCTGCATGAGCAGTGCCGCATACGCAGGGAGGAACAAGTCCCACGTGAGATGCTCAGCGAGAGCCGGCGCGCACGCGGGGAGCAACGCCAACGGCAACGCCAGATAGACGGCAAGCGCAAGTGCCGCGTGCAGCCATGCGCCGAGGAACTTGCCAAGCACGACGTCGCGCGGACGCACCGGCGCGGAAAAAATAAGATCTGCGCGACCGGATGCCCTGTCGTCGGCCACCAGGCGCATTGTCAGGACAGCCGCCAGCACGGGAAGCGTCGGCGCCGCTCCGAGCGCCCACAGCACGGCCACGGGAGTGAGTCCCCCTTCTCCGCCCAGCAGCGCCCTTGCGAAGAGACCGCCGGACACGCCGAGAAACACAGCCACGGCAATCGCAGTCGACATCGACCCCATCAGCGCGCCGAACGTGCGCAGCATGATAACGCGCACCGTCCTCATGCCCCGTCCTCCTCTCTGGCTTTTCCCGCGAACAGGTTGCGCACATCGTCCGCCGTATTCGCGATCAGCAGGCGTCCACCCTTCAGCACGAGAAACTTGGTCGCAATGGACTCCAGCTCGTCAAGTTCATGTCCGGAGATTATCGTCGCCGCAAAAGACGAGACCGACTTGAGGATGCGCCCTACGGAAAGACGCATCTCCGCGTCCAGCCCCGCAAGCAGGTCGTCGAGGAACAGGAAACGCGGACGGAGGAGGATCGCCTCCGCCAGCGCCACACGTTTGCGAAGGCCCTGCGAGAGACAGTCCGCGCGCGTGTTCGCGCGCGCGGAGAGACCGCACAGCTCCATCGCCTCAAGCACGCGGTGGCGGATTTTCTTCTGCATCTCTCCCTTGAGGTTCGCACGGTACTTCAGGTAATCCTTAACCGTCATGCCCGGCTCCACCGCCGCAGACTCGGGCAGGTAGCCAAGCAACCGACGGTACCGCAAAGGCGAAAGGAGCATGTCCACCGCGTCCGCAACCACGGTCCCAGAGGACGGCAGGCACGCGCCGGCAAGGATGCGCAGGAGCGTGGTCTTGCCCGCCCCGTTCGCACCGACAAGCGCCACCGTCTCGCCCGGCGTGACGGTGAAGGAGACGTCTTCCAGCAGCGGTGAACGTCCCCAAGAAAAGGATATGTGTTTGACCTCTAACATTGAGTGCCGATATTGTATCAAAACTCGGCTCTTTCGTGAACTGGAATTTCCCCCTTGCGCGTGTGCCGGGAATCTGCTATACTATGCGCCGTTTTCACCCCATTGCCTCATGGTGTAATGGTAGCACCGCAGATTCTGAATCTGCTTGTTAAGGTTCGAGTCCTTATGAGGCAACCATTCCGCAAAATCTGCGGACTCTCGACGTCGAATACGTGGGGTCATTGGGGATGTCCACCATTTGCGACCCGTTGTCGACAGGGGGATGCAATCCGGAATGTACACATTGACCTTTTGGGCGAAGTAGCGGACATTCTAAGGTCTCAAAAGAAATACCCTCTCAATACCCGCTCACGGCGGGCGAGCGCCGTGAGACACAGATCAGCTACGATGGTATTGATGGAAAACCAATCTTCAGGAGGCAATGCAGAGGCCGGAATCGGGTGTGTAAGTCCGAGCGAATCGACACTCTCCGCCTCGCGGAACGCAGGCGCGGCGTCGCCGGGCGTCCAACCAAGACGAACCGTCACGGCGTTTCCTCCGCGCTCCTTCAACAATCGCAACGCCAGTTCCCGCGCCCTGAACGCCCCGGCAACGTCCACCTTGTGCGGGTCCTTGCCGCAGATAGCCCCGCCGCCAATCGAAATCTCCGGTCCGTAGAAATCGACGGCGAGCTTCTTGCCGGAGAGGCCGTTGTCCCCTTCCGGCCCGCCGACGATGAAATCGCCCATGCCGTTGAGGATGAGGTTCTCCAGCGGCAGGTTGGAGATGCCCGCGAGGCCGCGAGCCTCCAGTTCCGCCAGCGCTCCGCTCACGACGGGCAAAACCAGCTCGTGCTGTTCCGCCGCGAACACGCCAGGTGCATGCTGGATGCTGAGCGTGAGCCGATTCCAGCGGTATCGCGGCGGCATCATCGATGCCGCCCTACCAGAATCACGGTAGGGCGGTTTCGATGAAACCGCCGCCGCATCATACCCAACATCCACCATGACCTTGAAATCGGGCCCGAACTTGTCGGACACCGTCCGCCGCCAGGTATCGATCTTCCGGCCGATGTAGTTGGCGATGAAGTGCGCGGGCGGCAGGTAGTCCGTCTCGGGATAGTTGCAGGCATAACCGGTCACGACGTTCTGGTCATCGGAAAGGCTGCGGATGGCGCGTTCATCGTCCGAAAGCGGCTCAAGGCACACGTTCTGGATGACCTTCAGCTTCTCCGGCGCGTGAATCCAGATATCGCCGTATCCAGCCTCACGATAAACCTTGCGTGCAATCTCCTCGATCTCGGCATTCGAGACGGCGCAACGATCGCCATGCGGACGGCTCGGCGAGCCGTCCCTACCAGCGGCGATGCGTCCGTCGATGAAGACGTGGTCAGTGTGGACGGCACACTCGACGCCCACAAGGGCTTCGGGATCCCGCCCAACGGCGAGATCGACAATGGATTCCACTATGGCATCCGCAAGACGGTCGGGATGCCCGGGAGAGACGTATTCTGCAATGTGTGATTTCATTTTCTGTTCCTTTGTTGTTAGCCACAAAGAACGCAAAGACCGCAAAGGCTTCAGATATACTTTGTGGACTTTGTGATCTTTGTGGCTAAAATCTTTCATGTTAAAATAGTTTCACGATTCTTTCGGCGAGGGATGAGAGGTCGGATTCCTGATTGTAGTTGGCATCGGTTTTGACGAGCCCGACGAAGATCCGCATCCTCGCCGCGCGGAATCGTTTTGCAAGCGTCGCGTCCGGCTTGCCCGTGAATCCGTCCGTAATGATAACGGCTGCGCGAGGGCGCCTTCTGGGCGGTAGTTCGAGGATGTGCTTGAGGACGCAGTTGATGTCCGTCCCGCCCGTGGAGCTGAACTTCCGGGCGACAAGGTCGCGGGCGGAAGCCAGATGCACGACCGTCGAAAACACATGAACCGTGCAAAGTCCGCCCCGGCAATAGGGCAGAAGCGTCTGCGCCACGGACGGCACCTGCTCGGCAACCGATCCCGACACGTCGAAGTACACGAACGCCTGCCGGTTGTCGCGGCTGGCCGGGCGTTGCAGCCTTGTGGTCGTGCTGTAGATCAGCGCGTCGCCGAACGCGACCTCGCGCGCCTCGTGGGAGCGGTCGTGCCAGTCTGGGAGAAAAGTGGCCGTCTCGCACACCATCTCGCGCACGGAGCGGCGGCGCACCTCCTTCTTGCCGGGTATAGCCGCCCGCCGCATGAGGCATCGAATGCCGCGACGCAAACGGATGGCGGGATCGGCCTCGGCGTCGAAACCGCGCTCACGCTCCTCCGCGCCGAGGTCTTGACCATGGAGCGGACGGTCGGGGCTGGGCCACTTTGAGATGATCTGG
>CAMKJU010000198.1 GCA_946413265.1 uncultured Lentisphaerota bacterium
CCAGCATGGCACATGTCTCGAACCAATGCAGGTAGATGTTCGACAGCAACGGGGATATCACTCCGCCCTGCGGCGTCCCCTTTCCCTTCGGACTGCTCTGCACCCCGTTCGGATCGACGCTGTTGGACTTCAGCCACTGCCGTATGAGCGACAGCACGCCGTTGTCCGTGATGCGCTTTCGCAGGGCAAGGAACAGTTTATCATGCGGTATCGTGTCGAAGTAGGACGAGAGGTCTGCATCATAGACCCGCCTCTTCCCCGACTTTATCTCCGCCGCTATCCTGTCCACAGCCTGCTGTGCCGAGCGGTTCGGCCTGAACCCGAACGAACAGTCGTGGAAGTCCGCCTCGAATATCGGCTCGATGATGAGTTTGACCGCGCACTGCACCACCCTGTCCTTCACGGTGGGGATGCCGAGCGGACGCAACTTTCCGTTCGCCTTCTCGATGTACTTCCTTCTCACGGGGCTTGCGCGGTAGGTCTTCTCGTGGAGTTCCTTCTGAATCCCCGCGATGAACGCTTCCGCTCCGCCCTCGGACTGCTCGATGTCCTCAATCGTCATGCCATCCACTCCGGGCGCGCCCTTGTTTGCCCGGACTTGCGCCCACGCACACCAGAGCGTCTCCGTCTCGACGACGAGCCTCTTGAGGTTGTAGAACCGAAACTTCGGTTCGCTCTTCGCCTTTACCGACAGTTTCTCCCTCATGAGCGCAAGGTGCGGATAGCCGGCGAGATGCTGCCTTTCGGCAATCTCGCGGATTTCCTCTTCCGTATAGGACTTCGCAGTCAAGCGGCTTGCCCCCATTTGATTGAAACGTTTCCTTTTGCACGTAGAGGCCCTTCGCTCCACGGGCATTGCCCCGCTTCGACGCTACTATGGCCTCGTCCGACTTCTGCGGTCGCTTTCGCGCCGCAGACCTCCCAAGTTCCCGATGCAACTTTCCAGACGCGCCGCCCCTCTATGCCCCGCCATGCTTTCTGCGCCGCAAATCGACTCCGACGCTTCTTTTCGGCTTCACGCAGAATGACACGCTGGCCGCATGGGGTTTTAACTATAACGAGGCTTAACGGCAAGGGCTCGCTTGCGCTGCGGCTCACCTGTTTGTAGGACAGGGCTTCGGCACTCGGGTCGCCCCTCATGCCGCCTGTCTTCCTAACTGACTGTCGATTTCTTGTCAGTGCGAACTCCTTTCATTTCGCAAGTTGCTATCGCGCTTTACTTGGCGCACCATTCTGTTAGTTCTGCCGAGCTTTGCTTGGCGCACCATTCTTGTTCTCCTAACACCGCAATTGAACGTTCCTTTGGGTTTGATTTTCC
Source organism: uncultured Lentisphaerota bacterium (assembly GCA_946413265.1). Taxonomy (GTDB): domain Bacteria; phylum Verrucomicrobiota; class Kiritimatiellia; order RFP12; family UBA1067; genus RUG572. The sequence goes on from CAMKJU010000198.1 coordinate 1,319, forward strand.
AGCTCGTGTGGAACAGCCTCGGCACTTTAATCCAGCAGGAATATCGCCGTAGCATGTTTGGGCAGCGTCCATGTGAAGCCGTCGGCATTCTCGGCGACGGCCTTCTCCGTCGTGATCTCCGTGATCTTCCGCGCCTTGCGCGGGAGCGCGATCTTGTAGTCGCCCGCCTCGCGCGTGTGGAGCATCAGCCACGCGGAGTTGGCGGACAGCACCACGTCGGAATCCGTATAGACGTGGACGCCCGCCGCCTTGTAGATGGCGCGCAGTTCGTCCGCGCTCTTCATCTTCAGCGTCTCGTACGTCTCGCCGCCGGTGAGGCGCTTCACGCGCTCCCACGAAAGCGCGGTCTGGCTCGCGTAGGCGGGCGCATGGAAGAAGACGAGCGTGCGTCCCTGCTCCTTCAGCTTGAGCGCAAGCGCGTACTGTTCGTCGGAGAGGTACTGGCAGTCAAGGAACGCGACGACCTTCGCCTTGCCCTTCACGACGGCGTCGAGGTCTTCGGCCAGATACCAGTCGAACGGTGCGCCGGCACGGTAGAACTCGCCCATCTGCTTGACATACAACTTCTCAGTCACGGTGTCGGCGAACTTGCCGCCATGTCCGGTATAGAATCCGCTTTGCGGCTGCGAGACGACTGCGACCTCCGAATGATGCGAGCGGTCGTGCCGGAGCGCGACCTCCGCCCACTTCCTCATGCGCCCCACGGCATCGACCAGCTGCGGATCGCGGAACGTGCCGCGCGTGAGGTCCATGTACCAAAGCCCCGTACCGTGCGTGACGGTCATGCCGAACTCGCGGTAGAGAAGCGCAAGCGACTCCTCCATCGTGTTCACGGTGCAGCGGCGGTCTGGATGCTTCTTGAGTTTTTCGAGGTGCGTCATGTCGTCGCCCTCGTCGATAAAGAACTTGCCGTGTAGCGCAGCGCTCGCGAGGTACTGGCGCTGCATGCCGTCCTCGCCCAGCCTACGGCGCTTGTAGGTGTGCGGCGCGGAGAGCATGTCGAGATTCTTCGAGAGATACATCTTGGAGATGCTGCGATGGTCGTTCTCGCACACCCATTCGTCGTCCGTCACATAGCCATAGAACACCAAAGTAGGGAGCGTCCCCTTCGACTCGTCCTTCACGATGCCGCAGTAGTGGTCAATCATGTCCGCCGTCACCTCGTTGCAGCACTCGAGGTAGTCCAGCACGCGGCGTCCCTTCGCCGGATCGCGCCACCCGCAGTCGGTCTTGCCCCGTTCCTCCTTGCCGGGCAGCGTCACGGTCTCGAAATCGGCTTTCAGGTCCTTGAACGTCTCACGGAGACGCGCAACGTCGTTACCGTACTTCCCGCGCAGGTAGCGGATAAACGCCTGGCGCATCGGCTCGGAGAGGTCTCCCCACAAACTCCCCAGACTGCTGGCCCCGCCCAGCAAGACATCCCAGCTGAAATGCTCGCCGTACGGGCCGTTCGCCACGTGAATTCCCATCAGGTGGTCGCCGTAGCGGTCGATCAGATGGCGCACGGCCTTGCGGTAGTATGGCGAAAGCTCCTCGCGGCACTTGAGCGACGCGAACGACTCCCTCGGCGGCGCGCCCTTCGTCGGCGTGGCGTACACATGCCGCTCGCCGGGGTTGGCGACGCTCCACCAGTCAGGTGCGGTGTAGAAGATGCGCGGCAGGAAAGACGCCTTGGGCGCCCACGAGAGGAGGTTGGCGATGTGCTTGTCCTGGAACGCCATGCCGAAAGATCCGTCCCTGCGCCAGTACGGGTCCTGGCTGCACGGCTCGCCAAACATGGTGAAGAGTTCAACGCCCGCAGCCGACATGTCCTTTGTGTCCTTCTCCTGCGGCTCCCATTGCCAGAACAACATTGCCGCAACGGGTTTCCCGTCGTGGTACAGCCCCGGTGCGCCGTTCAGTTCCGCCACACGCCAGCCCGGCGCGACCTCTCCCCCTGCCGCCCCCGCCAACACGATGCAAGACGCGGCAATTAGTTGTTTGATTTGTTTGATGTTCATATTTTAGCCCGCCCGTTGCCGCAGCTACTTGACGATAATGAGAAACCCCTTAACGAGATAGAGCCCGTCGTCCTTCGCAACAAGCGATCCACTCTGCCCCTCGTCTGCTCGCTTGAACTTCACCGTGTTCGCCGGTTTTGCGGCCCATGTGACAATCGGCGTTTTCGATGAAACCGTGCGGTCGCCGATTTTCACGTAGATCGTCCTCGCATCGTTCGCGAAAGAGCAGACCCTGTTGTCCTGCGAGGCCGCCGTGCTCCACGGCAGGGTGTTACCGCTCAAGTCGAGCGACGAACCGTTCTTCATTTCGATGTTCGGGAATTTCGTTCCGACCGGCTTCAGCGCCCCGTAAACGGAAATCTTGTTGCTGGCATTTGTCGCGCTCGCGCTCGCGCTTGCCCCCCAAGTCAGGTTGCTCATGCTGATGTTCGCGAGGTTGAGGCGCGCAATGCAGTTGATGTCGAAGTCGGCATTCGCGCCATTGAACGCCGTCTTGTCGAAAACGAGCGTGCCGGCGCCAGAAGCGGCGAACGTGCCGTTTCTGACCGTCAGGTTGTAAAGGTAGAACGACTTGCCATTAGCCACCGCCACGCCGAGTCTGTGTCCGTCAAGGTCGAGCGTATGGGCGTTGTAGCCGCTATATATGAAACCGAAGTCCGCCGCCGCGTTTATGGTCGAATCCGCAGTGAGCTGAACCCGTGAAAGCATGGTCCATCCAGAGGGAATGTTGCCGCCCAGATTGGCAAGCGTTCCCCCGTCAAGCGTATAGAGACATGTAACGGAAGCGTTCTTGTGAAAATATGCATAATTACTACTTCCCGAGCCATCAACATCAAACACCGCGCCATTGCACACCGTCACGTGCCCATGCGTGGCATCGCTCGGATAGCAGTTCATCCACGCCCGCATCGTACCGTTGGAGACGATCGTGCCGCCGGTGTACGTCTGGCCGGTCTTCTCCGCGTTGAGCTTCCCCGCGCCGATCTTGATGAACGTCAGCGAGCCCGTCAAGGACATCGACGTATTGACGGCCGTGCCGCTCTCCACGTCCAGCAGCAATCTGCCTCCCTCGGCGGAGGACGTCACCGTAAACGGCCTGTTGCCCGTAAATGCCTTGGAAGGAATCGTCACGCTCTTTCCGTTGACGTCGATCACCGCGCTGCTCACAACGCCGTCGAAGGCCTGGTGCAAGTCGAGGGAATCCACATCGCCGGGCATCGTAAACGAACCTGCCAGCCTGTAGGCCAATGGAGTGACGTCCGCGGTCTTTACATACTGGTACTCCGCATACGAGGAATACCTGACTTCCATCGTGGAAGTCACGCCCCCTTCCCATTCGACGGGATACGCCGTGCCGTCCTCAAGATAGAAGTCCCACCTGCCCTCCGCGACGTTCCACATGGCGTACGCGGGCTCTGTCGTGGGCTTGACGTAAATTCCGTCGTCGGTCACAGTCAGTCCCATTCCCCGGTCTTCGGCCGAAGTTCCGTCGCACACCAGCTCGAAATCCACGGTCGTGGACGGCGCTCCACCCCACGAGACGAGCTTGTCGCCGAAACGAATGTCGCGCGAACCGACGTATATCTTGATCTTGGCGTTCGCTGCGAAGGTACATGTGCGGGCCGGAAACTGCGAGCTGGCGACGGACCATGCCGCGTCCTTGCCGCTCAGGTCGAGCGTCGAGCCGTTCTGCATCTGAATGCTCGGAATCCGCTGCCCGTTCGGCGTGAACTTCCCGTAAACGGAAAACAGGTGTGCAACGTTGTTGACAAAGGCACCCGCGTTCCACGTCAGGTTGCTCACGCTGACTGGAATAAGATGCCCCACTCCACAGTTCACCTCAAGATCGCCGTTAGGCGCACGGAACGTACCTTGGGTCACATTGACAGACGTTGGGCCGTTTAGAACGAGCTTACCGTTCGTGAAGCCGAAATTGTACAGATAGCCTGGACCGGGGGTGTTCATGTAGAGCGTGTGTCCGCCAAAATCAAGGTTGATCTCGCTGTAATTATTGGTGATGAATCCAAACGCCCCGGTTGCCTCGAAATATGAGTCGCGCAGCAATTGCAATTTCGCCACTTGCGTCCAGCCGAAAGGGATGTCTCCGCCGCGATTGGCAAGCGTACCGCCGTCAAGGACATACAGGCATTGCGCCGAGGCGTTACGGTAGTTTTGAGAATTGGAGTACGACGGGCTTCTCGCGTCCACATCAAACACCGCGCCTTCGCACACCGTCACGCGACCGTATGTCGCATCGCTCGGATAACAGTTGTTCCACGCCCGCATAATGCCGTTGGAGACGATCGTGCCGCCGGTGTACGTCTGGCCGGTCTTCGTGGCAATGAAGCATCCCGCGCCGCTCTTGACGAGCGTGAGGTTGCCGGAAAGCGCAACCGTGCTATTCTGCGAATCGCCGCTTGCAACGTTTACGACAAGCAGTCCGGGTGCGCTCGTATCGGTCGAGGTGTCGGTAATCGTTCCCGACCCGGCAAGGCCGTTCACGGTAAGCGTATGTCCCGCGAGGTCGAGCGTCACGCCTGAATCGACGGTCAGCGTCTCCGCATACGTCTCATCCGAAGTCAGCTGTCGGCTTGCGCTTTCAGTCTGGGCATACGACGGCACCGCCGCCGCCACGCAGATCGCCGCGATCGCTGCGCGAATCATCTTTACTTCCATGTTTGTTTCCTTTCCTTCTCCGAGGTCATTCATAAACCCCGCTTTCATCCTGAAATCCGCCGCGCCAGCCTCAAGCGGAAACTGGCCGATCCAGTTTGTGGCCCATCTTCTGAAGGTCGATGTCCACGATTCCCAGCGGCTTGTTCGTGCGCCACGCGCCGCGCGTGAAATCGGGGATGTCGCAGGCCATCGACCTGTGGGTGGATGACTTTTCCGTCAGCTCGCAGAGGCAACACGTCGCCGCCAGGTCGTACACGTCCATGTCGAGCGGGAGCCCCTGCTGGAGACAGTAGGCCCAGCGTATGT
>CAMKJU010000199.1 GCA_946413265.1 uncultured Lentisphaerota bacterium
CTGAACGACGAGATCGCCGTCCGGCTGGCAAAGCTGGGCAATGTTACCCCGCTCATCAGCATCGAGGGGCTTGAAACAGAATCCCGCCTCCGGCGTGGAAGGGACGATGTGTTTTCCCGATCGCTGGCGGGGTTGCGCGCGTGCGTCCGAGCGGGACTCTTCACCGGCGTCGCGGCAAGTATCACCCAACGCAATTTCAGCGAATTGGTCAGCACGGATTATCTGGATTTCCTTGTCAAAGAAGGGGTTCACTACATGTGGTATTACATCTACAGACCCTGTGGAAACGATCCTGACAACGATAATGCGCTGGACCATGACCGGATTCTCGAACTCCGCCGGTTCATTGTCGAACAAAGGCGTCGAGCCAAAATCATCATCATCGACGCCTATTGGGATGCAGACGGCAAGGCGGTTTGCCCTGGTGCGATGGGCTTATCCCACCATATCGCCCCAAACGGTGCGGTCGAGTTCTGTCCGGTTATCCAAGCCGCAACAACCTTCCTCAATTCGGACACCTCGAATCTTGAGGCGGCTTTCCAGACCGATTCCTTCCTGCAAAATCTCCGAACCTTCAGCGCCCAGCAGGGACGATCCTGCGTGCTGATGGAAAAGCCCGGCGAGTTGGGGGCTTTCTTGACGGAGAACCACGCGGCTGATTCCTCTAACAGGGATTTTCTGTCTACGCTCAACCAGCGTTGCCGGTTTGTCTGCCATGACCTTCCGGGAGAGGAGATCCCTGAGCGTTCCTTCGCTTATCGTCTGATGAAGCGATCCTGTTTCTTCGGTTTTGGAGCGTACGGATGAACACGCCTTCTCTCCAGACGCAACGCGTTCCGCCCGATTCCCAAACCCGTCTCCTGATCCGGGATACGGCCCGACAAATCGTTGCCGAAGCGCGATTGGTTCCGCCGCTTACCCTTGCCCAGCTCCAGCAACAGGCGAGCCAACTGCTCAAGCGACTCCAGCTTGCGGATGCCGGTTTCGACCACTATGCGATCATCCTTCTCAACAATGCGCTGTGGGAGACTGTCTTTTCCGCGTTTCCGCGCGACCAGCGGCTGCTTCTTCTTCCTGTCTGTCTGCGCAACCATGGCCGGTGCCATGCGCCACATGACGACATGGGGCTTCTCTGTCAGGATTGCGGAGCGTGTCGGATACCGGCGTTCACCAAAGCGGCGGAGTCGCACGGCATTCCGGTATTGGTTTCCGAATCCAGCTCCAGCGTGAGCGAGTGGGTCGAGCAGGGAGCGATTCAAGCGGTAATCGGCGTCTCCTGTCTGGAGTCGATGGAAAAGACCTTTCCGGCGATTTTCCGCAACGGCATCCCCGGCATCGGCGTGCCGCTGCTGGTGGATGGATGCCGGGATACAGTTCCGGACGCTGACCTTCTGCTGGAGGTTCTCTCCGTTCCGGAAACGGAGCCGCTGTCCTTACCCGTTTCCCACGATCTCCGCAAACCGCTGGACCGGCTCTTCCAAACTGAATCGCTGAGCCGACTTCTGGAATTCGCGAACGGTCGTGCCGACCGGTTCCCGAAAGACGAGGTCATCTGGATTCTTACGCAGGGCCGACACTACCGTCCGTTGCTTGCGGCCGCCATTTTCCTTGTGCTGAGTCGCCGGACCGCGCTGCCCGAGTTCCTGGAACCGGTTCTGCTGGCGATTGAGTGCTTCCATAAGGCGTCGCTCATCCACGACGACATTGAGGATGCCGATCCAATCCGTTACGGGGAGCCGACCCTTCACGTGAAGATCGGTGTAGCCGCCGCACTGAACGCAGGTGATTTCCTGCTGGGAGAAGGGTACCGGCTTCTCGCCCGAACCGAACTCTCCGCCGACCAGCGTGTCGCCATGCTCGCTGAGGCCGCCCGTGCGCATCGCGAATTGACATTGGGCCAGTCTTTGGAATTTGAGTCAGCCGACAAACCGCGCAGCCTTGAAACCTGCCTGGAGATTGCCCGGCTGAAGACCGTTCCCGCCTTCCGCGCCGCCTTGCTGTTGGGGGCAATCGCGGCGGGTGGAATTACGGAATACCGCGAACTTCTCGAAGCCTTCTCCGAGTCCTTTGGCGTTGCCTTCCAATTGCGCGACGATCTTGACGACGAGGCGCCCAACCCAGCTTCTGCCGTCGATTGCGTGATGCAGAGCCGCTCGATTTCCCGCGACGACGCGCGCCGGATTGTCGTCGAGTGTTATCTGGACTATCGTTCCCGCGCCTACGCCACGTTGGAACCCCTCGCCAATCCTGCTTTGAAGATTCTGCTTTATCGCTTAATCGGAAAGGTGTTGAACGATGTTTGAGAGCCTTTCCCGCTTGTTCCATCCCACGGCGGGACGATTCGACCGACCTTTTGTCAGAACGATTCAAAACGGTTTGCACCGGATGGCCCCTGAGGCCGTCTGTGCGTTGCGGGACGAGGTTGAATCTGCCCAAACGAAGAACGGGCTTTTCCGCGGCCGTACGGGTCCGGGTGATCTCTATTACACTTTTTTCGCGTTGCCGCTCGCTCGGTTGGTCCGGGCGCGAATCGACCGCAGCGCCTGTCGAGACGCGATCGCGGCAATCCCGCTCTCGACGCTCGATGTGGTTCACGCCATCGCCGCACTGCGTCTCCGCCGCATGCTTCGGCTTCCTGTTCGGTCCGAGATGCTGCGGGCGCTGCTCAATCTTCCCGCGACTTCCTATCCCCAAGGAGATCCAGAGGCACCCTACGCCCGTTTTCTGCTTACCGCCGCGTTTCGGGATTTCGGACTGGACGATCCTCCGGCCGACCTCACCGACTATCGAACCGGACGCGGCGGCTATGCCAATGTAAAAGGGGAGACGGTCCCCGCCGTCAACGCGACCGCAGCCTCTCTGTTCCTGCTCACGGACGATGCGCGAAAGGACGCCGCGCTCACCTTACAAAACCTTCAAGAGGAAGACGGTTCATTTAAGGCCATGCCCTCCGCGCCGCAGGGCGACCTGCTCTCAACCGCGACCGCATCCTTTGCGCTTCATGTCCATGGTTATGCGTTGCGACACACGGTAAAACCGTTCCTCCGCGCCTGTTTCCGGGATACGGGGCTTTTTGCGGCGACACCAGACGATCCCGTCGGCGATCTGGAATACACTGCCTACGGGCTGCTGACAATGGGGTTGACGACATGACCGCGCTGATTGACTATCTGCTTTCCAAACGCGACCCGGATGGCTATTTCGCCAGCAAGCTATCCGATTCCGCCATCTCAACTTCTGTCGCGCTCGTCGCGCTGCATCTCGCAGATGCTCAATCATACGCCAAGCCGATCGAAAAAGCGCGCGACTGGCTTCTCGCCCATGCCGATGCGGCTGGCTTATACGGCGACTCGCCAGAATCTCCTGCCAATCTGACCGCCACATTCCTTGCTACCGTCGCACTCACCCGTGTCGGCGTTCCATCCGAACGGCTCCACTCCGCCAGAGAGTTCCTTAAAACACACCTCGGCGGGTTGGACTTCGTGTCGGTCAGAAAAGGGCTGTTGGCCGCTTACGGAAAAGACCTGACTTTTTCGGTGCCGTTACTCGCGTTGGCGACCGCTGCGGGATTTTTCCCCGATGCGGACGCCGCATGGCGGGCGATGCCCCGTTTCCCCTTTGAGGTCGCGCTGCTTCCCGAAGGGTTATTCAAGTATCTCCGCCTTCCGGTTGTCAGTTACGCGATCCCCGCGTTGATTTCCATCGGATTGGCGCAACTCGCGCATGCCGGACAGGGCGTCATTTCACGCATCCGCGGCAAGGCGCGTGAGAAAGCCCTGCGTGTCCTGGCGGCCAAGCAGCCCGAGGACGGTGGATTTTTAGAGGCCGCTCCCCTGACGGGTTTCGTCGCGATCTGTCTCAGCGCGGCGAAATTGTCAGATCATCCGGTCACCCGTCGCGCCATCCGCTTTTTGCTTGAAACCCAACGGGAAAACGGCGCGTGGCCGATTGATCGCGACCTGCGCCAATGGGTCACGTCCCTTGCCGTCCGCGCGCTCGCGCCCTATTTGGACGATCAGGAGAAAAAACGTTTCCGCACGCTTCTGGTCTCGCATCAGACCCAGACGCTCCATCCCTTTACCCGCTCGGAACCGGGAGGATGGGCGTGGACCACGCATTCCGGCGGCGTTCCCGATGCAGACGACACGCCTGCCGCGCTCATCGCGCTGCATGCCGTGGGTGAAGGCGCCTCCTCGACGGTCCTCGCGGGACTTCGCTGGCTCTTGCACCTCCAGAATCGCGACGGCGGATTCCCCACGTTCTGCAAGGGGTGGGGCAAACTTCCTTTCGATCGGAGCTGTCCGGATCTCACCGCGCACGCCTATAAGGCGTTTTCACTGTACGCACCCCTGTTGCAAGATCCGCTCCGAAAACAGGTTCAGCGGGCAATGCGCCGGTGTGTCGGATTTCTCCAAAAGGCACAGCGGTCCGATGGCTCGTTTCTGCCCCTTTGGTTCGGCGACCAGCGGGCGGAAGACAAATCCGCGCCCATCTACGGATCGGCCGTCGTGCTGGAACACCTCGCGGGTGAATCGTTCCCATTTCTTGCCAAGGCGCGCGACTATCTGCTCGCCCACCAACACCCGTCAGGCGGCTGGGGGTCTGTCGACTCGGAAACCGACTATCTTTGTTTCACCGCGCGCTGCATCTCGGCGCTTGCCGGTTATCCGGATGCCGGTCCGGCACTCCAGCGTGCCGCGCGGTTCATCGCCCCGTACGTCCACCATCCTGAAATCATCCCCCCCGAGCCGATCGGTCTCTATTTCGCCCACCTCTGGTATAGCGAGGAACTTTATGCCCCCATTTTCCTGCTTCACGCCTGCATACATCTTCCGCCTTGCGACGGGCGGAATGCGTTCTGCGGCGACAAACGAAAGGCACTCGGGCACTAGTTGCGCGTGGGGTGGAGCTTTGGTATACTTGACGCCATGAGGACAAATGATAGGATCGTGAGATGGAAAAATGGAATATGTGTGGATGCGCGCTGGTATGTCTCGCGTTGACGTGCGGAGCTGCGGCGGGTGCGGAGTTTGCGCCGGACGGCGTGCCGTTTGTCGTGGCGGAGAAGACGTGGCAGCCGGATGGTCTCGGCAACCACCGAGCCGTGGTGCGCGTGGCGGAGACGGGCGGCGTGGTACGCGCCGTGCTGAAGTGGCGTCGCGTCGATCCGCAACCGGAGATCAAGCGCGTGCTCGTGAAACATGCCGCGACGGGCGTGGACGCGGCGCATGTGATCGCACGCAATGTGACGGCGGAGACGGGTGAGGTGTTCTTTGAGCCGACAGCGGGCGCAGGCGAGTACTTCATCTACTACCTGCCGTACCGGGAACGGAAGGGGTCGAGCGAGGGACGGGGCCAGCCGCTGTGGAACGATTACTTTCCGGCGGATTACGCAGATGCCGCTCGGCGGTCGCGGGGCGACCGCCCTACCGAGGCCGAAGTTTTGCGGTTTGAGAGCCGAACCGCGTTTGAGGCGTGGACGCCGATGGGACTTCGCGCCACGGCGGCAGAGACAGAAGCCATTCGGCGGGCGCATCCGGAGAACCCGGTAGTGTTCACCGAAGACCGTGCAAATCCAATCCATCCCGCATCGTGGCTTCCCGCGAAGTGGGCGAAAGGCGCGGAGGTGCGCGATTCGTTTGCGGGCATGGCGCTGAAGGACGAATACTACGTGTGGCAGATTGCCCTGTGGACGCCCGGCTGCGCGCTGGAGGGCGTGAAGGTGAAATTCTCGGATCTCGTGCGGGACAATGGTAGGGCGCGCTCGCCGAGCGCGCCGCAGGCTACCGAGACAGCAAGCGTACAACAGCAAGGTTGTGGGAGCATACAGGGGTCTGGGATCACCTGCTTCAATACCGAGGGCGTGAACTGGGACGGCAAGCCGATGGACATCACGCTCGACGTTCCCGCGAACCGCGTGCAGCCGCTTTGGTGCGGTGTGATGATTCCGCCAGATGCCGCGGCGGGCGTGTATCGCGGCACGGCGACGATTACGGCGAAGGGGATGTCTCCGCGCGCGGTCGCGCTTGCGATTACGGTGTCGGACCAGACGGCGCGCGACCACGGCGACAGCGAGCTGTGGCGGCATTCGCGTCTCCGGTGGCTCAATTCGCGCATCGGCGAAGGCGACGCGCCCACGCAGCCGTACAAGGCGATGACGTACAATCGCGAGGCGCGCGCGGTGGG
>CAMKJU010000200.1 GCA_946413265.1 uncultured Lentisphaerota bacterium
CTCTCCCAGCGCGGCGACGACGTGACGGGACGCATCCTCTACGCGCGGTACTGCACGAAGAAGGGTTCGGACGTGGTGGGAGCGGACTTCGACTCCCTTGACGCCGCAGCCCCGCAGCCCGCGTATGCCGTGCTGCCCAATGGGCGCGTCACCCAGGGCTACAACGTCGACTGGCTCGCCTTGCGCGAAGTCGGCTCGGCGGAGGACAACATCCCCAGCGCCACCGACGGCGTGATGCCAGCGGGCAAGGTGACGGAGTGGATGGAGAACGCGGTCGATCCGGGCGCGTGGGCGACATGGCGCAACGCGCATCCCGCCCCGTTCCACCTCTTCGGCGAGGACCGGCAGTACGCCGTGCGCAACAACATCGTCCCCGCGCACTGGCTCGCGAAGGGCAACCGCGCGGCGGAGCGCTTCCACGGCGTCGCGCAGCCGGGCGAGTTCTATCCGTTCCAGGTTTGCGTCGCGTCCGAGAAGGCGCGCACGCTCCTTTGGCGCGCGAAGACCAACCTCGCGGTGAGCCGCATCACGCCGGAGACGTGCGCGGTCGCCGCGAAGGGCGTGAAGCCGATCTGGGTGATGGTCGACATCCCGAAGGACGCGGCGGGAACGGTTGGTGGAACTGTCGAAGTTTCAGACCGTGACAGCGGCGAGACGCGGACGATTCCGTTCGAGATCGAGGTCAAGGGCGCGGCGTTGGAGGACGGCGGCATCGGCGACGCCTGGCGTCTCGCGCGCCTCAAGTGGCTCAACTCGGACATCGGACGCGAGGACACGGTGACGAAGCCGTACACGCCGGTCGTCGTCGACAAGGCGCGCCGCACGGTGAAGATCCTCGGGCGCGAACTCGTTCTGGGCGAGGACGGCCTGCCCGCGCAGATCGTCTCGCTTTTCAGCGGCTCCAATACGCGCATCGTCGAGAAGGGAATGAACCTTCTCGCCGCGCCGGTGAAGTTCAAATCTTGTTTCAAATCTTGTTGTAGTACGCTTGCTGTTTCCGGGGGAGGGGAGACAACAAGCGTACAACAGCAAGAGTTCGCCTTCACGGAAATTACGCCCGCCCACGCGGCATGGAAGGCGGAAGCTAAGATCGCCGGCGGCATCACGCGCATCGTCGAGGGACGCGTCGACTTCGCGGGCGCGTGCCGGTTCCGCATCCGCCACGCGGGCGGCAAGGTCCCGCGGGCGTCGATTGAAGTCTCCATGCCGGCGCGCGTCGCGCGTTTCAGGGAGGGCTTTGGGAATAACGGCGGGGTGTTCCCGGAGGGGAAGGTTGAGCAGAAGTGGGACGAGGCGCTCAACCGCGACGCGGTGTGGATGGGCAGCGTCAACGGCGGCCTCGCTGTGCGCTTCAAGGGCGCGAACTACAGGCGGCCGCTCATCAACGCCTACTATGCGTGGCAGAAGCTGAGAATGCCCGAAAGCTGGGCCTCCGGCGACGGCGCGATGACGCTGGAGAAGACCGCCGACGTGGCGACGCTCTGCGCCGAGGGGAAGGACGCGCCAGAGGGCGCGGAGTGGAACTTCGACCTCTACATCACGCCGTTCCATAAACTCGACATGAAGACGCACCTCGGCGACAGGTACTGGCACTTCGGCCAGCGCAACGGCGCGTTCGACGCGGCCGCCGCGCGCAAAGTGGGAGCGACGGTCGTGAACCTCCACCACAACACGGTCTGGAACCCGTACATCAACTATCCCTACAACGACGACAGCGGCCCGCTTCTCAAGAAGGTCGTGAAAGACGCGCACGCGGCGGGGCTGAAGCTGAAGGTCTACTACACGACGCGCGAGCTGACGCAGAACCTGCCGGAGTTCTTCGCGCTCAAGTCGCTCGATGGCGAGGCGCTCCTGAAACGCGACGCGTCCGTGCCGGGCTGGCCCATCACGAACAGGGGCGGTCCGCATCCCTGGCTGCGCGCGCACGTGGGGCTCGACATCCTCCCCGCGTGGCGCGAGAACGTGCGCTTCCCGCAGGCGTATCCGCCCCGCCTCGACCTCGCCGTGATCACCACGCCCGACACGCGCTGGGACAACTTCTACCTCGAGGGCCTCGACTACCTCGTGCGCGAATACGGCATCGACGGGCTCTACATCGACGACACGGCGCTCACGGGCGAGTCCATGCAGCGCGCGCGGCGCATCCTCGACCGAGACGGGACACGCCGCCTCGTGGACAACCACAGCTGGAACCACCACAATCCCCATGCTGGAAGCGGCAGCACGAACCTCGCGTTCATAGACCTCTATCCGTATTTCGACCTGCTCTGGCGCGGCGAGGGCTTCTACAACAACACGCCGTCCGACTTCTGGCTGATCGAGCGTTCTGGCGCCGCGTTCGGCATTGCGGGCGAGATGCTCGGAAGGGGCAATCCGTTCCGGGGGCTGCTCTTCGGCATGACCGACCGGTGGGGGTGGGGCGGCAACCCGCTGGGGCTCTGGAAGTTCTTCGACGAGGTGAAGCTCGGCGACATGGAGCTTGTCGGCTGGTGGGACGACGAATGCCCCGTTAAGGTGTCAGGTTCAGAAGAGATCAAGGCCAGCGTGTGGAAGGGTAAAGGCGACGCTGTGCTCGTCGTTGCCAACTTCTCGAAGGAGCCGCGTACTGCGACGATCGCATTCGACGCAAGGAGGCTCGGCTTCGACGGCGCCAAGGCGAAATGGACGCAGCCGGAAATAGCGGGCGTGCAAAAGTCCGCTACCGCGCCAGACATCACCGCGCCGGTAACGGTTCCCGGCGAGAAGGGATTCATCCTTTACGCAGGTAACAAGTGATGTGCAAAGGTTGTTTTAGGGCGGGGATTTTGCTATAATTTCCGCCGTTGAAAACCCTAATCAGAAAGATTCAGCAACAAAATGGAGATTGATATGAAGCAAAAGTTTGTTGTCGGCCTGGCCGTACTTGGCCTCGCAGGACTGTTTTCGATGTCTGCATTGGGCGACGGGCCGAATCAGACGTTCTCGTGCGACACGGGGGCGTACGTGCCGTTCGACGCCAAGACGACCGTAACGGTAGCATGTCCTGACGCCGCAGCGGCAAAGTGGGTTGGCGACCATTTCGCCGAATGGTTCAGCACCAACGCGCCAGTAGTTAGGGCGGTAGCGTCAAGTGCCGACATCCCTGGAGGCAACGAGGCATACACCGCAAGCGCTGATGGAACCGGCGTGAAGATCGCTGCGAACACGCTCACCGGTGCGCGGTGGGCAGCGTACACGTTGCGCCAGCTCGTCATCGCGAAGCGCGGCACGTTCAAAACCGAGGGGTACCTCCTTCCGAAGCTCACGATTGAGGACCGCCCGCACCTCGCGTTCCGCGCGATCCACCTGTGCTGGTTCCCGGAGGTGCGTCCGCAGCAGATGGAGCGCTCGATCCGCCTGGCGGCGCTTCTGAAGTTCAACTACGCGATCATCGAGCCGTGGGGCATGTACGAGAGCAAGAAGCATCCGTGGTGGCACTGGCCCAACCCGACGATGACGCAGGCGGAGGTGCGCCGCCTCGTCGCGATAGGCAAGGACCTCGGCATCACGCTCATCCCCCAGATCAACTGCTACGGGCACGCCTCGTCCTCACGCGGCTGCACGATCAAGCACGCGATGCTCGACATCACGCCTGAGTACGAGCCGCTGTTCGAGCCGGGCGGATGGAACTGGTGTCTCTCCAACCCAGAGACGCAGCGCGTCCTCCGCGAACTCATCGCCGAGATGTACGAGAACTTCGACAAGCCGCCGTTCTTCCACCTCGGCTGCGACGAGGCCGTGAATCAGACGTGCCCCGAATGCGTGAAGACGCCGAACGCGGAGCTGGTGTGCCGCCACATCACCGGCCTCGCGGACTTCGTTAAGTCGCTTGGGGCGCGTCCGATGATCTGGCACGACATGCTCCTCGCACGCGGCGATCCGCGCTGGAAGGGCTTCGTGCATTGTGGCAACAAGGAGACCGCGACGCTTGCGGACACGCTTCCAAAGGACGTGATCATCTGCGACTGGCAGTATTCCTACGGCAACATGAAGGAAGCGCGCGCTGATTGGCCCACGATGAAGTACTTCGCCGACAAGGGTTTCCCCGTGGCGGGGTGTCCGTGGCGGAACTTCAACGCTATGAAGCCGATGGCCGACTACATTTCCAAGATCGGCGGGTTCGGGTTCATCGAGACGACCTGGCACCACATGCGCGGCAGGGAATGGGAGCAGATGTTCATGAGCGCGTCCAAGGCCGCATGGGGTTCGGATGTCTCGCACGGCGTATCGTTCCAACGCTCGCTGCGTCTCGTCGGGCACGACATGAAGGTCACCGACTACCTCGATACCGGCTATTTGAACTACCAAGTCCCGCCGGGCTGGTGGGTGGATAACAACTGATGTTCAGCACGCGAAATGTTCGCCTCCTGCTTGCAATCGCTGGATTGGGAGGGTTTCTGTACGGCGTCGACTTCGGCGTGATCGCCGCAGCCGAGCCGTACATGAAGGCGATGGGCGCGTATTCCGACGGGCAGATCAGCCACATCGTCGGGGCCGTGCTGCTGGGCGGGATCGTGGCGTCGCTCACCGCCGGGATGCTTGCGGATTGGTTGGGTAGGAAGCGGATGATCGTCATATCTGCGGCAATGTTCCTCGTCGCAATCCCCATCGTCAGCCTCTCGCTGGGTTCATTTTACGTGCTGTATGCCGGAAGGGTGCTGCAGGGCATGAGCGCGGGCTACATGGCCGTCGTGATGCCGATGTACCTCACGGAGACGCTGCCAGCGGACATCCGAGGGCGTGGCACGGGCGTGTTCCAGTTCTGTCTCGGGTTCGGGCTTGTTGTGGCCGCAGGGGCTGGGTGCCTCGTCGCAACCTGGTACGGCGCGTCCGATACTGCAAATGCCGCAGAGCGCGTCGCCGCGTGGGGCGCGAACTTCTGGTGGACGATGCTGCCAGTGGCGGTGCTGTTCTTCGGCGGACTGAGGCTCCCCGAGAGCCCGGTGTGGCTGGAGAAGAAATCCGGAAAATCCGGAGAATCCGGAAAATCCGGAATTTCCGGTTTCGCCGGAAGCCTACTCCAGCGAAGGTACGTTGTGCCGTTCATGCTCGCGTGCCTCGTGCTCACCTTCAACAAGACGACGGGCATGAGCTCGTTCACGAGCTATCTCGTGTCGATTCTCCACAGCGCTGGCTTCGAGGGCATATACGCCAACTGGGGACAGCTCGCGGTGAAGCTCACGAACATGCTCGTCACCATCGCCGCCGCCGCGCTGGTGGACCGCAAGGGGCGCACATGGCTCCTCAAGGTCGGGACTGGCGGCATGACGATCGGCCTTGCGGCAATTGGTTCCGTGTTCCTGGCGATCGAGCGCTTCGGTGTGCAGGCGAACAACGTCACGGGCCTTCTCACCATGTTCGCGTTTTTCTTCATGCAGGTGTTCTACGCGTTGGGGCCGGGGCTTTGCGTGTGGCTCGTCCTCTCCGAGCTCATGCCGCTCAGGATTCGCGCGAACGGCATGGCCATCGCGCTCTTCATGAACCAGTTCGTCGCGTGGGGACTCGCCTCCTGGTTCCGTCCGTGGGTGGCGGCGTGGGGCTGGTCGAGCATGTTCTTCTTTTTCGCCGTCAACGGCGTACTCTATTTCATTACGGCCTGCTTCATCCCCGAGACGAAGGGCAAGACGCTGGATGAGCTAGAGCATTTGTTTGACAACAAGCGTACAACAACAAGGAAACAGTCATGATAAAGCAGACATCCATCAGCTACTACGGCCTCAACTACGTTGAGCATGCAGAGGCGGACTTCGCCGAGATGAAGGCGCACGGCGTGACGTGCGTGATCCTCGCTGTGACGGAGTTCGACTTCGACTTCTGGCGGCCCAACATCCCGAAGATCGTCGAGAAGGCGCACGAGATGGGCCTCAAGTGCGTGATCGACCCATGGGGCAACGGCAAGTACTTCGGCGGTGAGCAGGTATCTAAGTTCCTGCAGGACAACGTGGAGAACCGCCAGGTCTCCGCCCTCACCGGCGAGAAGCTGCCCTACGCCTGCTTCAACACGAACTCCTACCGCGACTACTTCCGCAACTTCTGCACCACGCTCGCGCGCGAGACGGCGTGCGACGGCTTCTTCTGGGACGAGCCGCACTACGCCTTCCCGAAGGGCATCGCCTC
>CAMKJU010000201.1 GCA_946413265.1 uncultured Lentisphaerota bacterium
GGCGGCGGAGGCGTTGCGCAGCTGCGTCTCGAGGTCACGCCAGTGCTCGGCCACAGGATGGGCGGAGGGCACGCACGCGAGGGCGGCCTCAATGCCCGCCGTCGTCTTCTCGCCGATCTGTTCGCGGCAGGCGGCGAGGAAGCGCTCCATCGTAAGGGGCGCGGGGCCGTCCAACGCGAGCGGCGGAAGCGAGGCGATGAGGTAGTCGGCTGCCATGGCCTTACTTGAGAAGCGCGGCGAGGTCAGGACGCAGACGCTGGGCGAGCGCCTCGGAGATGGCGGCATCGGTGAAGTCGTGCTCCACGCGGCCGTTATCGAGTTTCACGGTGAAGCCGGTGCCGGTCATTTCGTCCGCCACCACCTTCACGCCGTTCTGCGCCTGCGCGGCGAGCTGGGCGCGCAGGGCGTCCACGAGTTTCGCGGAAGTGGCGACTTCGGCGCCGCTGCCGGTGACAAGCTCCTTGACGGCGGCGGCCGCGAGCGGTACCACCTCGGTGGCAAGCGCGGCGGAGACGTTCTGCGCGAGCAGCTGCGTGAGCAGCTTCGTGACGTCATCCTTCACCTTCAACACGGTGTCCCGCGCGGCCTGGCTAATCGTCTCGCGGGCGCGCGCGGCGTATGCTTCGGCGTCCGCCTTGCCTTTCGCCTCGGCGGCTGCGGCGTCCTCTTGCGCCTTCTTCACGATCGCTTCCGCCTCGGCTTTCGCCTTCGCGACGATTGCTGCTGCTTCGGTGTTCGCCTTGTCGACGCCGTCGCGCTGGATTTTCTCCAGTAGTTGCTGTAGTTCTTCGGCCATAGTTCCTCCAGAAAAGATTGGTGTAAAGTATACATTATTTTGGCCGGAAAGTCAAAGCGCCGCTTTCAAGTGCGCGTTTTTCACGGTGATTTTTGCGCGTGCTTCACGCCGTAGGTGGTGTAAATGGTGTAAACTACCCATCGTCTGTTCGGGAAACCCTCAGGGCAGGGAGTAAAAAGGAAAACTGACATGAAAAAGATGCTGGTGCTGTTCGGTTTTGTTGCCGCGCTTGTCGGGGCCACACATGGTGACCGATACATGGGCGACCATCCTTATGGTAATGAGTATGGCCTTGTCGAAGCGATATGCGGTAACGGTTCCCCGTGGCCTTTCCGCAATCGTGTTGACGGCATGGTTACCGGCGGCAATGGCTATGAGCGGCGTAACGTCACGATCACCTATCTCGACAACGGCTACACTTTCACCAACACGGACAGGGGTGACGACGAGGACAAGAAGGAATATTCGACCTCGCCGCTCTGGGCTCCTGAAGCCGTCTATCAGGTAGAGGTGTGGGGTGCATCGACGACCGTGCTCTCCGGGTTCGTGCCGAATGCGACGTACAAAGCGGAGATTCATTGCGCCGAGACGTACAGCGACACCCAGAACCGCATCTTCCGCTGCAAGGCGAACGGTGTTACGCTTGTCTGCGGTCTTCGTCCATGTCTTGCGTTTAATCCCAGCGCCAAGGGAGCCGCTCTCAACTTTTCCGCCGACGTCCAGGCGGACGCCGAAGGCAAGATCACGTTCGTTATCACCAATTACAGCGACAACGGCATCTTCGGCGGCTACGCTGTGTGGGGAACCTCCGTGCCGTCCTGGACAAGTCCGGCGATTGTCGGAGACGGGTCGGATGTCAAAATGACGTGGTCGAATCCATGCGACGTCCATCGCTACTACATTTACTCCGCCGATTCGGCTGAAGGACCCTGGACGGAGCTTGCGGTTCTCGAGCCGGGCGTCTCGTCCTATACGATTCCAAGCGCGTACAACCCGACGGTGGAGAAGTACTGGCGCGTGGTGGCGTCGAACGGCGTTGGTACGGTGACGTGTCAGGCGAAACTCGGCGACGCGTCCGCCGTCACCTGGACGGACCTCGCGACGCTCGGCGAGACGGTCGCGAGCGACGGGACGGCCAACTACCGCGTGGCTACGGCTGCCGAAGGCGTCCTCAACGCGCTCGGCGCAGCCACCACCGAAGCCGCGATGTACGTGAACGGGCTCGCCTCCGCGCATACGCTCGCCATCGCCTCCGGCGAGACGTTCAAGGTCGGCACGCTCGGCGTCAACTCCGGCGCGGGCGACATGACGGTCGGCGACACGGTCGGGCAGGGTGTGGTTTCGCCGCTCAACGGCACGCTGACGCTGGACGTGAAGGACGCCGGCGCCGCTTTGACCGTAAACTCGGTCGCGGCGAAGACCGCCGACAGCAATCAGATCGTCAAGTTCGGCGAAGGCGTGGCGAAGCTGACGGGCGGGACGGACATGAAGGCCATATCGATCGGCGCCGGCACGGTTGAGCTGCCTAATGCCGCCAACGCCACGCTCGCGCAGACGCTTTCAGGAGTCGGCACTTTCGCGAAGAGCGGCGCGGGCACGCTCACGGTGGCGAACGAGAACCCCAACTTCGCGGGAACGTTCGAGGTCAAGGAGGGAACGCTTCTCATCGGCCGCACGGACGCCTACAAGAGCTTCGGCGACGGCGTGGCGACGATCAAGGTCGATTCGGGCGCGTCGCTCGACGTCGGCATGCCCGGCGCGGACGCAAATGCCGTGGGGCTGCGCGCGACGAAGATCGTCTTCGAGGGCACAGGCGATGACGGAAATGGCGCGCTGATGAACTCCACTGGCACGAGCCAGTACAACGCGCTCATCTGCGGCGAGATGACGGGCGACGCGACGGTGAACGCGCTTGGGCGCTTTGACTTCCGCAACACAGTCAGCGGGGCGTATTTCAACATGAACGGACACGTCCTCACGAAGAAGGGCGGCAACTCATTCCTCTTCACGTCCGTCCCGGTCAACGCGGGCGGCGACACGGCGAAGATCCGCATCGAGCAGGGCACGTTCGGCGTGGAGTCGGGAACGACGTTCAGCGGCAACGGCACCATCGAGTTCGCCGGCGGCGCATTTGACGTCTACAACCTCGGGGCTGCGCTCACCTGGCCCATCACGGTGACGTCCGCTGGCGGTAAGTTTGCGATCCGCAGCGGTGCCGCCAACCAGAACAACATTGCCGGCACTGTGACAATCGAAGAAGGCGCGGAGCTCAAGCTATCGCCGAACGACAATACCAACTTCCGCATCACGGGCAAGATCACGGGCTCCGGTAAGCTCGTCCGCGACGAAGGCGGTGACGCCGGCTATGCGCGCATCGAGAACACGGAGAACGACTGGACGGGCGGAACCGAGGTCAGGAAGGGCGTTCTCTACTGTCCGTGTGCGGCGGTCCTGCCCGGCTACAACGTGGCCGGCAAGGTCGTAATTTCCGGGACGGGCAAGATCGCCGTGAAGCTCGGGAGCGGCGGCGACGACGGCTGGAGCGCCGAGCAGATCAACCTGCTCATCGCCAACGCCGACGCGCCGGAGGGCGCTTCCGGCGCGATTATGATCGACACGGCTGGAAACGACACCGTGTCGGGCACGGGAACAGTCACTAAGCCCATCGGCATCAGCAAGACCGGCGAAGGGACGTTCACCGCCGAGATGGCGTACACGGCCGGCGGCGGAATCTACGCCGACCAGGGCACGCTCGTCATCTCCAACAACGCGGCAAATACGATGACCGGTCTCCAGGTCGTCAAGAAGGGCCGCGTCGAGATCTACGACAGCGAGATCGACTTCGGCAGCGGCAACCCGAACATCGGCAACGTAAGGAGCGACGGCGACATCCCGACGCTCGTCGTCGGCAAGGGTGGATATGTCCACTCCGACCTCGCGCCGGCAACACAGAAGTCGCCTGCGATTTGGATCGGCAGTGCGGACGTCGGCGGCGGCATCCTTGAGGTGCAGGACGGCGGCATCGTCTCGAACAAGCTCTTCATGTGCAACAACCAGTTCAGCCAGAGCGCGGTGCTGCAGAGCGGCGGCGAGATCGTCAACTGGGGCGGGCATTCCAGCGACACGGTGCTCGCTAATGCACAGTACACATGGGGCTACTGGGAAGTCGCAGGAACAGGATCCACGGCGTTCATGGGCTATTCGCAGCTAGCAAAGCATCCCAACGGCTATGCAACGCTCGCCATCCGGGACGAGGGCTACGTGCTTGTCACCAATGCGCTCTACGGCGCGCTCGTGATGAGCCGAGGCGGCCACGGCGCGATCGACCAGAGCGGAGGGACGTTCGAGACGGTTGGCGGATTCGACATGGGCGAGGCCAACGACTGGGACGGCAGGAACGGCACCGCCGTCTACGAGATGCGCGGCGGCTCGGCCAACATCGGCGCGGGCGTGCGCGTGGCGGACCGCGCCAGCTTCACCGGCCAGGTCAATCTCATTGGCGGCGAGTTAGCGGCAAACTCGCTCTACAAGGGCAACAAAGAGGATGCAAAGGCGTACGCGACGTTCAACGGCGGAACGTTCAAGGCGAAGCAGACAGGCGCCAAGCTCTTCGGCGACGCCGCCGAAAACAAGCTCGACGGCGTGTATGTGTACGAAAATGGCGCTCAGATCGACACCGCCGGCAACTCCGTGTCGCTCGGGCAGACGCTCCGCGCGCCTTCGGGGCTTGGCGTTAAGGCGATACGCTGGACCCAGGCCGACGCCGCGAGGCTCGCCTGGAAGGGCTCCGAGCTGATGGGGCCGCCGGTGGTGGTGATCGAGGGCGACGGCGCTGGCGCGACGGCGGTGGTGGACTTCGACACCGCGACGCGCAGGGTGAAGGGCATCATCGTGACGAGCCCGGGCTGGGGCTACACCGAGAAGCCGACCGTCAAGCTCTTCGGCGGCGGACTCTACGTCGACAACAACACGCAGACGTACACGATCGCTGCCACGGCTGTCACCATGGGCGAGAGCTCGTCCGGCCCGATCGTCAAGAAGGGTGCGGGCAGGCTCACGCTTGAGGGCGCGAACGGTGTCGCCGGCGCTGAAGTGCGCGGCGGCGAACTGTCGATTCCTGCCGGCGCCTCAATCCAACCCGGAAAGCTCACGCTCGCCGGCGGCACGTTCAGCGCGCCGTCCTATGCCGCCACGGAGCTGATCGTGGAGGGAGAGTCGGACGACGTCTCGACCCTGAACGCGCAGCTGACGCTGACCGGCGAGAACCAGTCCGTGCGCCAGCCCGGTCTCTACGCGGCGTTCAAGAACGGAGACCTCGACACCGCGTTCACGGCGACTGCGGACGACTACCTGCTCGTCGTCACGAACCTCGAGTACGCCCAGACGAGCATCCCCGACAACTACAAGATATTTGAGGATTTGGATTACAACAACCACAACATCAACTGTGCGTACGACGGGTACATCTGGAATCGCACGGGCGAGGCTGTCACTTGGACGTTCGCGGAGCACTTCGATGACTTCGTCTATCTCAAGATCGACGACGAGGTCGTGCTGAACGACTGTGAGCAAAATGCCTGGACAAGGCCGACATACGGATCTGTCACGCTCACGCCGGGGCCGCATCGCTTCCACCTCGTCGTGTACCAGGGCGGCGGAACGTCCGGTCCGTGCGTGACCGCCGACTGGTTCCAGTGGTGGCAGCATCCCGATGGCGGCTGGACGATCGGCATCGACTTCCAGGGACGCGACGAGGGCGTTTACGGTAACTTCGTCGCCCTCGAGGATCCGGGAGACGGTTCGCTCTTCACGTTGACCGAGGACGACCTGATCGTGCAGGACTTCGCGCCCGAGGCGGCCGTGCACGTGAACGGCGGCACGCTCAAGATCGCAAATACGCAAATTGGTCTTGCCGGCGGCTTCGTTGAAAACGGAACGTACAGGACGGCGGACTGCCCGCGGACCGGCGTCTATCCCAACCTCGACTACGCCAACGTCAAGCACGGCGACGCAGATGTGCTGGATGACTACACAAACTCGAACATTGACTACGTGTTCGAGGGCTACATCTGGAACCATGGCAACGCCGATGCCACTTGGACGTTTGCGGAGAACTTCGACGACAACGTGTATCTCACGATTGACGGTGCCGTTGTGCTGGACAACGGCGCCTGGGGAACGCCGACGAAGGCGAACGTCACGCTTTCACCCGGTGCCCATGCGATTCGCATCGGCCTCCACCAGGGAGGTGGCGGATCAGGACCGTCTGGACAAGGTTGGCTCACTGGTGACACGAGTGGCATCGGCCTCGACTTTGAAGGCCGTGACGAGGAGT
>CAMKJU010000202.1 GCA_946413265.1 uncultured Lentisphaerota bacterium
ATTGCAATTTCGTCATTATGTACTTGCATTATCTGCAATTATATGATACGATTCTGGCATGAAAACAAACGGGAACGCCGAAACTGCCGGAATCGAAAAGCCAAGGCAGCACAACTTTCTCCGCCTATGGGGCGGACTCGTACAGCGGACATGCCCCTTCATGCCTCAACTGATGCCGAACACGAGTTTATGAATTGCCTCATATTCATGTCCTTTGGTCCGTCACGGCACCTTCTCGTAGATGCGGATGTAGTCGATCTGCATCTCCACGGGCAGCGTGGCCATGTCAACCTTGCCCACCCACTTGCCGCCGAGCTGCATGTCCAGGAGGAAGAAGAACGGCCCGGAGAACGGGAACTGGTCCGGATCCCCGCAGTCCGTCCTGGGATAGCGGAACGTATCCTTGCCGTTGACCGACCAGACGAGCTCCGTGGGCGTGATCTCCATGCCATAGACGTTCCATTCGCCCTTGCGGATCGCGCCCTTGCCGCCGTGGCGCGGCTCGTTTGGATGCTTCTTGTTGAGCGTCCAGCCCGAGTGGACGGTGTGGTACACGAAGGGATCGCCGTTCAGACGCTCCACGATGTCGATCTCTCCCGTCCACGGATACCCCCGTCCCTTGGCGTCGGGCTTCGCCCCGCACATCCACAGCGCGGGCCATGCGCCCTTCTGGTGGTCCTGGAACTTCGCGCGTATGAGCACCTTGCCCTGCCGCATCAGGGAGATGTCCGGCCCGTTGCGGTTGTCGATGCCGCCGGTCAGCCACGGATGCCTGTCCTTGTCGGGGCCGTCGTTGACAATGCCGCGCATCGTGATCACGCCGTCGCGCACGACGGTGAGGTCGGGACGCGGCGACATGTGGCGGTCCCAGTCGGCCCCGCCGCATGGTATGCGCCGCCACACGTTGGTGTCGAGCTGCGCGCCGTCGAACTCGTCAGACCACCGCAGCCGCCAGCCGGGTCCGGGACCGGCGTCCCCGCAGAGGGCGCGCAGGAGGTCGCGCCGCGTTTCGCGGTAGAGCCTGCACGACGGCGTGTAGTCGCCGTAGCTGCGGGCGATGCGGCGCACGAGCGCGTCGGCGGCGGCCTTGCCGCGGCGACCCAGCACCCGAAGGAGGTCTGCGTCCTCCATGCCCGCGCGCGTGGCCTCGAACCGCGCGCTCGACCAGGGGCCGTCCTTGCCGGGATAGACGATGTGCGTGTCGCCGGGCGGCAGGGAGTGCCCGTTGTTGGAACCGCCCCAGCTTTTCGGATAGGGCTCCTTGAACGGATCCTGCTTCTGGTTCAGCTGCCAGCGGTTGTAGCCCCAGTGGAGGAAGCCGCTGACGCCGCACATCGTCGACACCCAGGGAATCAGCACCGGGCGCAGCAGTTCGCCGTCCATCAGGCGGTTCATCCACCTGCCTCCCGGTATGCAGCAGGTGTAGCACCACACCTCGTCGTTGAAGTTCGTGCGGAAGCTGTCGTAGAGGGCGCGGTGGCGGTCGAAGGAATCCACTTTGGGGCACCAGATGTCCAGCGCGCCGGCGAAGGACGGCTCCTCCACGGCGTCCATGATGCGCACGCCCGGCATGTACCGGCGCACGATTCCCGTCGTGATGCGGTACTCCGGCACGTTCTTCCCGCCGGGCTCGTCCGCCACATGCTGTATCCAGCGGTCCTTGAGGCCGTACCGTTCTATGACCGACTGCAGTTTCGCCGCCATCTTCGCGATCGCCAGCGCGCCCGGCACGGTCGTCGTGACGCTCTTCGTCCCCGCGGCTGAAAACGTGGGCGATCCCCAGCCGTGCGTGAAGCCTGCCAGATACGGGCCTTCCAGATACCAGATTCCCGCACGGTCGTAGATGCCGAGCAGGCGTTCGAAGCGGGCCGTGTCCATCTCCACGTCTCCGTCCGGCTTCCGTGTAATGAACATGTGGATGGGCGCCATGTTCTGGCGCCCCCGGACGGCCAGCCGCACGTACTTCTCGATCATCGCCCAGTGCGCCTCGCTCCACGGCTCCAATCCGTGGCTCGCCGCCATGCTGTGCAGGTCCATGTGGTTCGTGTATTTGAAGCTCGCCTTCCCCACGGGCGGAAGCGACACGCCGTGTACGTTGACCCTGAGCGCCAGCTCCTTCGTCTCCGCGCCCTGCTTCACGCGGAAGCGGATGTCGCGCGTCTTCGCGCCCGCCGGCGGGCGGTCCATGCGGAAATAGAGCGCCTCCGTCTCCTTCGGTGCCTGCACCTTGCCCTCCGCAAGCGGCTCCAGCGCGTCGAACACCTCGAACGGCGCGCGGCGCGCCACGAACTTGTTGTCGCCGGGCGTGCGCTCCAGGAATCCGCCGGGCCCCGTGTTGCGCTTCACCGGCACGGCCACCATCCGGCACCACGTTCCGGCTTTTTCGGAGGCGGAGATCTCAAGAGCTTCCCCGGCCTTCAGGCCGTTCAGCAGGATGTTCACGTCCACCACGCCGTTGGCCGGCACGTCGATCTCGCCGATCCGTTCGGCGGATGCGACCTTGGAATCGGCGTAGAGCCAGACGAGAGGGTCCGCCAGAACGGCCTCGAACGCAGATGCCGCCGCCGCGCACAGCGCGGCGCCTGCGGCAATCGCCATTTTCGGAAATCTGACTTTCGCGAGATTCGTCATTGTGCATCCTTCCATGTCGTGCGGTTTTTGCGGGCAATTCGGAAAGCGGGCTCACCACTCCGGGCGGGCACGGGCGCGGGCGCGCCGCATGATCTCCTCCCACGCGTCCTCCGTGCTCCAGAAGAGCTCGGCCTGGCACTGCGTGGTGAAGCCGTACGGCGGGGTGTATTCCGCGACGCCGTTGAACTCGACGGGCTTCTTATGCCCCGCGCGCATGTGCCGCACGAAGTCGTAGGCCACCTTGCCGCGCTGCATCCACACCTCGTCGAAGAAGGTGCCGCGGCGCGCGACGGAGCGCTGGTCGCGCTCCTTCGTGCGCTGCCCGGCGCAGCCGAGCACGAACGGCCCGCACGGCTCCACCCAGGTCGCCCAATCGAGGCGCAGCTGCGCCTTCCAGCTCAGGCCGACGGAAGGCGACATCGCCACGATCTTGTCGCAGAACGCCGTGTCGGGATTTCCCCAGACGTCGCCGAACGGGAAGCCGCCGCAGTTCTCCCACAGGATCTCCAGCGACGGGTCGGTCTTCGCGATCGCCTCCGTCGCGCCGGGCTTCCGGATGGAGTTGGCGTGCAGCCCGAAGACGATCTTCAGGTCCGGCGCCTCGGCGTGGATGCGCTTCGTCACCATGTTGACGAGTTCCGTCACGGCCTCGGCGATCGAACGCCCGTTCAGCTCCTGTTGCGTGGTCTCGGTGAAGCTCTGGAAGTAGATTCCGTCGCCGCCCATGGGCTTCCACACGCGCCGCCACTCGTCCACGATCCGGTCGGCCAGCTTGTCGAGATTGTGTACGTCGGTCTTCTCCCAGCCGTCGCCCCATCCCCAAGCGAAGCCCCAGTAGACCTTGACGCCCCAGCTGTGGGCGCAGTCCACCACGTCCCTCGCGTTGATCACCTGCCATTTGTTCCAGATGATGGCGCGGTTGAACCGGGCGCGCGCCATCTCGCGGAACTTCGACCGGTAGTCGTCGATCACCTGCCCCCAGGCGAAGATGCTGCGGATCGGCGTCTCGGGGCGGCGCGCCACCTCGAACTTCGGCAGCGCCCGGTCCGTGCGGAAGAGCGTGCCCGCGTAGAGGAGATGCGGGTCGTGGAACATCTGCCACTCCAGGTCCGGCACGGTCACGTCCAGGAACTCGAACGTGCCCCACAGCACCGCCTCCGGCGTCGCGCCGGCGATGAGGACCGTGTTCGCGCCGTTTTCGCTGCCCGCACGGATCAGGTAGCCCCCTTCCGGCGGCACGGCGTCCTTGAGGCAGTCGCGCAGCACGGGGTTCTCGGACGGCATCCCGACGACGATCCGGTGTTTCTTTTCCTTGGGCAGCTTCGTCCCCGCCTTCTCCATCGGCAGCACATGCTGCGTGGCCAGGTACTGCTCGCGCAGGAGATGCGGCGTGAGGCGTTCCGTCAGCACCTCCAGAGCCCTGCCCTGCGGGCCCTCCGCCGAGGAGTACACGACCTTCCAGTCCCCGCCGCGCACCGGCCTGTTTCCGTTGTCCACGCCGTGCGCCGCGCAGCAGCATGCCATTGCGGCAACCGCCAGGATGCGCGCCGCGATTCCCGTTCCCGGCCTCACGCCGGACGTCAATGCGTATTTCATACGATCTTTCCTTTCTTTAATATTTTTAGATTGCAGTTAACAGTCAGTTTTTCTGGGCGTTGTCACGGCGCCTTCTTGGAGACGAGGGTGCGCAGGAGGTCGCGCCGCGTTTCGCGGTAGAGCTTGCAAGACGTGGAGTAGTCGCCGTAGCCGCGCGCCATGCGGCGCACGAGCGCGTCCGCCCCGGGCCTGTCGCGCCGGCGGAGCATGGCAAGCAGGTCCGCGTCCTCCATCCCCGCGCGCGTCGCCTCAAGGCGCGCGCTCGACCAGGGGCCGTCCTTGCCGGGATAGACGATGTGCGTATCGCCGGCGGGAAGCGGCGGCTTGCGCTTCAGGACGATCGTGTCCTTGAACGGGTCGCTTCCGTCGCGCCACCAGTTGTAGCCCCAGTGCAGGAAGCCGTCCACGTCGTACATGCCGGACACCCACGGAATCAGCGCCGGACGCAGCAGTTCGTGGTCGAGGAGGCGGTTCATCCACTTGCCGCCGGGGATGCAGCAGGTGTAGCACCACACGCGGTCGTGGAAGTTCGTGCGGAAACTCTCGTAGAGCGCGCGGTGCCGCTCGAAGGCGTCCACCTTCGGCACCCACACGTCCAGCGCGCCGGCGAAGGAAGGCTCCTCCACCGCGTCGATGGTGCGCACGCCCGGCATGTAGCGGCGCACGATTCCCGCCGTGATGCGGTATTCGCCCACGTTCTTTCCGCCGGGCTCGTCGGCGACGTGCTGGTACCAGCGGTCCCTGAGGCCGTATTCGTCGATCTTCGCCTGCAGCTGGCGGGCGAGCCGCGAGAGCTTCAGCGCGCCGGGCACGGAGGTGGTGACGTTGGTGGTGAGCGCCGTGTAGAACGTGGGCGATCCCCAGCCGTTCGAAAAGTTCGCGAGGTGCGGGCCTTCGATGTACCAGATTCCCGCACGGTCGTAGATGCCGAGCAGCCGGCGGAACTTCTCGGCATCCACGCCCACGTCGCCGTTCGGCAGTTTCCGAAACACGCCGAACATGATCGCGCAGTTCTGCCGGCCGCGCGCGGCGAGCCGCACGTACTTCTCGATCATCGCCCAGTGCGCCTCGCTCCACGGCTCGAGGCCGTGGAACTTCGCCATGCCCTCGTAGTTCATCCAGTTCGTGTACTTGAAGCTGTCCTTGCCCACGGGCGGCAGCGACACGCCGTGCACGTTCACCTTGAGCGCCAGCTCCTTCGCCTCCACGCCCTGCTTCACGCGGAAGCGGATGTCGAGCGTCTTCGCGCCCGCCGGCGGGCGGTCCATGCGGAAGTACAGCGCCTCCGTCTCCTTCGGCGCGGCGACCGCGCCGTCCGCCAGGGGCTCCAGCGCGTCGTACACCTCGAACGGCGCGCGGCGCGTCACGGACTTGTTCTCGCCCGGCGTTCCCTCTAGGAAACCGCGGTTGCCGGTATTGTGCGACACCGGCACGGCGACCATCCGACACCATTCGCCGCCCTTTTCCGAGGACTCGAGCACGAGCCGCTCGCCGGGCTTGAGCCCGTTGAGAAGCAGGTTGACGTCGATCACGCCGTTGGCCGGCACGTCGATCTCGCCGATCCGTTCGGCGGACGCGACCTTGGAGTCCGGATAGAGCCACGCCAGCGGATCGGCCAGCGTCGCCTCGAAGCCGTGGACTGCCGCCGCAGTCGCAACCGACGCGGCGAGAACAAAGAGATTCACTGACTTTTTCATGGGGCCGGATTATATCAGACCGCCCCCCTGCGCGTCAATGGTAAAACTTTTCACGCGCCATGGACGGGGCGCATCTGCGTAATTCACCGCAGAGCCTTCTGATGTTTGGAAACAACTATTTGAAACAACTTGCCATTAGCGCGCGGGCTAACTTGCCCGC
>CAMKJU010000203.1 GCA_946413265.1 uncultured Lentisphaerota bacterium
CTTGCGCTGCTGCTTGGCCTTGATCGACTCCTCGTACTTGAACTTGCCGTAGTCCATGATCTTGCAGACCGGCGGTTCCGCGTTGGGGGTGATCTCGACGAGATCTAGCCCCTGGCGTTCCGCCATTCGCTGCGCCTGACTGGTCGGCATTACGCCGAGCATCTGGCCGTTTGAGTCAATCACGCGCACCGACGGCACGCGGATTTTGTAGTTGACTCGGGTAAAGGAAGCGATAAGTCACCTCACCTTTCTTGTTGTTTTCGTTACTGTTTGTTCTTCAGGTCTTCATCGAGCTTTGCGATGAAGACCTCAAGCTTCATTGCGCCCAGGTCGCCCGCGCCGCGCTTGCGCACCGAGACGACGCCCGCCGCCTCGTCGCGACCGCCTGCCACGAGCAGGTATGGCACCTTCTCCACCGTTCCGGCGCGGATCTTCGCGCCGAGCTTGTCGGCGGACGCGTCGATCCCCACGCGGAAACCCTTCGCGGCAAGCGAGTCGCGGATCGACTCCGCGTATGGCACCTGCTTGTCGGTGATGGGAAGCACGCGCACCTGCTCAGGCGAGAGCCACAACGGGAACGCGCCGGCGTAGTGTTCGATCAAAATGCCGATGAAGCGCTCGAGCGAGCCCAGCACCGCACGGTGGAGCATCACGGGATGGTGCTTCTGGCTGTCGGGGCCGATGTACTCGGCGTTCAGGCGCTCGGCGCTCGGGAGCTGGTAGTCGAGCTGGATCGTGCCGCACTGCCACGGACGCCCCAGCGCGTCGATGAGCGTGAACTCGAGCTTCGGGCCGTAGAACGCGCCTTCGCCGGGCTGGATCACGTAGTCCATGCCGGACGCCTTGCACGCGGCGGCGAGCGCCGCCTCGGCGTGCTGCCACGTTGCCTCGTCGCCCACGTGGTCCTCAGGCATCGTGGAGAGCTTCACGAGCAGGTTCTTGTCGAACCCGAAGTCCTTGTAGACGTCCTTCAGGAGTCGGCAGAACTTCGCGACCTCCTCCTCGATCTGCTCCTCGGTGCAGATGATGTGCGCGTCGTCCTGCACGAACCCGCGCACGCGCATGAT
The DNA here is from genome assembly GCA_946413265.1 of uncultured Lentisphaerota bacterium. Lineage (GTDB taxonomy): Bacteria > Verrucomicrobiota > Kiritimatiellia > RFP12 > UBA1067 > RUG572. The sequence goes on from CAMKJU010000203.1 coordinate 1,068, forward strand.
GCCGTGCAGCGTGCCGCTCGGTTCGTTGCGCGCGCAATGGCCGAACTCGGCGAGACGCAGCGGCAGGTCCTTGTAGGAGCGCATACGGCTCTTGAAGATCTCGAGCGCGCCGGGGCAGTTCATGGGCTTCACCGCGAAGACGCGCTTCTCGCTCTCCGTGACAAACATGTTCGCCTTGTAGTGGTCCCAGTGTCCGCTCCGCTCCCACAGGCTGCGCGGCATGATGGCGGGGGTGTTGACCTCCTGGTAGCCGTCCTTCACTATCTTGTCGCGCATGTAGTCCTGCAGCGCCACGTAGATCGCCCAGCCCTTCGGGTGCCAGAAGATCTGGCCGGGGTCCTCGGGGTCGAGGTGGAAGAGGTCGAGCTCCACGCCGAGACGGCGGTGGTCGCGCTTCTTCGCCTCCTCGAGTCGGGCGATGTACGCATCGAGATCCGCCTGGTCCTTGCCGACGATGCCGTAGACGCGCTGGAGCATCTTGTTGTTCTCGTCGCCGCGGTAGTAGCTGCCCGCCACCTTCATCAGCTTGACGGCGCCGATCTGCGCGGAATGCTCCACGTGCGGACCGCGACACATCTCAAAGTAGTCGCCCACGGTGTACGTGCTGATCGTCTCGCCTTCGGGAATGTCCGCGAGGCGCTCGAGCTTGTACTTCTGCCCGTCAAGGCGTGCCGCCACGTCGGCGCGCGACATCTCGGCGCGCACGAACGGCTCGTCGAGCGCGATGAGGCGCGCGATCTCCTTTTCGATCGCGGGGAAGTCCTCGGGCGCAAGGCGGTGCTCGAGGTCGAAGTCGTAGTAGAAGCCGTCGTCCGTCGCGGGACCGATGTCCGTCTGGGTGCCGGGAAAGAGATTACAGACCGCACGCGCGGTCAGGTGCGCGGCCGAATGGCGGCGCATTTCTTCTGTTATGTCCATTTGTTCTGGTTTCTCCATCGAATTGGATTATGATAGCGAATTTTCGCTGTGGAAACAAGCAGAATTTTGTCTGAAGGCTCCACTTTTTAGAATTCAAGCGCCGCATACATCTTGACGAGGAACTCCTCGTAGGTCATGCGCTCTTGCTGCATCGAGTCGCGGTCGCGCACCGTGAACTTGCCGTCCTTAGGTGACTCCGGGTCCACCGTGATGCACCACGGCGTGCCTGCCTCGTCCTGACGGCGGTAGCGGCGGCCGATCTGGCCGGACGCATCCCAGAAGCAGTTCACCTTCTTGCGGAGCTTGTCGAAAATCTCGCGCGCCATGTTGAAACACGCCTCGTCCTTCTTGACGAGCGGGAACACGGCCACCTTCACGGGCGCCACCTTCGGATGGAAGTGCAGCACCGTGCGGATGTCTTCCTTGCCCTTCTCGTCCGTGAGCTTCTGCTCCTCGTATGCTTCGCATAGGAGTGCAAGCATAAGGCGGTCCACGCCGGCCGACGGCTCGATCACGTGCGGCACGTACTTGCCGTCGAAGAGATTGAGACAGAACTTCTCGGCCGCGATCGGATCCTTGCCGCGCGACACCCAGTCGGCCTGCACCTTCTCGATGAACGCCTTGCGCGCCGCGTCGTCGAGTTTCTTGGCGGCCTGCTTGAGCGGGTCGTCGAACACCATCTGGCTTTCGCCGGAATGCTTCTGGTGCTGCGTGAGGTCGAAGTCGCTGCGGGCCGCGATGCCCTCCAGCTCCTGGCGTCCGAACGGGAAGTCATATTCGATGTCCACGCACGCGCGGGCGTAGTGGGCGAGTTCGTCCGGCTTCTGCCAGTACTCGACGAAGTGCTCCGTGGGGAGGCCGACGGCGTTGAGGAACTTCTTGCGCTGCTCAACCCAGTACTTGTGCCATACTTCCCAGCCCCAGTCGTCCTGCACCGGCCCGTTGAGGTCGGGGTTGTCGGCGAGCGTCACGACGTGTCCGTGGAGGATCTCCACCGCCTCGTCCGGGCGGATGAAGAACTCGAGCTCCATCTGCTCGAACTCGCGGCTGCGGAACGTGTAGTTGCGTGGCGTCACCTCGTTACGGAAGCTCTTGCCCATCTGCGCGATGCCGAACGGCACCTGCTGGCGCGAGGTGGAGAGGACGTTCGTGAACTGCGCGAAGATGGCCTGCGCCGTCTCGGGACGGAGATAGGCGACGTTGGAGGGATCGTCGATCGGGCCGACGACTGTCTTGAACATGAGGTTGAACGGCTTGGGCTCCGTCATCTCGCCGCCGCAGTGCGGACACGAGAGCGCGTATGCCGGATTCACCGCCGCCGCCTTCTTGCCGAGTTCGGCACGGATGTCGTCGATCTGGTCGGCGCGCATGAGCTTCTTACACTGCTTGCACATCGTCATCGGGTCGGCGAACGTATCGAGGTGGCCGCTCGCCTTCCAGATCTTCGGGTGCATGATGATCGTCGCGTCGAGTCCCGCCACGTCCTCGCGGCCACGCACGGTGAACTGCCACCAGGCCTGCTTGACGTTCTGCTTCAGCTCGCATCCGAGCGGACCGTAGTCCCAGAATCCCGGCATGCCGCCGTAGATTTCGGATGAATGATAGATGAACCCGCGGCGCTTGCACAGCGCGGCGAGCGGGTCGAGGCTCGACTTGTTCTCTTCTGCCATGTTCTTTTCTTTCTGTGTTTGCGGCAACGGCTGGATTGCCGCCCCGCGCAAGGTCGTATATTCTACCAAATTTCTGACGGCGTCTCAATCCCAGCGAAATTGTTTTTGGGTTTTATTCGTTTTACTGCTCTACAAACGGACAAAATCTGCTATAATTTACGCCGACATCCAGAAGGTTTCATGGAAGCCAAGGAATTTTAAAGGAAGAAAGAAGACCCAATGACAGATTCGACCCGTGCATCCGAACGCATTCTGCTGACAGGCCTCACCGGTTTGGTGGGGAGTTCCGTCGTTGTTGCCCTCGCTAAGGAAAAGCCCGACTGTACCTTTGTCTGCCTTGTGCGCGGCGCAGGCGGCCTTTCCGCAGAGCAGCGGGCGCAAGACGTCATCCGCAGCGAGTGCGAGTTCGAGGGATGTCCGGAAATCTGCGACGAAGTGCTGAACCGCGTGACCGCAATCGAGGGCGACGTGACGTCGATCGACGTAGACCAGCTCGCCGCGAATCCTCTCCTCAAGGGCGTGCAGAAGGTACTGCACTGCGCGGCCGACGTGAATCTCGGCAAAGATCCGACAGGGCGCGTGTTCAAGATCAACTACGATGGTACCCGGCGCATGGTCGAACTCGCCAAGAAGCTAGGCGTGCGTGAGTTCCACTACGTGGCCACCGCCTACGTCGCAGGGAAACAGACGGGCGTGATCTACGAACAGGAACAGCATCCGCCCGCCTTCAACAACCCGTACGAAGAAAGCAAGTGCAAGGCCGAACACCTGGTAAGGGAATCCGGCATACCCTTCACGATCTACCGTCCAGGAATCATCGTCGGCAGGAAAAGCGACGGACGCATCCGCAAGCCGCTTGCGTTCTACAGGATTCTCGAATTCCTCCAGAAGCTCAAGGAGCGTGCCGCGCGCCGGAAAGGCGTGTCGCCGGACGAGTGGGTCGACATGGACATGAACTGCCGTACTGAAGCCTCGGACCATATCTACTTCGTCCCGATCGACTACGTCCAGGCCGCCATCACGGACCTCTTCCAGCGTGGCGCATCCGGCGTAACCTATCATGTGACGGGCAACCGTCCCGTCTCCGCCAACCAGATACTGCGCGCCGTATGCCGCGTGTTCCGAATCGACGGACTCACCATCGGCATGGACCGCGCGTGCAAATCATCTGAGGAGTCGATGTTCTCGAAGTTCGTGGGCGACCTGTTCCCCTACTTCTCCAGCGATCTGGTCTTCGACCAGCAGAACATCGACCGCGACTTCGCGGGGCTCGCCAGCTACGACTACGGCAGCGACGACCTTGAGGTTCTCGCGCACGCCTACCTGTCGCAGCACTTCAAGTCCGCCGGGTGGGTGCAGAACATGATCAGCAACCCACCCGACCGCGACCCCCGCGCGCAGTAAGGAACTGCTAGATTTTCAGTCCGTCGAAGGCTTTGCCGAGCGAGCTGAACGAATCGGTCTCGCCGGCATGCGCCTCCATCCAGTCCGCAACGTCCTGCGCTTCGGCATCGCGCGCGATTTCCTCGGGCGTGCGTGGCTTCAGGGGCTTGGCCTGGCACTGGCGGATTGAGAGCGAAATACGCTCGCGCTCCCAGTCGAGGGAGAGTATCTTCACCGTGACGAGTTCGCCGGCCTTCAGGAAGTCGTTGGGGTCGTTCACCTTGTCCCACGAAATCTCGCGCACGGGCACTAGGCCCTCCACACCGCCGAGGTCCACGAACGCACCGAAGTTCAACACCTTCACTACTGTGCCGTTGAGGGTCTGCCCCTCTTCAAGCGTGTCGCGCAGGTAGTCCTTCGCAACGGCGAGTTCGCGTTCCTGCACGACGCGGTGGCTCACGATGAGGTTCACGCCCCTGTCGTCAGTGCCGTACTCCTGCACGATGAACTGCAGCTTCTTGCCGACGTATGGGTTCTCCGCACCGGGCGCAACCGGCTTGCGGACACGGTCGATCTGCGAGTACGGGCAGAACCCGCGCTGTCCGCACACCGTCACCTCGTAGCCGCCCTTCACTTCCTTCTCGACGGTTCCCTCCAGGGGAAGTCCGCCGTCGAAGGCACGCTGGATGGTCTGGTCCACGGAGACGATAGCGGCGGATTCCGCCACGTCCGCCTTCGCGAAGAGGTAGGCGTCCTTCTGCATCGCCACGAACGACACCTCAACCGTGTCGCCGCGCTTTACGGTCACATCGCCCTCCTCGTCCGTGACGTCCGAAACGGGAAGGAGTCCAACCGTCTTGGCGTTGACGTCGAGCGTCACATATTCCTCGCCCACGCGCACTACGCGAGCGTTTACCGTGTCGCCCGACGGGAAGGAGTCCAACCGTCTTGGCGTTGACGTCGAGCGTCACATATTCCTCGC